>JAOUKN010000018.1 GCA_029882515.1 Candidatus Bathyarchaeota archaeon
GGCAGTTTCAACTGTTAGAAATGTAGGGGCAAACCTGAGGTGTCTGGCTAAGCGCGCGAAAGCAACAGAGGAGAAGAGTTCTCATTTGAATCCCAAAAGCCGCAGTTGCAGTATATACGCTTATTGATATGTAAAGAAATCTTTAAAAGCGACGGTTTTTATCAGCAACGGCATTCTACCAGAAAGGATGATGGATTTCATCATGCTGAAGATCAGGGAATTCGTGCAGGGAGACGACGAAGAGGTTTGGCTTAGAATAGGGAATGAATCTTTCAAGGAATACGACGATTTCAGACCGAGCACTATGGAGGACATGGAGATTTGGGAGAAGGACCCAGGCTTCGATCCGGTAGGTATGTTCCTCGCGGAGATGAACGGAGAGACTATTGGAAGGGTTCAAGCTTATGTTGACAAGAAACGCGAAGAGAAGAAAGGGTTTGTACGAGCACTGGGTGTTGTCCCAGAGTTCAGAAGACGAGGGATTGGACGAGAATTAACTGAGAGAGCTATCAAAAGCCTGAGAGAAAGGGGTATGGAAACCGCACAGTGCTGGATAAGAGATGACAAAATTCCATGCAAACATTTGTTTGAATCCATGGGATTCGATTTGATCCGGATCTTCAGTGCAATGAGACGAGAGTTGAACATAATTCCTTCTGATGTGGGCGGAAACGAGGACGTGCGGCTCAGAGTCATGAGAGAAGATAGAGAGGACATCGAGTTGCTTAGATGGTTGGTCGATGAGGCTTTCAGTGAACATTTTGACTTTAGAGCCTCCACCCTTGAGGAATGGAAGCATTGGTCCGAGCATCCAGATTTTGATCGGAAAGGATGGTTTTTTGCTCTTCTAGCACATAAACCAGTGGGACACGTTGGCACATGGATAGACAGCAAGTTTGTCAAGCATACCGGAATAAAACGAGGGTGGATCGACACAATTGGCGTTTTGAAATCACATCGCAGAAAGGGAATCGGAACCTCGCTAATCTTGCATGGCATGCACTATTTGAGGTCCAAAGGGATGACTGAAGTCGAACTTGGAGTTGACGATTTGAATCAAACAGAAGCAATCAAACTATATGACAAAGTAGGATTCAGAGTAATCCGAAAAGACCTTACCTATCTAAGAAATATTGTCTGATTATCATCTTGCGCGCGCGTTAAAAGGACAGCAGCCTAAACGTTATTCCTCCTAAAAGCAAGGCTAGTAGTATTTCGGAAACAGTGATGATATATGTCTTCTTCCATCCGAATTCTCTAATCAAAGCGGCGATAGTGGCTATACATGGTATGTAGAGCATAGCTACCAGAGTGAATACAATCATCTGAACTGAAGTCATTTTCTCTGCAAAATTCGCTGTTCCAAAGAGAGTTGCAAGCATTATCAACGTCAGTTCTTTTCTTAACACCCCGAAGATCAAAGTTATCCCTGTGATAGCAGGTAACCCTAGCCATGTAACCGTCACAGGACTGAGGATGCTTGCGATCGGTTCCAGCAGGTTGAGAATCTCTACCATTTTGATTACAAGACTACCTACAATTATGAGGGGGAAGGCCATCGTTATGAAGTCCATCAATCTAAACCAGGTTTGCTTCAACACCGTCTTCATGTGAGGCACTCTGTAGTCACTCATCTCCATTATTAGCGCAGTGGGCTCACCTGGCAAGGTTTTGAACGCGATTCTTCCAAGGATAAAAATGATCAGCAGGTCAACGACGTATAACGCTAATGCCCATTGAAAACCAACAAATCTTCCAACCAGACCGAGAATTATAACCGTCGTTGCGGCGCAAGGTACAAGCGTAACAACGAAGGCTGCGAGAAGCCTCTCCCTCGTGGTCTCCATTATTCTACACCCCAGACACCCTGGAACGTTGCAACCAAAGCCGAGCATGACCGGAATGAAAGCCTTCCCATGTAAACCTATTTTGTGCATGAATTTGTCCATCAAAAACGCGATTCTACTGAGATATCCGGAATCCTCAAGAAAGTACAATACAAAGTAAAATGGAAGGATATACGGTAGCGCCACAGTAACACCTCCTATGATTCCCTCAATGATTCCACCCCAAACCAGTTTTCCAACCACTCCGGTTCCGAATATGCCCTCAAAAATCGGCTTCAAACCGAAAAGGGAATCACCCAAAAGACCCGATGTGTAGTCGCCAAAAGTAAAGATGGAGTAGAAGATTAAGAGCACCGTCACAGCCATTATTGGATAGCCAAAAATTTTATGGGTTGTTAGAGTGTGTATTCTCTCTCTCGTCGGCGGCTTTGTTGGCGGCGTTACCTCTTGAACTTCCCGTGTGATCCTGCTTGCAATTTCATATCTCTCAGAAGTAATCACAGTTGAACAGGAATGACCGTGAATTTCCTCAATTTCTTTTGCCAAATTTTCACTGGCATGCAGGATCTCGGGGTCTATTTTGTTAATCTCCCTGTCCACCTGCTCATCCTTTTCCAAGAGCTTTATCGCAGTCCATCTCGAAGGGTATGGATAATGAATTTTTTGAACTAATTCACTGAGAGCTCCAATCCTCTCTTCCACCTCTTCTCCATAGTTCATTTGAGAAGGCTTTTTCCCTCTTTTTTCAATCGTCTCAACGGCTTTTTCTAACAGCTCGTAAATACCTGTTCCACTTACCGCTACGGTTGGAATCACCGGTATTCCCAAAAGTTTCTCCAATTTTTCATGATCAATTTTTATTCCCTTTCTCTTAGCCATATCCATCTGGTTTAATGCCATAACTATAGGAGTTTCCAGTTCAATCAGCTGCAACGTGAAGAACATGTTCCTTTCAAGAAGCGACGCGTCCACAATGTTAATGACTAGGTCGGGCCTTTCGACTGCTATGTATTCTCTTGAAATCAACTCTTCTAAGGAAAAGGTTGATAACGAATAGATCCCTGGCAAGTCGATAATGTCTATCGAATAGTCTTTAAAGTGGAGGGTCCCTTCAGCTTTTTCAACAGTTTTCCCTGGCCAATTTCCAATATGTTGATGTAGCCCCGTCAGCTGATTGAAAACTACAGACTTCCCGACATTAGCGTTTCCAGCTAGAGCAACCCTGAATTTGTTTTCAGTCACCTTTTTACCTCAACGAAAATTCTTTCAGCCATTCGCCTACCTATAGCCAGCCTTGAACCCCTAACGTAGATTTCTAAGGGTCCACTAAAAGGCGCTGACCTCACTACCGTAACTTCAGTGCCTGGGGTCAGACCCATATCCTCAAGCCTTTTTCTGAACCCCCAACCTCTCCCTACTCTATCAGCATCTCCTCTGCCTCGACTAGTCCCGATAGAAATTACAACTCCACTTTCTCCATCTCTTAGATCGGACAAACGTAACTCCATTATTTTTGCCCTCTAGTTTTTCCATCGGTTCGGCTAACATTGATGATCGACGCGACACCGTAGTCCAGTGTATGGCTGACTTCGCCAACCCTGATGCTTACGGGACCGTCAAAGAATGTTTTTTTTTCAACTTCTACGTGTACTCCAGGTGCGAGACCCAATGCAGCAAGGTGCTGTAGTACCTCCACTTTCTCTTCAACTATCTTGACTATGATACCGCTTTGTTCAGTACTGAGCTTCGCCAAAGGCACTGATTCTTCTTCGATTATTCCTCCACACGCCGTTGGTATCGGACTCCCATGAGGACAGGTTTTTGGGTGGCCCAATGTTTTTTCTAGGGGTTTGATGATGTTTGGTGTGATTGCGTGTTCAAGTTTGCAAGCTGTGTCGTGGGCTTCGCTCCAATCTAGGTGAAGGATGTCTGTTAACAGTCGTTCGGCGAGGCGGTGTCTTCTCAAAACATCTAAGGCTATTTTTCGCCCCTTTTCGGTTAGTTTTACCCCTTTGTAAGGTTCATGTAAAACTAGACCCCGCCTTTCTAAGCCCTCTATAGTGTTTGTAATTGAGCCCGGAACTACCTTCAATTGTCGGGCAAGCTCCATCGTCTTGGCAGACCCTGTTTTCTTCTCTAAGCGGTAGATTGCTTCAAGGTATTCTTCAGCTTCGCTGGAGACTGTGATGTGCTTGGGTTCCATGCTTTTCGCCTGATGAGAGATTGCGAGCTCTCGTAATTTCATATAACTTCGTTATAGATAAAACTTTTGATCCAGTCGATTCATTCCTTATTTAGGACTGAAAGCACTCTTTTCCATGCAGTCTTTGTCTCTTGCGAGACCTTGTTTTTCTGGAGAATGTTCAACGATGGTTTTGCCTTCGACCATTGCTTCAGTCACGATTGGATCGAAAGGAATCTTTTCAATGGTGTCAACTTCATTCTTCTCACAAAACTTGACTATTCTTTCCGTGTTTCTTATGTTTATGTCGTACTTGTTAATGCAGACTAGTGGTAGTATGCTAAAATGGTTAAGTAACTGAAGAGTTCTGTCAAGATCATGAATTCCAGACACGATTGGTTCTGTAACTATGAGTCCAGCGTTCAATCCAGTCACAGAAGCTATCACTGGGCAACCGATGCCGGGCGGACCGTCAATCAGAATTAGGTCACGGTTTTCCTCCTCGGCGATCATGTGGAACACGAAATTGCTCACAGCCGCATCGAAATAACCATCATCAAACGGTAAAGCTGCAGCATTGGCTTTCTGGAACGCCACACGCTCACTAACCCCCTCAATCACTGCATTCCCTTCACAAGCATTCTTCGAGTACTCCCACGTTTTCCCCCAATAATCAATTCCGATAATCTGTGCTTTTGCATACTTCTGAGCAAGCTTAATCGTGAGAGCCCCGTTTCCGCATCCTATGTCAAGTGCCCTTCCCTCTCCATTCCAATCTAAATTTGCTAACACCAACGTCCAGATATGGTTTTGCATATTTCCCCCTTGAGGAGAAAATTGGTACCGAACATACAGAAAATACACCGAAATTAGAAGAGACCGCACAGCAGGAATTATCAAGACCCAGACCATAAGAGATAAACCCAAAAATACGAACCCCAAAAAACCAGATAGATAGATAGATAGATAGATAGATAATTCTCTTTGAAACCCAATTACCGTATTCTGCTTTTTCCCGCATTCGACTGCATCCTCTTCTTACGCGCGCCAGTTCTTCATACGCTCAAATGTATTTATATGATTTTGAATTGGTCTCTTTCTCCATGTTTGGTTGGTTGGTGGATTAAAATTTAATTCCTTCCTTAGAATTTAATCCACCACCAATCAACATATTAGTAATCCCATCTAATATTCATACACACATCTGTGGAGAGTTGAGACTCCTATGAGTTCAAGAACTAAAAGTGTAGAGGGTGATTTATGCTTAGTTTTAGGAGTTATGCTACTATTCGGCGGATTCGTTACATTCTTCTATGACACATCAGGAGGTCTATATCCTTACCGAGAACTAAGTATTCCATTGTTCGTTCTAGGAGTAGTCTCGTTTATAGCTGGTGCATTCATACGAACCTATATCTCAAGAAAGACTTAGACGATAAGCAGAAGGATGCATTATGCACGCACTTCAAAAGTCTTAATATCTACATTCTAAATACCTGTCTTTCGCATATTTGTTGAAGGTGTGTTAATGGAAGAATTATGGCTAGTATTTGCCATTGCAGTTGGAATTATAACCATTGCTATCGCTATCGCTCTCCTAACAAGGAGGAAGAAACAAACAATCCAGGACAATACTCTTTTGACTCGCGCGCGCGATGATAGTTCTTCGAAGGTTGTCCGTCCGTTTTGTTGAAGCTGTGAGATTATCTTTCGATCAACCTCATCCAAATCGTTCACCTTGTTTATTTTCTAAACATAACGTATTTAATAAGGTTTGTATACTAAACGTTTTTCTCCGCGTACAGTAGGTGAATAAGTTGGCTAGAAGAGCAGCTCATGTAAAAGTAGGAGAATTGAAAACAGATATTGCCGTCTTGAAGAATCTTGAAGTGTCAATTGGGAGAATTTTCGATGAGACTTGGACTGAGCCAGTTGGCCCGACTCCGTTTCCATCTGTAACTGATCTAAGGGAATGGGACTTCAAACTCTTACAGCGGTACAAGCCTTTCTATCTTCCCTTCTGCGATGTCTGCTGCCTCTGCACCTTCGGAAAGTGCGACCTAACAGGAGACAAGCGAGGCGCCTGTGGGCTGAATATGGCAGCTCAGCAGTCTCGTATAGTTCTTCTCGCTTGTTGCATTGGAGCCGCTACCCATATTGCACATGCTCGCCATCTAGTTGAACACTTAATAGAAAAATACGGACGAAACAGGTCTCTTAATGTTGGAGGCTTGAACATCGATATAGAAGCTCCGGTAACTCGTCTAGTCTGTGGCATTAGACCAATAACACTCAAAGACGTGAAGGATGCTTTGGACTATTGTGAGGAGCAGGTTACTCATCTTCTCTCAGCCGCTCACACCGGGCAGGAGGGAAGCAACCTAGATTTTGAATCCAAGGTTCTTCATGCAGGAATGGTAGATCAAGTTGGCATGGAAATCGCAGATTTGGCGCAGATTTCAGTCCTTGGTTTTCCAAAAGCTGATCCTGAGGCACCCTTGACTGACTTGGGTTTCGGCATAGCTGACACCTCTAAACCCACAATTCTGGTCATTGGCCACAATGTACCGTCTTCTATAGGAATAATTGACTATCTAACAGATAAAGGGCTGTTAGGGAAAGTCGAGGTCGTGGGTATATGCTGCACTGCCCACGACATTACAAGATACAGCTCCATGGCTAAAATTGTCGGTCCCATATCTTGGCAATTGCGTTACATCAGGAGTGGACTCGCCGACCTGGTTGTAGTGGATGAACAATGTATCCGGGCAGATGCGTTGGTTGAGGCCCAAAAAGTCAAGGCACCCATAATCGCTTCAAGTCCGAAAAACTGCCTTGGACTTGAAAATAGAACCAAAAGCCCATCAAAAGATGTAGTATCAGATCTGGTGGAGAAGAAAATCCCAGGAGTGCTCATTTTGGATCCCAACAAGGTTGGAGAAGTTGCCGTTGAGACTGTAATGACTGTTGCACCAAAGAGAAAGAAATTCAAGAATATCCCAGAAATAGAAGAGATCATCGCAGCTGCCAGGGAATGCAACCAATGCAACGAATGCTTGCGAGCCTGTCCAAACAACCAACCCATCCCAGAAGCCATCAAGGCAGCGGCAAAGGGGGACCTCAACCCGTTGGCTGAAATCCTAGAGAGTTGCATAGGTTGCGCCCGATGTGATAGCGCTTGCCCCAACGACTTCCCCCTCCACAGCTTCATGGTGAAAGCCGGAGAAGAGAAGTTGTGGGAAGAGAAGTTTAAGATGCGAGTTGGAAGAGGCGCCATCCAAGACGTAGAGATAAGGGAAGTTGGAGGACCTATAGTACTTGGGGAGATTCCTGGAGTAGTAGCCATTGTAGGATGTGCCAATTACCCCCACAGCGGAAAGGAAGTTGCAGAGATAGCTGAAGAGTTTGCCAAACGCAGGTTTATCGTTGTCACCTCAGGATGTGCAGCTATGTCCATAGCCACAGTGAAGGATGAAGAAGGAAAAACCCTCTACGAAAAATATCCAGGTGCCTTTGATGCTGGGGGGATCCTCAACGTAGGTTCATGTGTGTCAAACCCCCACATCGCTGGAGCAGCCATCAAAATTGCAAGCATCTTCGCCAAGAGAAAACTGCGTGGTAATTACGAAGAGATAGCAGACTACATCCTTAATCGAGTGGGAGCTGTGGGACTCGCTTGGGGCGCTATGTCTCAGAAAGCTGCCTCAATAGCCTCTGGTTTTTGGAGACTTGGTGTTCCAGTGATTGTTGGCCCACACGGATCGAAGTACAGGCGTATGTTACTCGGAAGAAAGGACAAGAAAGAAGATTGGTATGTTTACGACGCTAGAACCGGTGACAGAGTCTATGTAGGCCCGGCTCCTGAGCACCTTTTTACCACTGCTGAGACCAAAGAGGAAGCCATAGTGATGATTGCAAAGCTCTGTATGAGACCCAACGACACCACCAAGGGGCGTGCTATAAAACTCACCCATTACATTGACTTGCATAAGCGTCTCTATGGTGTAATGCCAGATGACGTCCATCTTTTCGTCCGAAACAAGGCCGACCTACCCATCACAATGAAAGATGAAATCCTTCAAATTCTTGAAGAGAAAGGATGGAAGGAGATGAGAATTCCAGATCCCACACTTCTATCAAGATTGATTAGGAAAAGGATGAAGTGAACATGATTACAACCCTATCCTTGTGCATCTATGCGCGCACCATCGATTTCGATTTCCTGACTGCAATCTTTTGCTATTGGGATGAATCATTACGTTGGGAAACAGATGGGATAATGCATAGCGGTCTTCCTTCTGTGAGGGCTTGAGCGGTCTTCTTTCTCGCACTTTGTATGAACCTCCAGATGGTTCCTCTGGAGACACCCATCCTTTCTCCAGTCTCCTCTTGAGAGAGCCCTTCTAGATCTACTAGTCTAAAGGCTTCAAGTTCGGCTGGCTCGATATAGATAGGTTCTGGGTTCCCTTGAGGCGTAGGACTGAATCTGTCTACGGTTGGAACCTTTTCTATACTGATTGGCTTTGGGAATCTCCCTCTTTTTCCGCGTCTACGTCTACGTCGCCACCCCATCTTCAATCATTTCTAGTATGTCCACCGTAACTTTTATATATTTCCGTGCATTATCCCATAATACATAAGTGTGCATAATCACAAAAATGGAGGTGAACCAACAAATGCCAAGAGGAGACAGAACAGGACCCTGGGGTCTAGGACCTAGAACTGGGAGGGCAGCTGGCTACTGTGCAGGTTACCCAGTCCCCGGATTCATGAATTCCATACCTGGACTCGGCAGAGGCTATGGTAGAGGATTTGGTAGAGGACGGGGTCGACGGTGGGGTGGTTACGGGTCGCAGTATCCATACACTTATCACCCGCAACCCTACGCCTATCCAACACCGATGATTCCGCTTAGAGCTCCGCCACAATCTGCAGAGCAGGAATTAACGGCAATAGAAGAATACAGAAAAGAGTTAGAAGCAGAAAAAGCTGATCTCGAAAAAGAAATGAATGAAGTTGAAACTAGAATCAACGAGTTAAAGACGAAACTTCAAGGAAAAGGACAACCACAGAAACCATGAAACCGAATACATGGACCCAAATACCAGAGAGTTTCCTAATGACCCCCAATTTCACATTTAAATTACGTAAGGCAATTAGGAGTTGATGCATATGAGTTTAAGAAGGCTTAGAATTGCCATTCCTACAAAGGGGAAAAGCGGCTTGGAAGACGTTGTCTCTGATGTTTTCGGCAGAGCAAACACTTTCACAATTGTAGAAGTCGAGAAAGGCGTGATAAAGAACGTGAAGACACTCAAGAACCCTGCGGTATCCTACAAGCACGGTGCCGGCCCCATAGTCGTCAAAATGCTGATAGACGCAGATGTTAACATGGTGCTAGCTGCTGAACTTGGTCCAGGCGCATCAGCACTACTCGAACAACATAATATAACTACAACCACAGCTAAACCAGGTACCGATGTTGAGAACTCTGTCACAGAAGCCCTGAGTAAAATCGAGAAATAGTAGACTCCACCGAAAGGTGATTCAGAATGAACTATTTAGAAGAACCCCAATTTGCACAAACTGCGCTTGGGCAACGTAGCACAGGATGGCTCTATACATCGAGAGGCAGCAGTAGCGGCCACAGAGGCGGGAGACATGGTGGAGGTAGGGGTAGTGGGAGGATGGGCGGATTTGCGGCAGGACCTGGAGGATCCTGTGTGTGCCCACGCTGCAGGTATAGCACATCTCATGTGATAGGTAGTCCATGCTACCAACAATCCTGCCCCAAATGCGGGAGCAGGATGACAAGGGGAAGCTAATTCATTCCACACATAATGCTCTTTTCTTCTTATGTGATAGTATCGACAAGAGGAAAGGACAAGATGAGAATGTTATCCGCAAGCAAGATTTACTTTCGCTGTTACCTTGCGCGCGTAGTAGGCATAGGATGAATCCTATCCGCCGCACTATTTCTTCGCGCCCACATTAGTCACCAAGCGTTAAGATTTTTCTTTGGATGCATTCATTCCCAGCTGTAGCTTCCTGCACTTTCTACAACGCCATTTACCGTCCTCGCAAAAAACCGCGGGTTCTGACGTTCCATAGTATGTCCGTTTCCCTGTTTTCATATCTACATCGCCCCAGAAGACGGTGAAATCTACTAGACAATCGACACATTTTTCTCGTGTATCAAACATTATTTCTCACCTCCTATACACAATCTCTTTTACCATTGCATACACACACCTCTTCTAGTGTCTCAGGATATTTCAACGCAAGTTTAGCGTACAAGCTTTTGTAACTCGTCCATAACCTCTGATAGTCCTCTGACACTTCACCCACAATTTTCGCCGGCACACCAACAACTATTTTATGGTCTTCTATGACCTGCTTGTTCCTCACGACACATCCTTCGCCCACGACTGACCAAACACCAACAACCGCGTGATCGCTGACGATTGCGCCCATGCCTATAACCGCATAATCTTTTACTGTGCAGTTATGCAGGATTGAACCGTGGCCTACGGTTACCATGTTGCCAACTTCGCACGTTTCATTAGGTCTAGCGTGAAGAACACAGTTTTCTTCTATGCTCGTTTTGTCTCCTATCAGAATGCTTCTGTAGTCACCTCTTATTTTTGCGCCTGGTCCTATGTAGCATTGTTCTCCAATCGTGACCTCACCAATGACCTCTGCGCTTTGGCTCACATAGGTTCCTTCACCAATTCTCGGCTCTTTACCTTCAAATCTGTACACGATCATTTGCTTCACTTCAATTAAGTTGGGGGTCCACGCGATGCCCACTCTGGAACTTGGGCTTCAAGAATTACGTCTGCTCGTGGAATGTATGGTTTAACATCTATTATAGCAGAGCCTTCTAATGCGTCTAGTCCCTTCACAGTCACTGTGCACTCTTCGATCTTTATCAGTTTTACAACACATAGTCCAATTGGATTGGGTCGACTTGGACTTCTGGAAGCGAAAACACCTACTTGTGGTGCACCCGGATGTCTCCTTGGAATAACCTTTAGGATGTACCTTTCCTCATCGTTATCTCTTAAATGGAACCAGTAGAGCACAATGATATGCGAGAAGTTGTTAAGCCCTTCTAGTCCTATACAAAACTCACGAAAGATCTTTATCCTTGACAGTTCACCTGAACTTTCCACTAGTCCAATAAATTTTACTTCACCTTTGGCACTCATTTAAACAACTCCTTTCTCTCGCTGCGCTTTTGTAGAAGTAGTATCTTTCGCCTTTTGATGTTTCTGCAGTTACAAGACACGTTTCACTCAATTTCTTAAGGAGGCTGCGAGCCACCAAGGGAGTTATTCCTAAAGACGCTGATACATCGTCGACACAACATGGTCTCCTTTTCAGCAACTCATCAAGCTCTTCTTCCAAATTTTCATGGCAAAACCATGTTACACTTCTTCCTCGGCTGTCGTGTAAGCCGTAAACCAATAGCTTGTCTTCACCTAATACCTTCGAGAGTTCATTAGCAACAAACTCTATTTTTCGTTGACGCGGTGGTTTGACATAGCTCTCGGATGGAGGCCTGAAGGGAACTTTCAGCTGGACTTGGTCAGGGCCTATCTCCACTATTGTATTGAGCAAGTTTCTGAAGGAGTTACCTTCAACGTTTGAAATGTGTCTGCTCTTTGAGTACAGCAACATCACCTCTAGAGCCACGGTGCCCCTAACCGTTTTTTTTTAACTCCTTGATGGAGTCTCCAATGGTTTCTACGTCTATCTTCTTATCTGCTGGCCTGTTGATCAAGCGAAATGTCTCTTCGTCACCAGCGTCCAGTTTTGCCACAATCAAATCGAACCAAGAAAGATTTTTTCTAATCTCTCTTCTATGAAATAGTGATGAATTTGCAAGGATGGCTAAAGGAACACTGCTTACTCTTCTCTTAACTTCCTTCGCTATTTTGCCAAGCCCCAAATTTAGAGTGGGCTCTCCGGTTCCAGAAAATGTGACTATCTCTACACTATCCAAGTCTAGACGCTTCAGAACTCCGTCTAAATCACCTGCCACTCTATTAGCGTCAACAAGAGGTTCACTCAACATCTCTGGACCAGAGACATGCATCCTCGTTTTTCCGAGTTGGCAATAGACGCAGTTGAAGGTGCACTTCTTAGGTGGCAACAGAACGTCTATTCCAAGTGATCGTCTCAGACGCCAAGAAGGAACAGGCCCATAAACCGTGGACAAATTGATTCATTCCCTAACCAAGGCTGAGAGCACTCTCTTCCACGTAGTCTCTATCTCCCGCGAAACCATGTTTTCTGGAGAATGTTCAACAATGGTTTTCCCAGCGACCATAGCTTCAGTTACTATGGGGTCAAAAGGAATTTTTCCAGCAACTTCTACTTTGTTCTTCTCACAGAACTTCACTATTCTTTCCGTGTTTTCTCTGTTTATGTCATACTTGTTCACGCAGACTAGTGGCAGTACGTTAAAATGGTTGAGTAACTCCAGAGCCCTGCGGAGATCGTGGATTCCCGACAGGGTTGGTTCTGTAACCACAAGTCCAGCGTCCACTCCAGTCACAGAAGCGATTACTGGACAACTGATGCCGGGTGGACCGTCGATCAGGATCAGATTATGGTTTTCTTCCTCAGCTGTCTGCCTAGCGTTGTGTCTCACCAAGGTGACAAGCTTACCTGAATTTGCTTCGCCAGGGTCTAGTCTTGCATGGGACATAGGGCCATACTTAGTTTTTGAGATGAACGCGTATCCGGAGATTCTCTCCTGAAGGCTAATCGCTTCCTCTGGACATACAACAACGCATACGCTGCACCCCTCACATGAGAAGGGGTCTATTTGAAGACTGCCGTTTATTGCGTCGAATCTGCAAGAGTTTTGGCATAGCCCGCACTCTGTGCACTTGGTTCTGTCTATCACAGCTAGCTTAGGTCCCTTAAACTCCTGCGTCTTCATTATCTGCGGGTGTAGGAGCATATGAAGGTTAGGGGCGTCCACATCGCAGTCACCAATCATGACGTCGTGGGCTAACACCGCAAAGGAGGCGGTGATAATGGTTTTTCCTGTGCCTCCCTTTCCGCTCAGTACAGTAATCTGCTTCAACTTTCCATACACCCCTTTATGTCGTCCATGAGTAACTGAAACGTCCTCTTCCATTCGGGCATATCCACAACGAATGGAATTCCACGGGAATAAAGCTCTGCAATTTCTCTTTGGAAGGGAATTTCGAACAGAATCGGAACGCCTTTCTCTTCACAAAAATCATAGATTTTTCTGTCACCAATTCCTGCACGATTTATAACAACACCAAAGGGAATGCCGAGTGCCTCCAAAATTTTAACCATTATTCTTAGGTCATGGAGACCGAAGGGTGTGGGTTCAGATACGAGGAGGCAATAATCACTTCCATGTACTGATTCTATTACGGGACATGAGGCTCCGGGCGGCGAATCTATTATCACGGTCTTGTTGCTCCTGATTTGCTTCTTAACCTCCCTTATCACAGGAATCGACATAGGTTCACCTACGTTGAGTTCGCCGTAAACTAATTCCATACCCTCTGCCGCTCCCTTCTTGACCACACCGATTTGCACATTTTTCTCAGTAATCGCATTTTTTGGGCACACAAGAAGGCAACCTCCACAACTGTGACAAAGCTCAGGGAAGAACAGAACCTTTTCAGGAGTCACAAAGAGGGCGTTAAACTCGCAAAATTCGGAACATTTCCCGCAATGGTCACATAGTTCTTCATTAACCTGGGGGGTCGAAACATAAACCGGTTTTTCTTCATTTGTCTCATGGGGTAAAAGTAGGTGTACATTAGGTTCCTCCACATCACAATCTAAGAGTTGGACATCTTTAAGAGACAGGGCCATATTTACTGCAACCGTCGTCTTTCCGGTTCCTCCCTTTCCGCTGGCGATTGACAAAATCATTCATGTGGCCTCTTTAGAGATGTATACATGTTAGTATTTGACGTGACCATTCCATTATCTGGATGGTTTCCATGAAATTATGTTTAAACCGCAAAGTTAAAGTTACGAGGGTCTTCCTTTCCGGTTCTCATACTTTGCGATTGCCTTTTTCAACGTTGTGACGGCGAGTTTAAGGCAGTGAAGTTTTGACTTGGGCAGCCCTCCCAGCTCCTGTAATATGTCGTGTTCGGTTATCCTCTTTGCCTCTTCAAGCGTCTTCCCTTTTACGATTCTAGTCATCGCAGAACCCGATGAAGCTACTCCTGGACAACCTAAGTATTGAAACTTGGCGTCTTCTACGACAGCATCATTATTGATTTTTAAGTAAATTTTCATGGTGTCTCCACAAGGGCCCGTATAAGCCAGATCAGTGTCTGGATTCCTCACCATGCCAACGTTAACCTTATTCATATAGAGTTCGATAACCTCCACTGAATAACCAACATCCTTCAATAGCTCAAACTCCCCTTTCGGCAAATTTGACACTTAATTTCCCCTTAAAAATGCGCCCACGATTTGTTTATTGGTGGTGTGCGTGATGGCAATCTTCTGTTAATTCTTCTAGTGCATCGTTGTTGTATGCCGCGATTACGTCTTTGACCGTGTTTGCGTTGGCTCTCAACACTGGTACTCTGGCGTTTTGAAAGATTGCTAAAGCTCTCGGCCCCATTCCATAAGTGATAAGCGCGTTCGGACGAAGTTGCAGGATGCGGTCAGGTGGCAGTCCTGTGCCCCCAAAATGTTCACTTGTGTTGGGTACTGCTCGTTGGCTTGAGATGCGGGCATTTTCGTCCAAGTCAACAACAGCAAAGTAGGGCGCCCTTCCAAAATGTTCCGATAACCTTGCGTTTAAGCCGCTTTCATCTAGCACTGGAACCACGATTCTGGCTTTCATTCTAACACCTCCTCCCTTTTTAACACCTTGAATCATTCTCTCAAGTTTCTGGCGTTTTATCTCTTCAAGTTCTTCATCGTTTACATTTTTCTGAGCACCAGAAGATGTTATCGTTTTTTCCACCATTCCATGGTCGATATTTGCACTTTCACAATTTGGGCACGTATCTGGCCAGTTGCTTATGTAGACAAGTTTTTCCTTTGGAATGGCCCATTCTTTATTGCAATCATGACATTTGAATTTCATTTTATTACACTCCTTTGCACGCGCAGTGATTAATTATGATCGTCTCCCACCGCGTCCTCTACCCTTTCCGAAATGCCCTCGAACAGTAGGTGAACCGGTTTCCTTCAGTTCTCCTCTCTTGTATTTTTCAATAGCTTCTCTCACGTTTCCAAAAGCACCTGTCACAACTTTTATCCCAGCTGCTGACAATGCTTGGAATGCGTTTGGCCCGACGTTTCCAGTGATTAACACTTTAGTTCCTTTGCTTGCTACCATCTGAGCCGCTTGAATTCCAGCTCCACTCATCGAACCGGAAGCACTGTTTGAGACTGCCTCGAATTCCATGGTCTCGGAATCAACAATCACGAAGTATGGGCACCTGCCAAACCTTGGGTCTATTTGAGCCTCTAAGCTGCCTGAAACAGCAGTTACACATACTTTCATTCAATCACCTCCTTAGTTTCAAGTATGTGCTTCTCAGGTGGTGTCTCCCGTTGCTTTGTATGCTTCAAGAAATCCTCAATTTTTCTGACGATTTCCATGAACGCTTTTGTCGCTGGAGAATTCTTGTGTTCAATTATGAAAGGCATGCCTTTGTCAGAGTCACGACAAATCTCAGGGTCTATCGGTATGCTTCCAAGAAAAGGTATGGACAACTCTTCAGCGATCTTCTTTCCTCCCCCCATTTTGAAGATGTTGACCTCCTCCCCGCATTTTGGGCAGATGAAGCCACTCATATTCTCGATGATACCGATGACAGGAACGTTTAGTTGCCTGGCAAATGTAACAGCCTTCTTAACTACTATTTGCGAAACCTCTGAAGGTATCGTAACTATCACCACGCCATCCATTTCAGGGATAAGTTGCATAATGCTCAATGGCTCATCACCTGTTCCAGGAGGAAGATCTATGAAAAGATATTCAAGTTCTCCCCAAACAATGTCTGACAGGAATTGGCTAATTGCCCTCATCTTTAATGGACCACGCCAGATGACCGGTGAGTCGTCCCTTGGAAGCAGAAAGTCCATGGACACCACTTTGATTCCTAAAGATCCAATTGCTGGAAACACGCCTGCAGGCCCAACTTGCAGCCTCTGTCCATGTAAACCAATGATTTTCGGCACGCATGGACCTGTTATGTCCGCATCCAAAATACCCACGAGATTAGTGTAACCGTGCATGGCAAATGCCATCGCCAAGTTCACTGTCACGGTGCTCTTGCCCACTCCACCCTTGCCGCTGATCACAGCTATCTTATGCTTGATTTTGCTCATTCTGACTTTGCGTTTCTGTTCTTCTTCTTCTTCGTAAGCATATTTTCTAGGGACAGTGCTCTCGTCTGGCTTTGAACTCAAATCACATTCTCTGCCAGATTGTTCATTCAAAGTCTTCTCCCCTATAGTTGTAGATGTGATCCTTAGATCATGCTGGTTTCGAGGAAATGTTTAATATGGAAACCATATTAATACGTTATGTTTAGAAAATAAACAAGGTGTACAATTTGGATGAAGTCAATCGAAAACTAATTTCACAGCTTCAACAAAACGGAAGGACAACCTTCGAAGAACTATCAAAAATTGTTGGCTTTTCAAGCATGGGAGTGAAGAAAAGAGTGGATAGGCTCTTGGAAAAAGGTGTCCTTAAGGTTTCATCGCTTCTTAACGTCAAAAAATTAGACCTGCAAGCAGCAGTTGTATTAATTGAAATTGAGAGCTCTGAAGCCTTAGAGAATCTTCTTAACCGCTTCGAAAATTGCCCTCGTGTAGTGAACATTTTTACAACTTTAGGGGGATACAATTTAATTGCCTTGGTGGTTGCAGAAGACCAAGACACGTTAGAAAGCATATCGGTGGAAAAATGTTCAATAAGAAGCAGCGCAGGGATACGCCGCTCTGAATTCTATCCCATCAGTAATATCCTTTACTCGCCTTTTTTACTTATACGGGAGCATCTAGCACATAAAGATAGAACAACGACACCGTGCAATGTTGATTGCCGACCTTGCAATAGATACAGGGCACGGAAATGTGTCGGATGCCCAACAGCAATTTACTATAAAGGCACGTTATAGCTGAAAGGAAGTAAGAGAACGGCTAGCTGAGTAACACCTAATGAAGTTGATGGTGTAGCAATACTAAGCTTGACAGACAACATTGCAGATTGCCTGTCTACAATTGAAAAGAAAAGGGTTCATCAGGTTGACAAATGGGTTAGAAATCGTACGAGCGCGGAGTGGCGCCCGCGGCCCCTCACCATCAAATTATGCGGATGCAGATTTGAATTCGTGTGTTATGTTTCGATGAGTTCTTGGTTTATCCACCATGCTTTCTTTTTTCCTGAGCGTTGTCCGCCATAATATTCTACGATGGCTTTTCCGAGCTGTTTTCTTGAACGTTTCTCAATTTTTCTTAGTCTATTCAGGATCATCCATCGGTTGGTTCCAGTGGATTTTGCGATCTCTGTGGTAGTGGAGCCTTTATAGTGAAGTAGATAATCTATGATGTTATGGTCAATTTCGTCGATGCAGAAAACATGTGGGTTTATTTTGCCTTTTTCGTAGGTGAGTATTTCCAGTTCTGCTAATGATTTCCTAATCTTTGAGATATCATCCTCCAAGTCTGCAATCTTCTGCTCTAACTCAAAAATCTTATCGGGGCGGGGGGTTCTTTGAAGTTTCTCTATAATCGCTTTTCGGATGAAATTACTTCGCTCTCCTTCTGGAATACGAAGAAGTAGTTCTTTATACACTTTTTCAGGTATTTTGGCAGATACTACTGTTAGTTTTTCCATATGATGCCTCACGTCTACTTTGAAACAAAAGCTAAAGTGTTGACGGTAAATTTATGATTTTACACATAAGGCTTTTAAGAGGTTGCTTATGAAACTACACCAAAGACTGGAAATCTGAGGTGAAGATTATGTCTAAAACTACCGTGTCTCTAATCAAATGCGATATCGGATCATTAGCTGGACACCATGTGGTTCCAAAACCTCTACTAGACATCGGAGAAAAACATCTTAAAGAAGCACAAAAAGGCGGTATCATAAATAGTTATTATGTGTTCCATGCCGGCGATGACCTTGAACTCCTTATGGTCCACAAGGAAGGGGAAGATAACCCAGAGATTCATAAACTTGCTTGGGATACCTTTCAGGAAGCCGCAAAAAAGGCAGTACAGTTAAAGCTATATGGCGCAGGTCAAGACCTGCTAAAAACAGCTTTCAGCGGGAATGTCAAGGGGATGGGTCCTGGTGTGGCTGAAATGGAGATTGAAGAACGAAGTTCAGATCCGCTTTTGGTTTTTGCTGGAGATAAAGCGTCAGGTGGCGCCTTCAATTATCCATTGTTCCGCATATTCGCTGACCCCTTTAACACCGCAGGGCTTATTATTGATCCAAACATGGTTGGCGGCTTCAAATTCGAGGTTCTGGATATTAAGGAAAATCAGAAGATCGTTATGAAGTGTCCAGAAGAGATGTATGAGTTAATTGCCTTGATTGGGTCACCTGAACGTTATACGATTTCTCGTGTGTGGAGAGCTAAAGACTCTCTTTTATGTGCAACAACCAGCACGACACGACTCTCACTGATTGCCGGAAAATATGTCGGAAAAGATGATCCAGTATGTCTTGTGCGGGCTCAACATGGTTTGCCAGCAGTTGGAGAAGTTTTGGCGCCCTTTCTGCATAGCTATTTTGTTGAGGGGTGGATGCGTGGTAGTCATTGGGGGCCACTAATGCCCGTGGGACTAAAGAATAGTCGATGCACGGTTTTTGACGGTCCTCCTAGGCTCGTGGCACTAGGGTTTCAAGTATCCCATGGTATGATTGCTAGCGACGATGATGGGAAACCTTTGATAGGTGACCTATTTGATGATCCAGCCTTTGATTTGGCTCGCCGAGAAGCTGTGGAACACGCGGCTGTTTTGCGTCGAATGGGTGAATTCGAGCCTGCACGTCTTCCTGCAGAGGCTATGGAGTACACAACCTTGTCCAAAGTCTTGGAGAAACTAAAGGACAGATTTGTAAAGGTTTGACTTTGTTCCTTTATGGAGGCTGTCGCACACCCCATTAGTACCAGACGAAAAATAAACCTCAAATAGAAGTTGTCTTCATACGGTTTATGCCTTTCATGAGCATGTAAGCGATACATTGTCCTTTCGGAGTGGATAAAGATGAAGATTGCAGTGTTGGTTTACGAGTATCCTCCTAAGATAGTTGGTGGCTTGGGGACCTATGCGGCTGAGATTACTAGAAAGTTTGTTTTGTTAGATCATGATGTGTCTGTCTTCACGATGAATGATGATGCTGGGACTCTGCCAACAAGGGAGTTGTGGCGAGGGGTTGAGATTCATCGACCTGCTCACATTGATGTATCTGATTCTTTGCCTGACGTAATAGCGGAAGATGTGAAAAAATGGGGGCGTGGTATCCAGCTTTTCTCGAAGATTCTTGTTTATAATTATTTGAGTGCGGCTAAACTGGTTAATGAGCTTGTTCGTCAGGAAGATTTTGATTATGACTTGGTTGTTGCTCATGACTGGCTTTCTGTGATTGGTGGCGTTGCCATCAAAAGAGAACTGGGGTTGCCTCTTGTTTTTCATGTGCATTCTACAGAGAAGGGGCGAACATCTGGTAAGGGATCTGATGTGGTGAGTAATATTGAGCAACGAGGCGGGCAGATGGCGGATAGGGTGATTACAGTTTCTCATGCGATGAGAGATGAATTGATCGAGTTAGGTTTTCCTGGCGATAAGGTTAAAGTGTGTTATAATGGCGTTGATCCTCAAAAGTACAGCCCCGAACAGGTGGGTGAAGAGAAGAAGGCTGAATTGAGACACGGGTATGGTCTCAATGAGAATGATTTAATGACACTTTTTATTGGTAGATTGGTTTGGGTGAAAGGTGTGGATAAGTTAGTTATGGCGATGCCGGAAGTTTTGAAGAAGATTCCTAATGCTAAGCTTGTGGTTGTGGGTTTGGGTGATATGCGGGACTATCTGGAAGCCTTGGTCAATAAACTGAAACTCCAAGACGTTGTGAAGTTTCGTTTTGAATTTGTGCCTGAGGAAGAACGAATTGCTCATTATGCTAGTTGTGATGTGGCGGTTTTTCCGAGTTTGTATGAGCCTTTTGGAATTGTTTCTTTGGAGGCGATGAGTATGGAGAAGCCTGTTGTGGTTGGGGCTACTGGTGTTAGTGGGATGAGGGAGGTTGTGGTTCCGAGTGGGCCGGATCAATGTGGGTTCCATATTAATCCGAGTGATCCTGGAGATATCGCTTGGGGTATCACTAGTGCCTTGGAGAATTATAATAGGAAGATACAGTTTGGTCAGAAGGGTAGAAAGCGGGTTCTTGATACATTTAGTTGGGATGTTGCTGCAAAACGAACCATTCAGCTTTATTCTGAACTCATTGAGTCCAAGAAATCTTCTTGATACATTGGTTTGCGTTCTGTTCTCCAGTTTGGGTTTCTCGCCTTCGGAAGGATAAAGGCAATTTTCTGCTGCTTCATTTACTCTCTCAGTAATAACTAGTCTTCTAAAACTTCTAGTCTGACATAATCTATCTGTGCCTCTATTAGACAACCTATGCTCTCCACATAGACTTGGACTCCTCTGACAGTAATGCTGTCTACATCATATCCATTTTCAGAAAAGATTGAGAAAGCCTCTGAGAGAGCCCAATTCATGTCTATTGCTAGAACTGCCCAGCTGCCTACATTTGTAATCTGTGTGTATGGAGTGAGGGCAATATGGAAATCGCTGTCCCAAGGTGGAGTTCCTTCTGTAAGATGTCGGCTGTATTCCTCTACAAAGGTTGTGGCTTCCCAGGAGAAACTTGAAAAGAAAATATCTAAATGAAGAGCCGTTGTTATCGATGTATCTGGGTTAGAGTAGTTGCTTTCCTTTCCGTCAACGGTATAGCTACAGTACAGAGCTATACCAACGTTCGCTTTTGGAGCTTCCGACATGTTACTGAGGTCAGCCAGAAGTGTTCGGTTGATTATCCTTGCTCTTGCATGCATGAGATAGCTTCCGTTTCTTGGCAGATTTAACCTATCGAATCTGATGCCCTCAACTTCTTTGGCAGATGACAGGGTCTTGCCTCCTATCAATGAACTATGATTTTGCCAATTATGAGGGAGTTCTCCCTGTAACAGAGATGACGTGCCCCAAACAGAGGCGCTTTGTCCATAGTAGCGTAACCAAGCAATCCCAGAATCCACAATCGAAAAACTATCCTGTTGAGGTGTCCTGTTAAGAGGTAACCATTTCCTAGTTGAGGCACTTGTATCAGTTTCAAACTCTTGATCTTGAAGGAAAAGATATTCAATGTCAGAATAGTTGTTGTAATAGTAGATAAATGCCGCCAGAATCAAAATTGCTGCTACCAGTAAGGTAAGAATCAGAGGTAACCTCAACCTAATCCCATCAAAAGAAGTGATGAATTTAATAAAAACTTTTTCTCAAACCTTTCAATGCTCAAAGATATATCTGTGGGCGCATGCCCTGTGAAATTTTTTCTTGCTCGTATACATGTTTCATTTGATGCTCAAGGGAATACAGCCGATGGCGTGCTAAGTGGCGTCCGAATGATCTGTTAATAGCTTCTGTGCGCATATGTAGTTAGTTATAGTTTTCCACCAAGTGTGTTCAACCTTAGTTCGATATGAATAACTCAGCTTGTCAGTTGTCTCCTTTACTCGCATCTTGAGGTGTGCACGTAAAAGTAATAATATTTTGATGATGTAATATACGTAATGACAGGAGAAATAATGGTGAATACAAGTAGTTACATCAAAAGGATAGCGCATATTACCATTGGCGTGTCAGATCTCACGAAGTCTGTGTCTTTCTTTCAAAGTATTCTTGGTCTTAGGAAGATGGGTGAATGGCCTACTTATGCGATTTTTGACATCGTTGGCGTGTCATTTGGCTTAGAGCCAAAATCAAAAACTGAGATCTGTCTGCTTGTTGATGACGTGGATAAAGCCTATCAGAATCTTAGGGATAAAGGGGTCAAATTTGTGACCGAGCCAAAAGATCAACCTTGGGGTGTCCGAGACGCAAAACTCATTGACCCTGACGGAAACACATTCGTCATCGAATCATTGAAGTGTAACGTCTGTGGCAAAACTTGTCAAAGCTATCCCGAGCTTCTTGAAGAGCACTTGAGAAAGCACAAGTGAGAACACACGCTGCGCGCGCAAAGATGTTAAAGCCAGGAATGAGTGTCTCAGAAAGGTAGGATGCAAACTAGAAATTCTGCAGCTAAAGCGACGTAATACGGAATGATAACGAGTAAGAAAGTCTATTCGATTCGTCAAATGTGAATACTGGAAAGGATTTTGTCCAGTTTTCGAAAGAAGCTGGAATTGTGGTCTACAATCTAAGGGTGGTACGCGCGTCAGAGGTCTATTCTAATCTCTTTTTTGCTTCCTTAAGCATTCTAATCACTGGGAGGCTGTACGGACACTTTTCCTCGCAGTTCCCACATTCGGTACAGCTGTTTACCCTCGTACGTATCTTTGGATATTGGTCTCTCGTCCATTTTTTTATGTTGTAGAAGCGATAGTAGATATCCCACCTTAGGATCGTCGGTATTTCGACGCCGTCCGGACATGGCATGCATAGTCCACATTTTCGGCAGAACGGTTCCGGTGGGAGTTGCTCGAATTTGTAGGCTGTCTTTTCTTCGTTGGACAGGCCATGGAAATCTTCTGCAACCTTGATGATGTGATCTACTTCTTCTATTGAACGTGGTCCAGGTATGACTGTGTCTATGTCATGGGCCAGTACAAACCTTAGTGAACGCTTTGCCCTTTCAATTCCATCTTTCCCGAAATGAGCAACGAACTCGGATGAGTCTGGCCAGTCCTGTTCAGGTTTGCCCAAGAATCGGGCCCCCCACTGAGGATACTGCAACGGAGCCCCACATCCTCCCATTGCCTTCATGATAACGACGCCGACATCTGCTTCATTAGCAAGAGAAAATAACTCCTCAGTAGCTCTTCTATCAATGACATTCAAAGGCACAAGTATAGCGTCAAACTTTCCCGTTTTTATAGCCTTTCCCAGAACGTAGGGATTATGACCGCTGATCCCTATGTAGTCAATCCTTTCCTGAGTCTTGGCTTCCTCAAGAGCCCTTAGAGCTCCTTCAGGACCCATTGCCTTCTGAAGTACTTCTTCGCTATCGATGCCGTGGAGTTGAACAAGGTCTATTCGATCAGTCTGCAGGTTTCTGAGGCTTTGCTTGAGCCCAGCTCTGGCAGCATCCTCTTTGGTTCTCTGGTGAGTTTTGGTTGCTATAATTACTTCGTCCCTAACTGCATTCAAGGCAGCTCCCATCTTTTCTTCACTATCTCCATAGGCTCTTGCCGTGTCGAAGTAATTGATCCCTCTTTCGTACGCGTGTCTTACAACCTTCTCTGCCTCATCCCTCGAGAGTGCGATTATGGGTATGCCTCCAAAACCGATGACTGATACCTGCAGTCCTGTTCTTCCGAGTCTTCTTTTCTGCATAATCATCAAGCGCCTTCCCCAAAGACGAAACAGGAGCGCAATAAAAGGGTGTCGCATACCCCAGGGCTGAGAAATTGCCGTGCATGCGCATTTGGGTAGATCAAATGGAGAGTATCGCTAAGAAAATGAAATGGGAGTGATATCTCATTTCATCCTAATCCGAATTCCAAAGCTACCATGAGTATGTCGTCGATACGGACTTTGCCGTCTCCATTCACGTCACTATCAAAGAGATCTTGCACCTGAAAAACATAGGTTGGTGTCGTGACTATGTCTCCTCCTTTATAGGTTTCAATATAGAATGCGACCGTAACATTTCCTCTTTGTCCCGGGATTGTTGTGGTCCAGAGACCGTTTGTGTCGTTATAGACCATGGTGGTGTTCCACCATTCACCACCAGCAGCTCGATAGAAGAACAGGGCTTTGGCGGGTATGCTTCCATTGAACTGTATGTCTGCTGTCACGTTTACTGGTTCTCCGTCCCTTGGAACTGATGAAGGAACAAAGGGGTGTGGGCATGTTGGTGTCCACAAGATGTGGAGGCGATGCACTGTTACATCACCGTCTACGAATCCGTTGTTGGCATTGTACACTTCACCGGGAACAGTGTCAGCCTCAGCTGATATGGTGTAAGTTGTGGATGGTACGTCTGTGGTATTCCACATGAAGGTGAGTTCTGTTTGATTTCCAGGGGGCAAGTTCTCTGCCGTCTGTTCGCCAATCTTTTCAGCATTGTAATATGCGGTGACGTTGAAGGTTTCCGTTGCCCACCCCACGTTTTTTGCGACAACGGTCACATTGACCAGTTGACCATCAAACACCTCTGTATCAGAAACTGCAACACTAACGACTGCAATATCGTGCTCAGATATCTCCATCTCGACCTCTCCATGAATTACATCATGGAAAATGGGTATAAACCCAGCATCAACTAAGATGGTGTCATAAAGTGTCAGCGTAATGTTTTGAGCTAGAGGATTACTAACGGACGTAGAAGCGTTGAAGGTAATGGTGACAACCGTTCCACTGCCTTCAGGAAAAGGCGAATATCCCGTTCCGTTTGGGAACACTATTACGTCAATGCTAGATCCATCGTCAAACCAGTCGAAATCGGTGCCATCCGGTGCGAAAGGGTTGAAGAAGGATCCTTCGGTCACACCTAATACTTGCATAACTGCTGGGTCATAGCTGAGCGAGAATTCGAGACCGAAAAGTCTTTGGAATGCATATATGTTATCGACGCAGACCGATACATTGAAGATTTGACCCGCGTGGTCAACCAAGGTGTGGGAAGGTTCAACTTTGAGCAGAGTAGTATCGTAGATGGTTACATCACCGTTTATGAATGTGTTGTCTGTTGTATCTATCTCGGCTGGAAGTATGTGGGCCTCAGCAGACAGAGTGTAGCTTCCAGAGGCTACGCTTGCTGTGTTCCAGAAGAAGGTAAGCTCTGTTTGATTTCTGGAAGGCAGATCGGAGACCAGTTGGGTCCCAATGGGCACTGAATCATGATAGGCCGTGACATTAAAAGACTCGGTGAAAGTCCCCTCATTCCTGACGGCAACCATCACGTTCACGATCTCACCCCTAAGGATATCGGTTTCAGAGACCGCAACATCAGTGACCGCAACGTCATGTTCAGGTGTACTCTGGCGAATGCAGTCTTGCACCTGCAACGGTATCTTACTTCCCACGTCATCCAGTGCGTAAGTGTCGACGGGGTATTCGGTCGAGATATCAAGTATCTTTTCACCTCCTAAGGGGACTACCAACACTTCAAATTCTACCCAAGCTAAACTGCCATATCCTGGCGCTCGGTAGGATCCATAAGACGCGGCTTCACCATGTATGACCGAGTCATGTGAAGCGTTGTACACTCCAAACACAGGAGATACCGGGATTGTACTTATGTTTGCGAAGAACTGACTTTTTCCAGCTGCCGTGTACTGACATCGCAGTGCATCCAATTGCTGCTTATTATAGATCATTCTGAATTGCCACACTGTGCTGTATACTGTGAGGTTAAGCCAGACAGTGACATTGAACTTGGATCCAACAGTGTTCAGGGAGATGGCTGGGGGGTCTATCCACATCGAATCTGCTGGGCATGGCACTGTAGGATACGATTCTGATTCATTCATACTCGATATGGAAATTCGAAAAACCGTAACGGTGCAGAGTAGGCCTATAAGGACGATGATTGTCAAATCTCTCCTATCTATCATCTCATCTCACCTTCTCGTTTCTATTACATAGAACATTCATTTGGGAGAAGTAATAAAATTTGAGGAGGAAACTTCTATTTCTCAGCGGACCTGCAAGGAGTATACGTGCGTCAAAATTATATTATGTGGTGAGCTAGGTATGAGCTAGGAGGATTTGAAATGGTTGACGTTTTAGTTCTGTATTATTCCAGGTCTGGCAGAACTGAGGTTTTAGCAAATTCTATCGCGGAGGGCGTTGAAAGCGTTGGGGGAGCTTCAGCGAACGTGAAACGTGTTGACTATGCGACGGTTAATGATTTCATCTATTGTGATGCGGTAGCTTTCGGGTCTCCAAACTACTTCAGTTATATGGCTGGACTCATGAAGGACTTTTTCGATAAAGCGTTGAGCATACGGGAGAGGGTCGCTGGTAAACCTAGTGTGGCCTTCACTTCTGGAGGTGGGGGCAGCGATGCGGCTCTGTTGAGCTTGGAACGGATGATCACTTCTTTCAGATTGGAGAAAGTTGCCGATGGCGTCGTTTCCCAAGGAGAGCCTAGCAGAGAGAATCTGCGGGCCTGCAAGAAACTTGGAGAAACTTTGGCAAAGAAGGCGCTCGAAAGAGCTGAAGTGCCAAAGGCCTGACTTTTCTATCAAACTTCAAGAAATTTCTCATACGTGCGCTCGGCTCCTATCATTTGATACACAATGAATCCATCTCGGCACGAAATTTGACTGTAGTTAGAATACGCAGACGTGAAGAATCAGGAAAGACGTATCATTGATACAACAGAGCATGACATTCCTTGATGGAGCAATGTTTCTGAAGCTTTATATCTACAAATCACACACGTGAAGACGAGAAAGGAGACAATGAAACAGAAGTCAATGTCTGAAATAATGTTCATGCTGTTATTAATAGGCACTTTATCAATGGGGTTCTCTGTTACTAACATTAACGATCCGTTTCCGCACATTCAACGGATACAATACGAAGTTTATGGTAATGAAGGACTCATGACAACTGCTCTGGTTCTTCAAGGAATTGACATGATGCCTGGTCCTTACAGAATGCCTGATCTCAATGCTGTCTTGGGCGCTGGATGTAACATAACTGTGGATCCTTCAGCCTCTGTGCGATTCATGGCTATACAATGTAGAGATGTCTATTGTGATCACGTGTTAGGTGGCCCAGCCGGAAGGGCACCAGGAGAAACTTGTAAGCCTTTGAATGATAGTAGGTTTAGGCTTGCTCTTACATATATGTGGGGTATGGATGACAAAGCTGATGCTATCTATGGATATTGCCAGAACTACTTAACCGTCGCCTTGGGAGCGGCTATACCACCCGCTCAGGCAGTTCCTTGGCACAACAATGTGGACATCTTGCCCGACACCGACAGCGATATCGCATGGCAGATTCTGATGGATGCCGGTTACACCTTAGGAACCGGCGGCGATGCAGGCCATCTGCTCAACCCCGATGGCTCCAGAGTGAGGGCCATTGATGTTATATACCGTATTGGTAGCCTCTTTTCAGCGTTTGTTTTGGCAGACTTCGTTGCCCAGGTCAATACGTTCTTTCAGGATCGCGGGTGCACAATTGGACCTACGTTCACGCTGGTTCCTATAAGCTACGCCACTCTAATGGATCAGTTGATGGTATACCATGACTTCGACATGGTTGCTATGGAATTGGATGATCTAGGGCTTACTCCGGACTGGAGTTATGACCTCTACCATTCCAGCACTATCGGCCAAGGTCGATGGAATTTTTGTGGCTTCCAGAATGAAACAATGGATGCACTCCTGGATACGATGATGTATGATCTGGATGCGGACGCTGTGAAAGATGCTGTGTGGGAGATGCAAAGACTCTTCAATAGCGATTGGGTTCCACTTTTCCTCGTTTCTACAGGTTTCGTTGTCACGACATGGCATCCAGACCTCGACAACTTCATAGCTTCACCAGGTATAGGTGCTGACCAAAATCTCATGAACTGGAGACATGTCCACTGGGATCCAGACACCGTCTACAGCAATCCGCCCTATGAAGGCTTGATACGACGTGGCATGGGAGATGAACCTGACACACTGAGTCCATGGACCGACAACACGCCTTATGGATGGCGAATATTGGACGGCCTCTGCGAACCATTGATGATGCCCACTCAACCAGATCCAAGTGTTGACATGCCATGGTTAGCACACACCGTGGAATCTGAGGTTTATATCAATGTCACTGCGCTAGGAATCATTGACGGCATGAGAATTGCCTACTACCTCCGAAACGATGTGTACTGGCAGGACACTGGCGCAGATGGTAAAGTGTTCCAATTTACTGCTGAAGACTGTCAGTTCGCCTTTGATATGCTGAAGAAATGGCAGGTTGGCAGATACGAACGGTTTTGGAAGAATCTCGTCCATACTGAAGCCGAAAACCCGTATGAGTTTGTCGCCTACTTCAACGAGACCAGCCTCATACGA
>JAOUKN010000093.1 GCA_029882515.1 Candidatus Bathyarchaeota archaeon
GAAAGAGCCGATACGAGTTTTGCATGTGGATGATGAAGCTGGCTTCTTGAAGGCTGCGAAACGATGCCTAGAAACACAAGGCGAATTCCAGGTGGACACCGCCTCGTCTGTTGAAGAATCTATGGAAAAAATGAAGACGAAAAAATTCGATGTGATCGTTTCTGATTATGTGATGCCTGGAAAAGACGGCCTCGAATTTCTAAAAGAACTGCGAGACCATGGGAACAACATTCCGTTTATCATGTTCACTGGGAAAGGCAGAGAAGAAGTGACGATTAAAGCATTGAACCTTGGCGCTGATCAATACTTCAACAAAATTGGCGGTCCAGAAACAGTCTACGGTGAATTAGCGCATGGCATACGCCAAGTTGTGGAAAGCAAAAACGCAGAGGACGCACTGAAAGCAAGTAAAAACTACCTAGAGACGATATTGGGTTCCATCTTCACAGCGGTTGTAGTCATAGATGAGGAAACACACGAAATTGTGGATGCAAATCCAAAAGCATTGGAAATAGCAGGTGCTTCAAGAAAACATGTTATCGGAAAGGTATGTCACAGATTCATCTGTCCAGCCGAAAAAGGGAAATGCCCTATCAGTGACCTAGGGCAAACCGTAGACAAATCAGAACGCGTGCTGCTGAAAGCTAATGGGGAGAGAATCCCGATTCTCAAGACTGTTACAACGACAATGTGGAGAGATCACAAGTACATGATAGAAAGCTTTATCGACATCACCGAGCGCAAAAAAGCGGAGGAAGAGCTGAGAGGCTCAGAAGAAAAATATAGGAACCTTTTCGAGAACGCAAGAGACGTGACCCTCACAATAGACTTGAAAGGAACGATAACCTCCGTCAACAAGGCTGCAGTTGAATATGGCTTCAAAAAAGATGAAATCATTGGAGAAAACCAGCTCGAATTTGTTCCTAAGAGATATTGGTCGAGGCTACTCAAAGAACTTCAACAGATAGCTTGCGGAAAAACAGTGGAAGGCGAAATCGACATAAACACTCCAAAAGGAACGAAATGCGCAGAGTACAGAAGCACCCCAATAATCATCGACGACAACGTTGTCGGTGTACAAATAATTCTGGAAGACATCACCGAACGAAAAAAAACTGAAAATGCACTTGCAGAATCGGAGGAAAGGTTCAAGACATTGCTGGAAGAAGCCCCAATCGCCATATGCAATACTGATCTCACCGGCATGATTACTTATGTCAACAAGAAATTCGAAGAAGCCACAGGCTATTCGCGAAAGGAAATCGTCGGCACGAACAGCTTCGAGTCCGGTATTATGTCCGATGAAACATTGAACTTACTCACGAAACGAATGAGAGAGCGATTACTGGGGAAACCCAGTTGCCTTCTAGAAGGGCAGTTCAAACGCAAAGACGGAGAATGGATATGGGCAGAAATGGAGGGCAGAATAATCAAGGAGTCCGGGGTTCCAGTCGGCTTCCAACTTGCTGCACGAGACATGACTGAACGAAAGAGAGCGGAGAAAGAATTAACAGAGACACTGGAAAAGTTGGAGGCAATGAATGAAAAGTTGGGTGTCGTCGGCAAGTTTACCCGGCATGATGCACGAAACAAGCTTTCCATAGTCACGATGAACACGTTCTTGGCCAAGCAGAAGCTGACGACCAATCATGAGGCCTTAGAATATTTGAGCGAAATTGAATCAGCTTGCGGACAAATGGAAAGAATTTTTGAGTTCGCAAGAATCTATGAGAAGCTGGGCATGGAAAAATTAGTGTACCTGGATGTAAAGAAAACTCTTGAAGAGGCGACTAGACTATTTTCAGACTTGCATAGAGTAAACGTGGTGAACGATTGCCACGGATTAGCAGTGCTTGCCGATTCACTGCTTAGACAGCTTTTCTACAATCTGATTGACAACTCGTTGAAACATGGAGAAAAGGTCAGCCGAATCAGAGTCCACTATGAAGAGATAGAAAACGAGCAGCTAGAGCTTGTTTATGAGGATGATGGCGTGGGCATCCCTGAGCCTGAAAAAGAGAAGATTTTCTTGGAAGGCTACGGGAAAGGCACCGGCTACGGGCTCTACCTGATAAGGCAAATGTGTAAAGTGTACGGTTGGACCATCAAGGAAACGAGCAAGCAAGGCGGAGCCCAGTTAACTATAACTATACCTCCGATGAATGAAGACGGTAAAATAAACTACCAACTTCATTAACTCTATGACCATCAAATTCTCTATAGAAGATGCATGCGCGCTCACTAGAAATTAGAAATCTAATATTGATGGATAGCTACTTTTTCACGATTGCTCCGCCAATCAATCCGCCGATGGCCGCTACGATTGCCCCGAAGAGATTTACAATGAATGCTATTACTCCCACAACTACCACGCCAATTATGCCACCGATCAACCCGCCTAAGCCTCCACCGAGGATTCCACCTACGGCTACAAGTCCGATGATGACCAATATCGTCACTATGATTCCACCGAATATTCCAGCAAGAAATCCAGCTATTGCGCCTCGCCCCATCCCCCCTCCAGCTATCAGACCGGCAACTAACCCACCAATCAAATGACCAATGATTGGAAGCGGTCCTCCGAGAATAACCGTTATTATGAAGCCTACGAGTGCTCCCAACCATAAGCTACCCAAGCCACTTCCCTCAATGCTCAAGATGCTGTGAGCAAAATAAAAGCCTTATCATCGACCGAAGAAGATTAGTTTTCAGTCTCATCACTTTCCTCGCTAAGAGTTTTGGTGGGTATTTCTCGAATAAGGGGTTCTGCTTTTCCGCCTGCGATCTCTATCTCTGCGTTTGGATATTGTTGCTCCAGCTGTGTTCTAAGCGCATGCACATCAGTGTTGTTGCCGACTTTGGCTTGCACCTTTGTGCCCTCAGAGGTTTGGACCACGCTGATTGAGTAGCCAGATTTGGGGAACTCGTCAAGCAATGATTCCTTTTCGCCTGGTCCAAACGACGTTTTCTGCCGTTAGCAAACCGTGTCTTGGAGGATCAAAGCGCATGAGTAATACACCTAGGAATTAATGTATGATGACATTACTCGAATTAGTTTTGCGCGCGCAGTGCAAACTAAATAGACCATAAAATCGCGCTTCTACGTCTCAGCGAAGCATAGTTTGGCGTGTTCACCTCCACAAAACCGCAGAAACTACAAAAAGTTCAAATCACGGTGAGTTTTTAAGTGGAAATGTTTTACCTCAATCAGTAACTACAGGATTGGAGATGTAGCTGAAATATGAGCGAAAAAAATGAGGTTTATGATTTGATAATTATCGGGTCTGGTCCTGCTGGTTTATCCGCAGGAATAAATGCGGGCAGATCGGGCTTAAGAACTCTGATTTTGGAGACTGAAGGAGTCGGGGGAAAAGCCGTAGGGGCTTCCTTGTATGAGAATTACCCAGGATTTCCTGACGGAATAATGGCAACAGAACTTGTAGAAAGGATGGAGAAGCAAGCTTCAAAGTTTGGTGTAGAAATAAAGTATCTTGAAGAAGTAATCGCCCTCGACCTCAAGCGAGAACTGAAAAAAGCTACTACAAGCAAAACTGTCTACGAATCCCTCACTTTGGTGATTGCAACTGGAACCCAAAGGAGAAAGTTGAATGTTCTTGGAGAGACTGGGTTCATTGGAAGAGGCGTCAGCTACTGCAGAGTTTGCGATGCCCCCTTTTTCAAAGGCTTGAGAGTTGCAGTTGTCGGATCTACTAAAGACGCAATCATAGATGCATTGTTCTTATCTAAAATAGCCAGAGAGGTGTTTCTGGTAACACAAGGTGAAGAAATCAACGTTCCAAAAGAATTGATGAAAAAGCTCCTCGAAAATGTAAACATGAAAATTATCAGAGGAAGAATAGTCACCATTCTAGGAGAGCATGTTGTTGAAGCTATCGAAATCAAGCTTGAAAACAGGCAAGAACTGCTAGAACGAGTCAATGGCGTTTTTGTATCCTTAGGCAAGGTGCCAGCTACTGAAGTCGTTGAAAAAGCTGGAGTAAAGGTTGATGAGAGAGGGTGCATAAAAGTGGATCGGTGGCAAAGAACCAACATCGAAGGTGTTTTTGCGGCTGGCGATTGCACCTGTGGTGGAATGCAGGTGGTCACGGCTGTAGGAGAAGGAGCTATGGCTTCCATGAAAGCCTTAGGATATATCAGACGGATGAAGGGAGAATAATTTAGAAATGGTTGATAGTGGAAAGAGTGGCAGAGCTCAGGCGAAAAATCGATTGTTAGCCGATTTAGTGAATTACCAAGAAGGCTCTGTGGTGAGCCGAACGATTATTGACAAGAAGGCAGGAACGGTGACGCTCTTCGCCTTTGATCAAGAGCAAGGATTGAGTGAGCATATAGTGCCATTTGACGCCATGGTTTTTCTTCTGGAAGGGGAAGGGGACTTCAAGATATCTGGCAAGTCATATCGTGTGAAGAAAGGTGAGATGATTATGATGCCGGCGAATCAGCCTCATGCCTTGAAGGCAATCAGCAAATTCAAGATGCTTCTGATAATGATAAGGTCTTCCTAGCGCGCGCAATCTCTTGTCAGAATCGATGCACCCAACCTCTTCCACCCTTCTTCTTCTGCAGCTGCGACTTCTTTTGACCAAACGTTGGAGGCGTTTGCATCTTTCTCCTAGTAAACCGTGGCTGTCTTTTCAAGACGTTTTTGACAAATTTGGTCCATCCGCCAACAACAGGATTCACGTAATTAACCTTTCCTTCGATGTTTTGGAGGCTTCGATAATGCTCCAAAAGCTCTACGAAATCGGGAGGTCTGTATTTTCTAGTGGCTATGACAATTGTACCTCGCTTCAGAAAAAGTAAAGAATAGTCTTCGCTTGCAATGCCCTCTGCGCGCACTTTGTCATCGATCCGGTCACGCCACATCATTCGCCATTGCATCTTCAATTCTTTAACAAGTTTCTCCCATCTGGAGCCACCCGTAGAAACATCATCCAGTTTTTCTGATTCACGTGCCGCATCTGGTGACAACTGCTCGTTTTTTTTGTCCATCTTAACAGTTCCTACTAGTTCCTACTGGTAACGGAATATAAACCATCATGGAAGATGATTCTAGATTTCCGGCATGGAACGCAATTCTATAGATCAAACGGCACCGTAACACGGCTAACGACGATGCGTACTCGATGCACGCTTTGTGGCTGAAACGCAATCCGTGGTCAAAGACGTACATAATATACGTGGTCAAGCGTGTGCGCACCGCTTCTTTTCCAAAAAGACTTCTAGTCAAAGAGTGAAAACGGATACATTTTTCGTAAAACTAGAAAGCTACGGATGCGTTACGGTCTTTCGTACTGGTTACCATACCTTTAACATTAACATGTATGGCGCACGCTTATGGTGAAAGATGCGTGTTCACGCCATTTCTTCTGATCTCCATTCTTCCTAGTCTATTATCTATTCCAGTGAACAAGACTGTGCCATGTGCTCTGGTTAACTCGTTGTATAGGTTTATGGGGTCCTTAGTGTTGTTTAGTGTGTTGGCGTTATAAGCGCATATGGCGATCATTGGAATGCTCAAGGCTTTGTGTAAGACTTTCTCATACTCTATTAGTTCTCGGATTAGGTTGTGTTTGAAGAAGCATGCAGTTTCTCCAGTGACTCTTAATCCCTTAAAACCATTTTTCAAGGCTTCTTTGTAGAGTTTGTTCCACAAATTTATTGTAGTAGCCGTGTTGAATTTTCCATCTATAATGTAAACATCTTCATATCTAAAGATGCGTAAGGCATTTTTTTTCTCGAATTTTTCAACATTGATGCCGAACCGTTTCATAGCTTCCCTGATTTGGCTTGGTTTCTCGTCAGAAGCCACATAGACTCCAGCTTCACCATTATCCAATCCAGCTTTGAGGTAGTTGAAAAGAACGTTGTACTTAGCTTCTGGATCATCGTAGACGAATATCAGGTGATTTGTAGGTCTCAGTTGTTTCATAAAACCGATCACCTTTTCAGGAACAGCAGTCGTTTCAATACTCTTCCAGCTGATGGCACTATGCCAAAGATTTTCAAAATCTTTTTGAAAGACTCCAACAAGGCTGTCGCTGTTTGTCCATAGAAGAGGATTTTCTGCCAGGTTTCCGGTGGTAGTGGTTGCGATTAAAGCTTCTTTGAAATCAACGATCAGATAATGACCTGAGTGTAGATCCCTATACCGCAAGTCGAGAGATATTCCGGGTGATATTTGCTCTTCTATGAATCTTGGAATGGAATCCTCATAGTCGGGCATTTCCGACACAATGCGAATTTTCACTTCTTTCTTTGTGGCTTCCTTGATGTGCTTAGCGAGTTCGTGAATAAGTTGCATCAACTTACTCCTAGAACACACAAGGTCAATGTTTCTCTGAGCGTTTTTTATCATCACCACAGTCCTACTCATTACGCTTTCTCGATTCGGCAGTAGAGTAAAACTAGCTGTTTCCTCCAGGTCCAATCTTGGCACACACGAGAAATGCTTCAAAAACGTCGCTGTTTTGGCCTTCAATGCGGACACTCTCTTGCGGGCTGTCTCTTCTTCATGTTGAACCAGAATGGAAAGTCCCTCCTCCACGGGGGTAGCTCTGATTTTGGTTGGTTTTCCCAATAGTTTCTCAACTAATCCCATTTTTTCGAGCTTCGGCAGTATTCTATAGACGTCTTCTCGACGCACTTTCGATACTTTGGAAATCTGGCCAACTGAAGCCAACCTCAGTCGTGCTATGGCTACGTACACCTTTGCCTGATTACGAGTGAGCCCGAAGTCCGTGAGTATCTCGACATTCTTTTCAGAAGGTAACAAGACAGACCCTCTCCATCAAATTGACTGTTACTGTTATATCACAGTCACATATATTTAAGAATTTACACGTCCAAATCGTAGACAAACATGCCATCCCGAACCGTACGTAAACAGAAATCACCCATCATAGAAGTGAAAAACTGTGTCCGAAGATATACGCGAGCAAACCAAGAGGAAGAAAGCCGTTTTGGTGGTTCTTATCAGCTTGGCGCGTGAAGTGGAGAACAAAACCGCCGGTGAGCTTGAAACGGAAATTCGGAAGACGCTTGAGGAAGGTCTTGCAAGGATACCGTGGTTGGTTGTGGAGAATGTCGTCGTTGTTGAAGAATGAGAATTGGTCGTGGCGTACAGCAACTGTTACTGTTGTATCACAGTCACATATACTTATAAGTACAATTCATAGTTATATCAGATGTGGTCTGGGAGGGGTTGACGTTATGAAAACATTGTTTATCCGCTCCTTTCTCTCTCTCAAACCTCCTCCAGACCTTCGGTGAAGGTCATGTGCGCACGCTGGTATGTGGAA
>JAOUKN010000094.1 GCA_029882515.1 Candidatus Bathyarchaeota archaeon
AAATACACGCGCGCATCAGAATGAGGAGCCAGCACACAAAGGCTTTAAGCAAACTACATATTACCAAATGTTAGCATTAGAGGGAGTGATTCAAATGGTTGAAGGATCGTTCTCAACTACGAAAGTTGTTCTCTTGATCGCTGTAATATGGGTACTGTCACTGACCACGACTTTGACAGCGATTTATGTTGTGTTAAACTTCGCTCCAAGTGGTGTTGGCGACCTTTCGATTACCACAGACAAGATAGTTGATGGTGCAATCATAACCACCAAATTGGCTGATGGATCGGTGATTTCAGCCAAAATATTGGACGGAACCATAACTGGAGTCGATATATCTGATGGTTCCATTATTGCAGTTAAGATTGCTGATGGAGCTGTCACAACCGAGAAGATATCTGATGACGCAATCACTAGTCTCAAGCTAGCAGCAAACGCTATTCCATTCATGTTCGCGAACGGCAGTGAGATGATAACTAAGACAACAGCAACTTATGAGAACATCACTGACCTATCAGTGACAATGACCGTAGAGAGAAAGTGCACATTGTTAATTGTGCTCAGCGTTCAATGTGCTATATCAGACTTGGACTATAGTGTTATATGGCGAGTTTTCGTTAACACAGATCAGGCTGGGAGTCTTTGGCTGCAACCCCCGGGAAATGCTAGTAAATGGAGCTCGGTTTCCCACACTTTCTGTCAACCAAACGTTAACCCAGGAGAATATACTGTCTACGCACAATGGTATGTAAGTGGCGGCACAGCATGGACAGCGAGCCGAGTTCTGTATGTTATTGCCCTACCCACAGGCTAGTCGTCTGAGGCTTCCCACAAAACAATTTCCCAACATTTTTTCCTTACATGTAATTCATGTATAAAAAGTGACGTTGAAACGATCAAGGAACAGACTACCCCCACAGCATTTGATTGGAGCATCATCGCCATGATATTCGCCCTCATAGCAGCTATTGGTGCCATGGCTTCAGTAATCCTGTCTCGGAAAAGAACACAGCCTTCACAAAGTCACAATCTTTTTTCAAAGAACGTGTGGAGAGTCGTGAATGCGAATTTAGAACAGAGAAAAATCATTCAGGGATTCTACTCACTGCGGTCCAATGTCCTTCACTCTGCCATTCTCACACACGCAGAACCAGTAGTGGAGCCTCCGCCGGGATTCGAACCCGGGGTCTTCAGCTTACAAGGCTGACGCCCTAACCAACTAGGCAACGGAGGCCACAATAGACATTTAAACCCTTTAAGATTGTTTAAATTAAACCGTTCGGAAGATAAATATTAAGAAATCGCCGTTCATAAAATACTATGGTTCAAGTTTCACTTGACACCGGTTGGTGAGGGGCTGTCGGCTAGCTTGGTCTAGGCTCTGAGACTTGGGCTCTCGGGACCCCGGTTCAAATCCGGGCAGCCCCACCACACTTTGGGTTCAGAACTAACACCTTTACTAGGTCTACCAGACCTGTCTAATATATGAAACGGCGACGGCGGGCGAAATACACATACTTGCTCAAAGACGGCGATGCGAGACGTTGGTACGAGAATGTGTCCAGGGGATCTAACGTCAATGCTGACGTTCGTCTTCGCCGTTAGGCAATTTTTGCGAAGCCCACGGGACAACCCCACCTACTGCAACTACACACTCTATGACAATGGAACGTACAGGTGGATATATTCGAATATGAACATTCAGCGTGAAAAATAGTGAGTCCCAGAGTCCTCACCATTCTTCATTTTGCCACTGTTTATGATAGCAACACTACTATTGATTGTGCTATACAAAAGAAAACTTTATGCTGATATAGCATAGAATCTATTGCAACCTTATAGAGATGAGATTTGCAGAGATATACCAACGCAGTGTGCGTCAATTTCCGAGAATTTAAACCGATGCTTGAACCTAAACCCCCTGCTCCACCTCTAAGGTTCAAAACTAGTCACGAAATTGCCGAATATCTATTCGATGCTTGCAAAACAAACTTCGTGTTTAAAACTACTGGCGCTTTCCAAGCCCATTTTTGCCCATTTTTTGGCAAGAACTTGTTGAATTCTGCTTTATTAAGCAGTTTTTCTATTTCAGCCAATTTTGTTACGTTTTTCCTCGCTTTGCCGCCTCGACTTTTCTGAAGAATAAAAAAAATGTCGAGCTTGCCATGAAGTACATTATGGTCGTCAAGAGAAAAGGTGTGTAAAAATCATTGCCGCTAATCATTTTGCCTGACACTGAGGTGCCAACAGCTCTTGGGATGTTGTCAGCCACGAACAGGATGCCATTGGTAGTCGCTCTTTCACTTTCCCCTACAATCTCCATCATGAACGCCGATTTTGTTGGCTGCACCATCATCATCAAGGCGCCTCGAGCTAAGTAAGCGCCAGAAGTTAGTGCCAAGTTCGACGCTAGCGCTATCAGCATGATGAATGGCATGGAAAGAAGCTGACAAAACACAACTGCTCTGACTTTTCCCATTTTTCGTGCCAAAGAAGGCGCTGCAAGTGTGCTCAAACCTAATGTGAAATTGCCCAATGCAAATATGACTCCTATTTGTTCGGGTGTTCCAGCAAACTTGAGTTTAAAGAACAAACTGAATAATGGAACAATGAAACCTGCACCTAAACCAATCAAACCAGCAGGTATTGCTGATTTCGCGATAATACAAGGGCTCTTGATGTTTCGCAAGTTTAATAACGAACTTGTTCTTTGTCGTTGTATATTCTTGTCTTCTTTTACTAGGAGAATCGGGACTGCTGCGGCAAGAGCTATCGTACTTGCAAGGGCTAAAGTAATGCGATAGCCAGCTGGCGACGCCACTTCCAATCCTGTTGGAATTCCATTAAGCCTATTGAGCAAATCTGGCATGAAGCCGCCCAACAGACTGCCCAAAACGCCTGTAGTAGTATTTATCGCGGAAACCACGCTAAACAAATCGGTACGTTCCTCTGGGCGACTGTTCTCCGTCATAAGAGGGGCTGAAGCTAGCCAATAAACAGTTGTCATGGTGCCGGAGACTATGCTTGCGAGCAGCAAGAATGAAGGTTCAAGAGTTATTAGCTGTAACAAGCTGGCGATGTTCCATGTCAAGCCAATGAGTATGGCACGCTTCATACCAATCCGCTCGCATAGTAAGCCGGCTGGAAAGGCTATGAGCCCGGCGGCGATAGTGCCTACCGAGAAAAGATTGCCAATGAAGTCAGCCGTAAACCCCACCTCAGCCAGATTGAGGTACAAATAAAATATCGTTTCCCACATACCGAAGCTCAAACCCTGCAAGGCAACTACAACCAGATAGAGCTGAGCATTTCGGCTGAACATACGGATACGCACGGCGTCACTAAGTTTATCCAAAACCATCGTTTGTTGCCCGTATGCCTCATTGTAATCCGATTTTCATTTCGGCTTTTGGCCGGCGGTCACCTAGTCTTGCGGGTCTCCAAGTTCTGCTTTACCACTATAATGTCCTATAAGAAATCTTGGTTGATAGAGTTCTTCTAGGTATTTTGCATCACTGTTAGATAGTTTTACTTCAACTGACTCGACGGCTTCTTCCAAATGCGACATTTTAGTTACCCCGATTATTGGAGAGGTCACTGCATCCTTTGTCAGCAACCAACTCAATGCCACCTGAGCAGGTTTCACTCCTTTTTGAGCGGCGACCTCTTGCACTCTTTCTATAATGTCAAAATCTTGAGGTCTTAAGTACCAATAATCCAATAACTCCTTGTCGCCTTCAGCTCTTTTGCTGGTTGATTTGTGGTTTCTACTGTAACTTCCACTTAAGGCTCCACGTCCCAATGGACTCCATATAACTACACCAATGTTTTGGTCTTTGCAGAGTGGGAGCATTTCACGTTCCTCTTCCCTATACAAAAGGTTGTAGTTGCATTGCATCACTTGGAAAGCTTCCAGTCCAAGTTTGTCAGCAATCCACAAGGACTTCATGAATTGCCATCCGTACATCGTTGACGCCCCGATGTGAAGAATTTTTCCTTGGTTGATAGCAATGTTTAGTGTTCTCAAAACATTTTCAACTGATGCCTCAAGGTCAAAACGATGGATTAGATACAAATCGATTCGGTTAGTTTGTAAACGTTCCAGAGACCTGCTTAATTGCTTGGAGACATGAAATCTTGCTAACCCTGAGTCATTTGGTTTTCGTGACATAGGAAAGAATACTTTGGTGGCAATAATGGTGTCATTACGATAGTCTCTTAATGCGGAACCTAAGATTTCTTCAGAGCGACCTCTAGAATATACATTTGCGGTGTCAAAGAAGTTCACTCCTAGATCAATAGCCCTCTTGACGATCGACTCGGCTTCTGATTGATCAAGTAACCAACCGAAGGTCATAGTACCCAGGCATATTCTTGAAACTTGAAGACCAGTTTTTCCTAAGCGAACATATTTCATTTATGCATCACTCCAGTACCCATTTGTTCCATCTATAATATAAACGTTGTTGTTACGGTACGAATGTACCTAAATAATGTTAAATGTTCAATTTCATAAACAAAGTTTTTATATGTACACTACTTTTCATTATTTATGGAAAATTCACTTGATGAACTGTTAGGTCCTTCAATTTTTATTCTAGTACTGGATTTGTTTTTGGAATGCCCTTGCCAGTGGATGAACCTTAGAGAGATTGCGCGTCGAATCAACAAGAGCCCAGGAAGCGTCTCACGCGCAATAAAGAGACTACTTGAAAGGGAACTTGTAACTGACTGCAAAGTAGGAAAAGTCTCAGTGGTCTATCAACTCAACGAGAGCAACGAAAAAGTACAAGCCTTGATGACCTTTCGAAAGACGTTGAAGAAAACCTGAGCTAACTCTTTTTATCGAGAAAAGCTTATCCCTGTCTTCTTCATGCCCGTAGCTGTTTCCCCGCTTTCTTTTCTTCACGGCTCTCTACTCATTTTCAGCGGAGCCTTGTGCAATTTCCTATATTTCTGGCTGGCGCGTGATAGAAACTTTTTTAATATAGTCTACATATTAGATTAAGTATGGTGATTAGATTGAACGCCTATGACAAGTATGATGTCGCATTGCTCATTGATGAAAGAGGAAAAGCGAGATGGGTTGACCTTCTAAAGGAATTTGTAGAAAATGGAACAGACAAGCACGTATCAAGGCAGACACTCTCCAACTATCTGAAAGAACTGCGTGAAGACGGCATAATCGCAAAGACTATCGACACCAAAACCCTTGCTCTTCTTCACATAATCCGTCCAATCTACAAGGTAACGAAAACCGGAAGAAAGAGGCTTCAAAAAATCTCGGACAAAAAAGAAATCTACTCTTTCCTAGATTCTGCGGCTCCGGAAGAAATGGAGAAACTGCGCAAAGAAGTTGCCCGCTTGAAAAGGAACTAGGTATCATTCATACTCACGAGTTTGAATGGGCCCACGAATTATCAATTACAATCTATGTGATTTTTTGTAAAAGTCAACTTCCACTTTTCAACTCAGGGAGATAACTCTCATAGGACGTATTGGGCTTGCTCCTGAACCGAGGGCATAAACATAATTCTCGTATTCTAACTTCCAATCATTGCATGGAGGTTAGGTCTAAACTCGTGTTTAAATTGCCCACTTAACATGTATTCTATCACCAAGAAACGGTCTTGACACGGCCGAACTCCAACCTTTCTTGGATTACGCGCTAACGATGGGAAGTTTCTTAGAATAGGTGGTTACTTAGCCATAATTGCGAAAAGAATAGGGGATAATCCTTGACTAAGAAAGGGGACATAGAAAAAGAATGGGATGATGCTGCAGAATCTTGGGCAGACTTTGTGAGGCAAGGACTATCACAGAGATGAACTCAGCAATCCTTCGACTTTTGAGTTAATAGGAAATGTAAGAGGTCTATATGTATTAGACTTAGCATGTAGAGAAGGACACAACACAAGAATACTAGCGGGAAAAGGTGCCAAAGTAACCGGTATAGACTTTTCAGGCAAAATGATAAAACTTGCAAAACTAGAGGAAGCAAAAGAGAAGCTAGGTATATGTTACCCGGTTTTAGACGCTGCTGATCTTGAAGAGTTACCAAGCAAACATTTTGATCTAGTAACCTGTTTCATGTCTCTACAGGACATCGAAAACTATGAAGATGCAATATCTGGAGTGGCAAGGGTTTTGAAGAATGGCGGTCGATTTATCTTTTCAATTCCTCGTCCATGTTTCGAAACAATAATTGTGGATGGAAAGAGAATAAGCGCGACTGCAAGATATTTTGGAGCAACGAGTTATCCTATTCAATGGAACATGGAGAGACTCTTGGAGCCCTTCCAAACTACGAGTTTCCACATGACGCTAACGGAGTATTCTGCTACACTCTTTAAGAATAAGCTTCTTATATCAAGACTTGTCGAACCAAGACCAAAACAGGAAGGACTGCAGAAATATCCTCCACTTAGAGAAGTTTTGGCAACGCCACAGTCGATAATTATCGAATCTCTAAAAATCATATACCACACGCTAATCTTGTTAAACACTGAAGTTCAAACGGTGAAATAAAAGCCCCATTTCTTGGACTGAATGATGAGAGTAGAAAAACAACTTCTTTGCTCGCCTAAAGTAGACGATTGCCCAAAGAGTTGCTTGAACCTTGCTTGAAAATGTGGGATCGCTGGGATTTGAACCCACGAAACCAGCAACTGGGAGGCGTAGATCAGAGAAGGATCGTGGACCTGAACCCTTTTGGGTATAAGTACGAGCAGCCCCACCGGCTTCTAGAGTAGCTGTCATAACAAATCTTTTCATCACCATAAATTAACAATATACAAGGTGCTAGACATGAAAATCCAACAGATAGAGGCGTTTTCCGTTGCCCTTCGCTACCATGAACCCTTTAGAATAGCTCCTAGCACCAGCACGGAGAGCTACAACATAATCGTCAAAATACACACAGACTACGAAGTCTTTGGAATAGGAGAGGCTTCTCCATCCAAAAGAGTAACACATGAAACCCCGCAAACTGTTATGAAAACTCTAGACAAAATTGCACCACACCTAATTGGAATGCACCCACTAAGAATCGAACAAATCATGGAAACCATGGACCAAACAGTTGCTGGAAATCCAAGTGCAAAGGCGGCCATAGACATTGCCTTGCACGACATATTGGGAAAGACCGCACGAAGGCCCCTCTTCGAACTCCTCGGAGGATATCGTCGAGAAGTTCTAACCGACATCACACTGGGTATAAAAGAACCAGAAGAAACGACTAAGGACGCTGTCAAGGCAGTAAGAAGGGGCTTCAGAGCATTAAAGGTAAAAGTTGGGATAAACCCCAAAGAAGATT
>JAOUKN010000095.1 GCA_029882515.1 Candidatus Bathyarchaeota archaeon
GCAAGGAAAGGTGCTAAGGTAACAGGATTAGACTTCTCGGAGAAACTGATAAGATTCGCAAAGCAGGAAGAAGACAAGGATAAACTGGGCATCTGCTATAAGGTTATGGACGCGGCAGAACTTGTTGAGTTTCCAAACAACCACTTCGATCTAGTAACTTGTTTCATGTCTCTTCAAGATATTAGGGACTTCAAGAAGGCAATATCTGAAGTGGCAAGAGTTCTCAAGGAGGGTGGTCGATTCATTTTTTCAATACCTCATCCATACTTCGAAAAAATACGCTTGGACAAACATGATAGAAAGATAAGTGCTACAGAAAGATACTTTGGAGCTATTGAGTACACAGTCGACTGGGACATGGAAAGGCTAACAAAGCACTTCAGAACAACATCCTTTCATAGAACACTAACAGACTATTTCGACGCTCTCTACAAGAGCAAGCTATTAGTGAAAAGGTTTGCTGAACCAAGACCAAAACAAGCCGAACTGAAGAGGTATCCTGGGCTTCAAGACGTTCAGGCGAGGCCACAATCAGTAATTATTGAATCCGTAAAATACACATATCGTTAACTTGTAAGCTATTTTCTAATGTTGCATTTAGTTTAACAAAATCCCAACATTTTTCCTCTTCTACTTTTTCGCTATAGTGGTAGATGTTTAGTTGTAAGTAAACAAAATGTAAAAAACTTCAATAATATAAAAACTTCACTGTTGCGGATACTGTTCGATCTTTTGACCTAGACTCTCCAAGAACAAGCAACGCGTTTGCATGACATATCCTTTTTTGATATGTCTTAGTCACTCAGGTGGATGATCTTTGTACAAGTACATGTAATATTGACATTGAGATCAACACTCAAGTGTCAAGTCTTATCTGAACTGTGCTCTTATATAGTTGATACGTTAACAGCCTCGACCCAATGTGATGTAGCCATCTTAATTTGAAAACAAAATTGTGAATGCATAACCAATACATACTGCTTTTGTATTTCTCCAGCGCGCGCGCTAAGCACTCATGCTCAGATCATCCTAAAGCTTGGCAAGCTTACTCGATTGGCTTTTTAGTAATTGGCACCTTTCCATGTTGTTTTTTCTGAGCGATAGTACACCTCACTACATGGCTATCTTGGCATTTCTATATTTTGTTAAGGGACTATGGCACCTTTTTCATAGACGTTTAATAGAAGATGATGCAGCATGTCTGAATGATCTTCGACTTGCCACTGTCTCTAATGCAGTTGTCGCTACCATTTTTGGGGTCTACTCTCTACTTTTTATAGCACATGTCGTACTAGCTCCAGTAATCTCACTTCCACCGATTGTGAAAATAGATTTGGATTCTGAAGCGTTCAAACTCATTATGGGAATTTTCATCATTGGAGTCGTAGCAGCTTTAGAAGTATATTATTCTGTATGTCATAGGATACTTAAAGAACTGACGGACGTAGAATAGTCTACTCTGAATCGTTTCGATAACGATTTAAGTAAACAAAAGGTAAAAACTTTGCTATATACGAACTTCACCATTCTTGGATAATCGCCTTGACGTTTGCCTTTTTTTCTACAAGATATTCCAATTCAATAGAAGATTTCTCCGTAAGTGTTATTTAGAAAGGAAACTCATATTTAGGGAGCGCCGAAAGGAGGAAGGAGAATGAAAATAAAGAAGATATCATTCGTTTTCCTGGCAGCTACAATATTCTCTTTAGTTTCAGCTCTTACAGTAGCACATGTCTACGCTCAAACATTCATTTACATGAGCCCAGCTGAAATTATTGTACCATCGTGTGAAGAGTTCACTGTGGATGTAAATGTGGAAGGTGTTGTCGACCTTTATGCTTGGGAGATCTGGATGTGCTTCGATCCTGCTCTCATGGAGTGTATCAGTGTTGTGGAGGGGCCATTCCTCCAGTTAGCAGGGACCACATTTCACTTTGAAATCATAGATGACACTGCAGGAACCATCAAGGCTTTTGGTGTAGTCGTTCCTGCCGTGTCAGGTGTGTCGGGTAGCGGAACCTTGGCAAACGTTACCTTCCATTGCTCTGGTCCAGGTGAAAGCATTCTAGATATGTTTCACACAACACTTCTCAACGGCTCAGCTGAGTTGATTTGGGAGTGTTTGGGTGACGCTAACGGCGACCTTGCAGTCAACATAGTTGATATGAGTTTAGTAGCCGCGGCTTATGGAGCTTCTGACGGAGATCCCAGATACGATCCAAACGTCGACTTTGACAGCAATAGCTTCGTAGATGTAACAGATGTCTTGACAGTGGCACTGAATTATGGGAAACATTGTCCAGGTGATCTGCCCTTTCTGAGCCCAATAAACAATGTGGTTTCGCATTCCACAATCAACGCCCATGTGACACAAACACCGGAAACTCCAGTTGGTGGAGTCTGGACTCCAGTACCGATTCTTGAGTTACTGGCTCCCTGGATAGCAGTAGCTCTCCTTGGTGTAGCTGCTATAACCGCTGGAGCTCGACGCTTCCTCATGAGACAATAATGGCAAAAGAAACAGCCAAACCAAACTTCCCTTTTTTATTTTCCCCTAATCGCTTTCTTATCAAAGAATGAGGATCCGGTTCTCTTACATGAAGCACAGAATCCAGACCGCTCTACAGCTTGATCATGTTTTTTAACGTGTTCTGATATCGTGCGTGTGCTCCGCGTCAACTTGTGAGCCACAGCCAACGAAAAGATTTGATTTAAAAAATCACCTAGAAGCAGATTCCGTAGAGTCTACTGATTGGGGCTTCGATTATGTACCTAAAAAAGGTTCTGAAAATTATTTCGTGGAAGTCAAGACAAACAAGGCACAACTCCGAAAATATCAAAGAAAGATGATGAAAGCTAAGGAGTATGGGTTTATTCCTATGATAATTAGACCAAAAGTATCTATTACAGCAAAGTCAGAAGACATGACGATAGATTACATCTAATACGCTTCGACTGAATTCTAAATTACATATCCTTATAACCCTCTAGAAAAGGCACAGAAAAAAGAAAGGGGAATTGTCTGGCTTCGATTTAAAGGAGTCTTATTGCTTCTTCCCGTGGAACAGCTACCATCGTTTCTGTATCAACCAAGTGTTGAAAACTGAGGAGTATTTTCATGGCGTCCTTTTCGGTTGGGGCTTCCATAATATTGATTGCGTCATAGCGTCCCAGAGTCCAGTAGACACGCATCTTGATGCCTTGCTTCTCAGCGCGCGCCTAGCTGATATTTGTACTATCATCAGTATACTCGAACAGTGAACACCCTAATACACAAGTATTGAAGTTATCCTTTTTTTGAGTTACTCAAGAAGCGAGCGCGCAGGTTATATATTCTAAAACCATAGCTGGATTTCTTTACACATTTGTATACGTGACTTGTTTCATGAACATTTTTTATTGAGACGTATTAGCTCTAGTCTCTTTAAGCAGAAGCAATGGTAAAGCAGACAGTCCTATAGCGAAAGAGGAAGCGTAAAATGGTGCTATCATGCCCCAACTGTCCCATAGGATACCGCTGAAAGCGTTTCCCATCAATAGTCCTATCCAGAAAGTCGCCGCCGAAACCCCATTTATCAGCCCCCACTTCGAAGCTGGTGTAGCATCCATCATTAGAGTTTGAAACGGAGACCACGAAAGATTCAATATGGCACGTGACAGAAACATGAAAAGAATCAATTCCAACATGCTTCTAGAATAAGCAAACAACAAGAAAAACGGCGATGAAGCAACGAAAGTCAAAAACATGACCTTCCTTCTGTCAAATAGATCACTACACTTACCCCCTGGAATTTGCACAATGATCGAGGCAACTCCAAAACCAATGGCGTACAGTATGCCTATGAAGGTGTAGTCTACAGGAAAGTTTGATACAACGAAAACTGGGATCACTGGTCCGGTTACACCTAAGCCTAGTCCCTGAATTATGTTGATCAATGAGAACAGAACTACCGTTAACAGGTATCTATCAGTTACATCAGGCAGCCTTTCACTAGCGGTTTCCTTGTTGATCCCTTTAACTTGTGCCCTTCTTCTTGTCTCTTGCATAAGAAGGGTAAGAGGGAAAACGGCAAGCCCCAATATGAAACATAGAAAGAAAGGAGAGCGTATGCCGAACAAATCTGCGGTGATTCCGCCAACAAAGGGGGCAATAGTGAAACCCACTAACCAAGAAATGTTTGTCCAGCTGTAGGCTGAAGCCATAGTTTCGGTTGAGGAAACGTCCGCGACTATAGCCCATCGTACAGGCAAGTATAAACCGGTTGCAAAACCAGAGAGCATAACCCATGGCACCAAATCCGTCCAATCGCTAGCGAGAGCATACATCAGTGGCGGGAAAGCAATTAGCAAAGTGCCCAACACATGTAGTCGTTTCCGACCGTATTTGTCAGACAGAAATCCGCTGAGAATTTGCGTTACCGCTGCGACAGCACTGGAAACAGAGAATACGAATCCCAGTTCTGTCATAGATGCGCCAAGAGAACTCTTTATGTAAATCGGCCAGATTGGAGTGATCATATCAATGGCTAGGGAGCCCACTAAGAATATCACAGAAAGTATTAGGATGTCTCTTCCGTAGGCCATCAATCGATTCAATTTTGTTGCCCCTAACCAAATTAACCAACCACTCCCCCCGAAAATGACAGCCATCTATTTAAGAATTACTGATCACTGATTCCCCATAATTTCAATGAATTCTACCTCTCGCGGGTTCTCAATACAACTTTTCAAAAACGCAAGTATCCGCTAAAAGCGCGCGCGCTTACAATATTATATTGGGTATTCTCATTAACTTGATGTCGGCTTGAAAGCTTTGGTCAAGCCGCCAGGCTTCGGTCACTACGGTTTGTAGAAACGGAACGGCGCGTTGCCCTTTTCTCCCTCTTTTTTAAGTTCAGTTCCAAGTGAAAAGTTATAACTGTTCATACACCAACAAAAATGCGCCACCAAGGTAGAGTGCGCGCGCTGTTCTTGAGTTCTTGTTTCAATATGCTTTTCCAAAGTTCATCGCAACTGTAGCTACGTCGCAGACATCTGTGCTTCCATCTTCAGTCAAGTCTGTGTAAGGATCAGTTGAGCCAAAGGCTACCGCTACTGTTGCGACGTCGACAATGTCAACGGCACCATTAGAGTCAACATCACCAGGCATTCGCCCCCTTATGATGTCGCTGCCTTCAAATAGTTCCCCGTCGATCTCACCGGTTATCGTCAAAGTCACATTCCCATAGGTAATCCCTTGAGCGACAATGAACTCCCCAACAACTGTTCTGTTAAACTTCACCATCAAGTGGGAAACACCATCATTGCGTGCGCGCGAGCCTGCGAAGACCAGCAAGAGGGGAATCACAAAATCCTGTGGCCCGTTCACCCAGAATGGATCAACGGGGATGCTGCCATTCAACATGATAGTTGTGCGATCGATGTCACTGGCTTTATAGCTTTCAGGGAGCTCAATACGACAAGTAATCCAGTTGCCCTTACTTTTCAGGTTCAAGGTGTCAGGCGTAATGTCTATGGTTGCTGATAGAGATTCAGTGCTGAACGCCCATGTGAGCATGCCTATCAAGACCAAAGTCAGCAGTGATCCCGCAGCTACTATTTTGAATTTCATTCTAACCCTTCTCACTTTCACCAATCTATAAAGGCGTCAACAACGCTAATAAGATTTCAGGAATATTCTTCTATATGTGACGTCTTACGACTAAAACTGATAATGCAACAAGCACACGCCCTTTCTTCAATTGACAATCCCAAATTGCCATTGGTCATAGAACGCTCGCGTGGAGAAAAGACGTGTCTTCCCCCTATTTCCAAGATGACAAAAGAAAAAGAGGAAGTTGGTTTTCAGCGATCGACAGAAGTACTCAGTCGAGGAATGAGTTTATCCAGTCCAGTATTGCTGGAATGTCGATGCGTTGCGCGCGCTACTCATGACCAGGCTATAGACAGGTTTGGCTTCTGTGTTAAGTGTAAGCGTTTGAAAGGACAACATGCAAACGATAAAACAATCAAAAGTCAAGTCAGAGTCTAGCTACACTCCTATATTCGTTCTTGCTATTCTCAACCCTATCAATGTCAGTTGCCAAGTTCTCTTTCTACCAGCTGGATGCTTAATGCAATAGCCTTTCCTTCGGGGACCATTTGATTTTCTAACGTTTCAACTCTAGTTTCCAAAGTGCCAACAGTATCTTCCAAAGCCGCTATAGCAGATTGATGTTCAAGATTTGCGGGATTCTTCTATTGTTATTGGAGTGCGTTAGACTGTTCTTCCGTAGTATTTCGCTACCTTTGCAATATCTAGTATGTCAATAACTCCATTTACATCAAGATCAGCTATTGGATTCCAGTTTGAATCTCCAGGTTTACAGCCATATGCCTTTGCTACTGTTGCTATGTCAACTATGTTTACAATTCCATCTCCATTTACATCGGGCTTAGGCATAAAACCATAGGGATATATCAGAGGATATCTGTCAGTATTATTCTCATCTACGGCGTAAGGCAAGTCTCCAATCTTGTCAAAGTCTTCGTCTGGAGGATTATGATCGCTCCAGTAGTTGCCACCAGAAGGATAACCATTATCCCACGCATCAATGGACGACCTACAGTAAACATGATATGTGTTGTTTACGAAGTTGTTGTGGAATATCGAATTGTTTGAAGAATTAGAAATTCCCATGCCATAGAAGCTATCTGCCAAATGATTCTGGTATACGGTATTATTTCGCGAATAATAGAATCTAATTCCACTATAGCTGTTCGTAATGTTATTTCTTTCTATAAGATTGTTTGAAGAATAGTAGAGTCCAATGCCATACCATTCGTTTGTCTTTATGTTGTTTCCTGAGATGACATTGTTTGAAGAATCATGCAGTTCAATGCCATCAAAACTATTTGCTGACATATTGTTCCGTGAAATAACACTATCATTTGCCAAGTCGAGGTAGATGCTGTAGGTGAAGCCTTTTATGTTTGTATTTTTTATTGTAACGTTGTTCACCCCATACAAGCGGAAGCCTTCACCGATCCCAAACCCCTGAACCGTGTATCCAGCTCCATCTACTATTATATTGCTTCTGTTAACCACAATAGAATCATAGATGGTTCCAGTTAAAGTGTAAGTTACATAATCAACACTAGAGATAGGCACTTCTGGAGGGCTGATGGTTCCATCAGCGTGAATATAAATGGTTTCATCTCCTCTAACTGGCTGAACATAAAGTAATGAACCCAACATACCCACCAACAAAGATACCAGAAATACTCTGAAGGATGTTGCGTTCAATTTACCTCTCCATCGCCCATAATTAG
>JAOUKN010000096.1 GCA_029882515.1 Candidatus Bathyarchaeota archaeon
GAACGGGATCGCTTTCGAACCGATACTTATCAAGATAGAATGAACTGGTCATTCCAGATCTTAACTTAAACTGTCCAGTTAGCCATGAAACGGCTCTTATACGTTCTGCCAACCTAGCTTTTTCCATAGTTTTCCACTCGGTGTTCATCTAGTAGTAAGTGCCATAATATTAAATGAACTCCACGCGCAAGTTCACCGGAAGTTTATCACAGGTAATGTAGTTTTCCCACTAGACAAACATCTCAGGATATTCTGGCTTCACAATTTTTCTAATATCCTTACATAGATGGCATTTGTCTATGTATCTATTCTCTTCGAAATGGAATCCACTAGCTTCAGGAAGTTCAAGTAGTCCTTTGGGTCCGTGTTCAACTAACGTCTTGATTACAGGATGATTTTTCCAGTCATATCCGATTAAGATTTTGGACAAAGGTTGTCTCTTGCCATTTCCTATCGATAAGTTCCAACATATTGAGGCCCAACCTCTCGAATCCATTGTTACACAAGTGGGATTAACTAGCGCAGTTTCTACTTTGGGGCATTTTCCTTCCAATGATTGCTTGGGAAAAAATTCAGTTAAGGTTCGTCTAGCTCTTCCTTGAGGCCACACTTTATTCACGTTTTTCTCCATACCCAAAGGCGCAAGTATTTCCATAATCCTTCTCGTCTGCTTGTCAAAATCGTTTGATGCGTTTTCACTTTCAAGTATAGCGATATTCCATCGAACCCTTCTGATACCAGCAGCTGCACAAGCCAATGCGGCATTACGAGCATAGTCTAACGGCAGATAGGGCAAGTGAAATGCATCAACACTGATCAATACTTCATTAACACCTGAACCCTTTAACTGAGTGGCTAGACTTCTTGCTCGATCCACATTTTTACCCCAAAATCCATTTGTAATCAACTCAATCTCGGGTATACTCAATTCTTTGGCTTTCTGACAAAGCTTGATAACTCGTTCTGGATATAGCATGGATTCTCCTCCAAAGATCATGAAGGAATCAAGTTTTGCAACTGAGGTTGTTTCTTCTAGGTAGTTTAGGCCATCTTCAACTTTCATGACGCCTTGTCTCTCAGGAGAGTGTTCTCCTTGACAGTGAATACATCGAGAATTGCATTTCTCGGTAAGCAAAAATTCAAGCCTTTTAATATTCATGCTTCTACGCCTATATCAAAAGAAAAGTATACTGCAAGTTATATCAATTTGTTGTTTTTCATCATCGTATCCACATATAGAAACACCAAGAATAGGCGAGGTCAAAGAGAACTGCGCGCGCATCTCAGCCCAGTATAATTACGACTTGAAAAATTACGTATGTTAGAATCAATACCATTCCCACGAGCCGACAATCTCCCCCCTTGGTTATGTGATACCAAATAATCAACGAAGTTATCAAAACAAATGCGATTATTTCAAAGAATGGAGTTATGTCAACAGAAAAAGGTGAGAAAAAAGAAGAGAGGAACACTATACCTAGAACGAGGGTTAAGTTTGTGAGGTTGGATCCTATAGCATTTGCACTTGCTAGATGAGTACGTCCATGCTTGACTGCCATTATGCTTAGACTCAACTCGGGCAGAGATGTTCCGAACGCGACAACCAACGCACCTATGAAAATTGGTAAGATGCTATATGCAGCGGCAATCTCTAAAGCTGAAGATACTGTAAATCTGGCGGTGACTAAAATGACAAGAGTGCCGAATAAAATCTTGAATATGGTCAACGGTTTGTTTGTGGTCTTCTGTGGATTATTGCCAGAATGATCTGGTGTTGACTTTGGTGTACTGCGCGCGCCTGTTCTGATTTGTCTATAGACGCTGAAGGCAAAGATTGAAAGTAGACCCAACCCTATGAAGCCAGTGGGTACCTTTACAATCACAAGTACTAAAGGAATAACAGAAGAAAGCAGCAGAATGTCTGCTACGTCATCTAAACCTTGGGGGCATTCTTTCAGAAACCCAGCTGTCAACATCAATACTCCAACTACTACTCCTACGTTGAAGACATTGGAACCCAATAGGTCCCCAACCGATAATGACGGCGTTCCAGCTGAAATCGCAAAAATTGCTACTAAGAGTTCCGGTGTAGATGTGACAACAGAAAGAAGAGCAAAACCTACAGAGGTCTCACTGAGACCGGTGAACTCGATGAAATCCTCTACAGCTTGTATCACATAGCGTGATGCATAGGCTAGTACAGCCATGGAAGCTCCTAATGTGAGAAGCGAGATGGCCAAGTCAGTGAATTGAGACACCACACTAGAGTTTATCCGATCTTCTGCTTAAAAATACTTAATATCCCGAGCAATAATATCAAACCGCCTGTCATGTTGAAATTTTCTTTTACCGTTCTGGCACGCGTGTAGTCTAATAGCTGACTTGGAAAGATAAACCGTTTTATTTGCGCCTGTGCCAAGCAATGTGATGAAAATATGAACCTTAACGTAGCAATAGACAACCCATGCACTGAGAAGAAAAATTTCTGCATAAACTGCAACAGCCACTTCATGGCCGTCCGACCCTCACTGAAGAGTGTAGCTGTATCTAAACGCTTTGTGAAAGATTTAAAAGATCAAAAGAAAGTAGGTTCTATCATAAGGAACATTCTTGATTGTGCTCGTCTGGAGTTCCATGAATTACACAAGTTTGAAAGAAACATTGATGGAAATCTGATATTTCGTGCGAGGAAAGAGAAACTACACATTGTCTATGGCATAGACAAAGCGATGAGAATTATTTTTCTTAGAGCAATAAAGAATTTCACTGAGTATAAGAAATTCCTAGAAGATCGGAAAGAAATCCTCAGGATGATTGTACGTACGCAATAGCAAAGGATAATGATTTCATGTCTTCAGAGACGATAGAGATACCCCCCCATAAATCTCGTCAAAACGAAAGCAGTTGGAAAAGAGGTTAGGAGCAAAGAGCAATATTTCGGAAAAAGTTCTTGACGAAAATCTAACAGAAGCCCTAGATGGGATCTCCAAATTCTCGCACTTGTTTGCGTGCGTGCATGTGCACCGTAATTTAAAATACGTTTTCCTTCATATCACCAATTGATATTCGAATTGAAAAAGAGGTTCCGAGTTGACTGCAATACGACAACCTGGGAAAATAAATGAGAATACAACCTTAATCGATTTCGGGATGCTAGGCGTTGCAGGTATAGGTTCACTCTATCTTATTGAGTCTAAGGAGACTCTTCTAGTGGATTGTGGAACTCGGTCGGACGCACCTCGAATTGTAAGAACCCTAAGAAAATTGAATTCCTTTCCTCCAGACAATCTCGTACTAACCCACTCACATTTTGATCATTGCCAAGGGATCCACCACATACGTAGAGAAGCTGAGAAAGAGCGAAAGCGCATCAATGTGATAGCTTCAGAAAAAGCCATTCCTCTACTTGAAGATCAATCTTGGCAACGGGTTTTCAACCCGAAAGGTCATTACGAGGAGATCAGAAACGTGAATCCAGTCAAAGAAGGCGATATTATCGATTTGGATGGTCTCACTCTAAAAGTCCTTGATGCTCCAGGACATAGCAAGGATCACATTGCATTATTTGATGAGAAAAATAAGAATCTATTCGTTGGTGATTCAATAGGTCTAAAATTAGGAGATAATGCCTATGTGCCGCCATTTATGCCTCCATTTTGGGATACGGACGCCTTCTATGCTTCAGTGAAGAAACTCAGTCACATCGATTACGAAGGCATTTGTCTAGCACACTTCGGGTTCATTTATGGAGAAGAGGCTAAAAACATATTTGATGAAGCTGTTGCCACCTTTGAAAGAGCGTGGAAAATCTTTGAATCCGCAGAAGAACTCAGAAAATTGGATGATACCAATTACATCATTAAAACAATCAAGAAAGAACTGAAAATTGCATTTCCTGATTTCCAACTCCTCAAATCTAACCTAAAATTTCTATTAGGCATGATGAATCTCGGGAGAAGATTGACTGGAAAAAAACCATATACTGTTAGTGAAATATTGTTGCGAAACTATGTTATAAAATGGCTTGTCCAAGGTTACAAGATCTACAAAAACATGTGACACGCTGTTGATTGATGTCGGATCGGGCGTATTTCAAGGTTGCTTGGAGCTGGCAATGTCTATTGTACGGTTATGACGTTAGATCAAACTGTAGTAACAGAGAGACTGAAGAGAAATCGGAGGCTGCAGAGAGTTAGACTAGAAACTTCATGCACACTAAAGTTATAAAAAACCTATGTCAAGAAATCTGTCAGATGATTTTACGTGGTCTCCAGAAGTAACTTGAGGAGTGCATTGTGCTCACTTCTCCTTCTAATCCTCATTTACTTACTCTGGTTTCTGCGATATCCAATGTGGCAATGGTTGGAGTTTCTGGAACCACTGTTCCTTATGCTACTCTTATCCTACTTCGCAATCTTGCTTTTTTCGATATTTTTCTTGAAGAAAGAAGCAAAGAAGCCTCTGTCGGAGGTTTTCAAAGTGCGTAGCTACGGCACGATACCCATTGCTATAGTCTTTGCATTCGTGTTTCAAGCAGTATGGTTCACAATGAGTTTGACAATTGGTGCCGATCTTGATTTGCTGTCTTTTCCGGGTCTTAGAGAGTATGAGAGTTATACTGTTTACTCCATTCCTTTAGCCTTCATGCTTTATGTCGTATTCGCTGTCTTCGGAGCCTTCGTTGAGGAAGTCACTTTCAGAGGGTACGTCCAATCTAGAATCGCATCAGGGTATGGTCATGTTATAGGTGTTTTCGTTGCTTCGTTGCTCTTCTCTCTACAGCATATCCACATCTTTCAATTAGACTGGATTATAGATTTCTTCCAGACACAATTCATTTATGTTTTCTGTTTTGGCATCGTCGTTGGATATCTCTTCCTCAAGAACAAACAAGACATATGGAGTGTTTTTGTGTTTCATGCCCTTGCGAACATCTTCAATATTTCTCTTCCGATCAAAGTAACATATGTATTCCCGTTCTCAACTCAGATTGTAGCAGTTGCGAGTTCTATTTTCATGATTCTGCTTCTTCGACTGGTACCCATCGAAGAGATAATACATTCTACTGATATGATGGAGTAACACCAATACGTACATACGTGATATGAAACCGCAATTATGGAGAGGCTGCAGAGCACTAAGAGGTTGCAGGGAAATGGCCTTGGCTGTTCTCTTGAACCTTAAAAAGGTTAATAAGCAATTTGCGGTCGTTAGAAAGAGGAATTGCAATGAAAGTCCATCAAATCGGTAACAGAACCTTTGCTGACACAAGTGGAGAGGGTCGAGGAAATATTGGGGCAATAGAACTGCAAAACTACACTGTTATTATTGACTCAACATTGTTTCCATCAACTGCAACAACTTTTAGACAATCATTGGAGACTCAAATCAAGTCACCAATCCGAAAACTGGTTCTAACACATTATCATGCAGACCATGTCTTCGGAAATCAAGTTTTCAAAGACTGCGAAATAATTTCCAGTGTCCAACTACTACACCGTATGGAAGAGCAAGCACGCACATTCGAATTGAGAGCTTCTGACCTTAAGGAACGACCAGAACTGGCTGAATTGAAGCGTCTGGAAATGACGCTTCCCACAATGACTTTTGAAAAGACCATGTCGCTAAGAGATGGCGATTTCGTTATTGAAATTACTCGTGTAGGCGGACATACTGAAGGCTCTTCCTTTGTGTATTTCCCACAAGAACGCATCCTATTTTCTGGAGACCTGATCTTCGCAAAGGAATTCCCATGGGCAGGAGATGCAACCTGCGATCCACAGGAGTGGATGAGTGCATTGAATCTCTTCAAAGAGTTAGATGTCGAGACAATTGTACCTGGACATGGGTCAATCTGTGACAAAAGAGAAATCGACAAATATTTGGAGTTTTTTGAAGAGACTACTGCAGTTATTAGGGATCTGATTGATAAAGGGTTCACCAAAAGAGAAGTTCTGCAATATCAAGATTTTCCGCGTTTCTATACGTATGAACGACGAAAAGGGGCTCATGAGAGACGAAGTGAAACTTTTGCAAGATGGTATGATTTCTACAAGCAAGGGTCGAAAGAATAACTCACTGGAAGGAGCAGTGTGAAGTTCCGAATTGTACCCTTCGATCGGGCACGCGTGCGAAGGAATGGCGCCAAGAGATGTTGGCACTATGAAGTTTGACTGTAGTATTATCTCCTACTTAGAAAAGATAATTGAGAGGTCACGAAGATGAGAATCACAACCTATCGAGAACTTCAATCAAGGGACCAGTTACTTCCATTGTTTCAGCATGTCTTTTGGTGGCCGTTCAACCCAAAAGAATTCGAGAAAACAATCAAGGCAGATCCAAGACTGAAAAATAGCCCTGTGGGCTATGCTGCCCTAGAGAAGAAGCGTTTGGTTGGCTTCGTAGGTGTCATGGATATTGCGACACTTACACTCCCTGGATTAGCAGAAGATGTAGGCGGAATCTGGGGAGTAGTCACCGATCCGGCTCATGCGAGAAAAGGAATTTTCAAAGCTCTGATGCAACGGAGCCATGCGTACTTTGAAGAGAAAGGGTACAGATTCTCTTTATTGAACACAGGCAAATCTCTCATAGCCTATGCTTTCTACCAGAAACTTGGATACAGAGACGTTACGGTCTATCCAAGTGCCTATAAGATCATCAAAAAACCAAAGAAGTCACTCACGAAAAAAGACAGAAAGACTAAATTAGATTGGAGTAGAGTCCTCAAAATTTTCACCGAAGCTACACAAGATCGAGCAGGTTTTGTCATCAGAGACGCAAGCTACAGAAAGATGTTAGAAACTCGCAAAAGAATTCAGTCAGATAAGTGCATAGTGACCGACAAAGGCTATGCCTTACTGAAAGAGGATAAGGGGAACGTGACTGTTCAAGAAATCATAGCATCGACAAAAGAAGAGATGAGTAAACTCATCACTCAGATAGAAGATGAAGCCACAAAAATCGTTATCGCAGAAGCAGTTCTCGATAGAGACCTGCAAAGCGCCTATCTATCACAGGGATTCATGATTCTTGAAGACAGCTATGATGTACTAATGTATAAGCCATTGACAAATGAAGGGTTCACAGAAGTTTATGGCAATAAATTTTATGCTGCCGCCACGGATTACTTCTAACGATATGTGTACATAGAATTTATCGAGACTTGTATAGAAGACTCTTAGAAGGTTTTACCGATAGTCTACTTAACGATTACATGTAATGAACCTGTAGATGCGCGGGCCGTAGACGGTCAATCGTTCAAATATCTTAAGCTTA
>JAOUKN010000221.1 GCA_029882515.1 Candidatus Bathyarchaeota archaeon
AACGGTCTAAGCTACGAGGTTCAAAAGGCTTGTGAGGAGGCTTCTAAGCTGGATCATTACGCTTCGGAGGATCTTGTCAACACTATTTGTCAAAATTATGGGCATCCCGACACTTGTCCATGTAACAAGATCATATTCAGCGATCTAGGGTGCAAAGGAAAATCTTAGAGAAAAAGTCACATGAGAGATGATTTAAATGTGGAATGAGATACTAGCGACGTTTCTGGAAACAATGAAAATAATTTTGATGGTAACACTATTGATGATTATAATTGAATTTTTGGAGTTAAAATTTAAGGATAAAATCAGAAAAAAGATAACAAAAAAACCAATAAATCAATACGTGGTTGCATCTCTTCTGGGAGCCATACCAGGTTGTGTAGACTCCTTCTTTATAGTGTCCCTTTACGCTCACGGTTTAGTGGGTTTCGGTGCCTTAGTCGCGGTAATGTTATCCACCGTGGGAGATGAAGCGTTCATCATGTTGACTATGATCCCGGAAACAGCTCTGCTTATCTTCGCCATCTGCGTTGTAGTGGGAATAGTTGGTGGTTTTCTCGCAGATAAAATTGTTAACCGCATCAAATTGAAGACAGGTCAACCTTGTGAGATAGAAATCCATGAAGAGGAATTCGATTTTACACATTTCTTGAAAGACCATGTCTACGCCCATATTCTTAAGAAGCACATACCAAAATTGTTTTTGTGGATATTCTTCACGTTGCTTGTTATCGATTTTCTGATGAAAAACTTTGCTTTGGAGTCGGTTATATCAAGTTTGCCCTTGTTTTCATTAATTGTTTTTGCCGCTTTGATTGGAATCATACCCGAATCTGGGCCTCACTTTTTTTTCCTTGTGCTATTTTCCGAGGGATTGATCCCATTTTCAGTTCTGCTCGTCAATACAATATCTCAGGACGGCCACGGCTTGCTACCTTTGCTTTCGTACTCAGTCAAAGATACGATCTATGTTCAAATCTTTACAACCTTGTTTGCTCTAGCGGTAGGAATAATTCTATTTATGATGGGCATTTAAGCACTAAGCTTCTTGAAATCTATTGAGTTTGAGTCACCTAAGTTTGACGTTGGGAAGTAATTTTTGAGCTGCAGTTAGGAACAGTTCCATTTCCTTGTCCGTGAAAGATTTCAACATGCTAAAGTCTGAATCTAGAGTTTCTTTTCCAACACTGACATCAAACTTCTGCAAAACATATTTCTTGCAACCCTTTATACTACGACATATTTCTTCGATGTCATTATCTTCGTGGAGCGTAGGTACTACTGTGGTTCTGAACTCATAATCTATCTTGGATGCCAACAAGATTCTTACGGTTTCCTTCACATTCTCAAGAAACTTATCTGCATTGACGCCTATTGCCTCAGAATATTTCTCAACCATCAGCGGGGCCTTGATGTCCATGGCTACGTAGTCAACAAGTCCTATCTCTAATAGTGCTTTCACCATCATCGGGTTAGTCCCATTCGTGTCTAACTTGACTAGAAATCCTGCTTCCTTCAATTTTGAACAGAGATCTGGCAGATCGCCGTGAAGCGTCGGCTCCCCACCCGTAATGCATACTCCATCAATCCAAGTTCTATGTTTCTTCAAATATTCTTCTACTCGTTCAAAAGGGGTTGTCTCCTCCGTTTCAGGGTGAAGAACGAGGGAGACGTTGTGGCAGTATGGGCAGCGAAAGTTGCAGCTTGGAAGGAAGAGGACAGATGATATTTTTTCGTCCCAATCTACAAAGCTGAGGTCAATTACTCCTTTTATCTCCATCTATTATGCCTCTCTTCCTTTGTGTATGTTC
>JAOUKN010000223.1 GCA_029882515.1 Candidatus Bathyarchaeota archaeon
CGGTGTTGGCTTTGGTTGATTTTTGCGAGCAGATGGTGAAGGAGTATCTAGAACAACGAGGATTCACAGTTAGGTTGCGTGTAGGGTTTTTCTAGACCAGAGGTTACAGTGATATCGATGTTTTTGCCATCAACTTGACTGAAGGGAACGGAGAGGCAGAAGAGAGACTAGAAGCAAATGTGTGTATGCACATAGCGACGAAATCTCTTTTATGTGTGAACCTGTCAAGACAATCTTTCAGAGGTGTGAGATTGCCTTATTGTTGGAAGTGTGGAACTGAACTGAAGGAAGGAGCGAGGTTTTGCCATAAGTGTGGAGCTCCTGCTAGACACGCCAGAAAAGAGAAAGAACGACCGTGGTGGGAAGAGCTTGAGGACTCGTTTGAAGATTTTGGTGAGCGAATGGAAAAGTGGTGGGAAGAGTTATGGGATTGATTCAGAGGATACTATGTGATCTTTCTAATTTGCTGTTTTATGATTGATTGAATATTTTATGAATTTCTATTTTTGTCTTTGTCAGAAACCAAGAAGTCAGAAAGTCATCGGTCAAATGAGCAGTAACCTTTGAATTTGAGACAACTTCAAGACATAGGTACTTCGACAAGCAGTGCTCGTGTGGTCATAGATTCTTGTTAATAGATCGAAACGGGTTTTCTTTCGATTTTTTCTTGCTTATATATTAGCATTAGATTTATGCAATGGATGTTGAAAACGTTGAAAGCAGATTTTCCGTTGAAAGCTCGAACAGTCCATTTGATTTTATCTAAAAAACCTGAGGAAGCACTGAAGCGGCTTAGTGAATACTACAACGTTGAAGTTCCCAAAGTGAAGATTGGTATGCCGAAAGGTCACGTGAAGAGTCGGGGCTGTTATGTGGCCGGAAAGAAGACAATTTACTTCTCACACCGAGATGCCCTCTACAATCCGTATGTAGTACTTCACGAGTTCTATCATCACCTACGGACCATAGATAGAAAACATAAAGGCACTGAGAAACTAGCTGACGCATTTGCCAAAGGGTTCATGGAAGCGTACAAGGAGCTAGCTGGCCTTAATCATAAATAGAAACCGTTCTCCTACTTGCATGAATTTAAGTAGTAGTTACAGAACTCTTAGTTTCTGAGATTATGGTGTTTGGCTTGACTGAAACATTCACAGATGTTTGTGGCTGTGTCTTTGAGGTTGAAGAAGGTGTCTTGGTCTGTGTCAAACGTTGTCCGAAGCATAGTAAGCCCAAGCCAAAAAGACCCTTTAGACCGAAAGCTGAATGTGTAAGACCGTGAAAAACTAGAGTTTCTAATTTATAATCCATTTTTGATTTAATAAATTTCTAATTTTTTCTTTGGTTAGAAAGTTATAAACTTAGAAAGCAAATTAGAAGTGGATTCAGTATGCCTGACATTGTTGTATTTGATATTGAAACCTATCGTCCTAATTGGAGAATCAGGAAGACAAGACGCGAGGACTTTGATCCTGCGAAAAATGCTATAACAACAATAGGAGTTTTCGACGGCGAAGAATTATCGATCTCACCTGTTATCGAAAATCTGAAAGATGAAAGAAAATCGATTGAATTCTTTCTGAGTAAGCTTGGAGAATTTGAAGGTTCAACCCTTGTAGGTTATAACATCTTGCATTTTGATATCCCCTATTTAGTTTACAAATCAAAGACTATTGGGAGGAATTGTGACCTAACTCAATTCCAGCCACTAGACCTTTTCTGGATTCTGCCATATTGGCTGCACAACACACTTGATGGTAGGGAATTCTTTAATGAAGGACCTCGTTTGGGAAACCTGTGGAAATT
>JAOUKN010000222.1 GCA_029882515.1 Candidatus Bathyarchaeota archaeon
ATCCATATTCCTAGAAGAAATATTACGAAAGCATAGATAAATCATAATAGAATCTCTTTGCCACCCAATAGTGCAGCAGAAAGGATTGCCCATACAAAAGAACATTGTTGTATTAAAGAAAAATGATAGCTTCCAATGGATCAGGATCGGTACATAAATCAGCATAGTCGTGGTCATTATACTGTTAAACCATGCGCTAAACAAACCAGTAAACAGCTATCTCATAGCAATTCTGGGATGTAGCGACACAACCAGAAAACCAGCCGACATAGGAAATGATGTCCAAAAAAACAACCAAGCTAGCTACAGCAATTCATTGTAAGTTTCTTCAAGAAATCTAGCATATGGACTAGGAGTTTGACGAATTTTTCAACTTCAACTTCTTTCTAGGAATAATTGGAATCATGTATAGCCGATTCACATTTTCCAAATTTTTCATAGGGTAAAATTAAATCAAAAAAACCATGGTACCAAATTTTTGCCATGAGCCCACAACATCAGGTGCTGTTTAAGACTGTCTTTGTCAGAAGCTTAATTGTAGGAAATGATTTATCCATTAAGCATGCTTTTCCTTCATAAAACTCCATTTCGATTGTTCAGATGTTGCGAACACCAGTAAATTAGACTTTGTTTCCAACATTTAGAATTTAGCTTAAACATGATTCTCTCGTCTCAACTAAGTTTTCAAATTTTCTGGGAATCTTCTCTTTGCTACGGTAGCAGCTATAATGGAGAGAAAATGGAGAGAACCATGAACAGTGGCAGAATTATGGCTGAAGGAAATTCTGGGATTACTTGGTAGATGCAATGTGGTTCTGTTCCATCTTTGGTTGCGTTGTTTCCAGCGTAGTCGTATGCAACTATTTTGAACCTTACCCATGTTTCAGCGGGTTGTGCCGGTATTGTGACTTCGTAAAGGCTTGTCAAAGTGCTGTAGTTCATTGGTTTGGGTTCTTGCCATGTTGTTCCATTGTCAATAGTGTAGTGTAACGTTTTCCACTCCGCTTATGTCATCTCTAACATTCATTAGAAGTGTTATGGTCTGATCTGGTGATACGTCGCTTTAGCGTGCATGCTGGGTGTTCTAGTATGTTATTGGTGTCTTTTATATTGATGCTTGATTTTCATTAGTGGATTACCTTTTTATTGAACCATCTTACGATGGAGAAGAATATTACATAGAACTTAGTTCCAAAATGCTTAAATGTCTTTCAAGCACTAAATAGTAGTGTCGAGGGAGAAGGGAAAGTGAAACTACGATTATCTATCGTAGTCGTTGCGCTTTTTCTACTAATTCTGATTCTGCCGTTTTTTGTTTCACAAGTTGAGAGCGGCACCTCAACCAATACTTATTATCCGTCAAACTATAACTTGTGGGGTTCAACGCAGCTTGTTTCTGGCTCAGTAGGGAACTTGCAATCAGATGATGGAAATTATATGACTTTTGGAAGTTATTCTAACTATGACTTCAAATTTGCTGAAAGTCTAGGAGAGAGTTCATGGAACACTAATACAGAATATCAAGACAAAGTGGTTTTGACGTTCACTCCTCCGACATCTGCGGATTATATAGTGATAGCAACTGCGGAAGTGCAAGGCAATTGTATATCGCCCCCTGATGTGAAGGCGAGATTATATATTGGTGCTTCTACATGTCAGGAATTGATTTATAGAGTTAAAGACACAACGGACTGGTATCCGTTTTGCGCCTTGAAACGCGTCAACCTGCCAGCTTCCTCTCAGACGCTTAAGATTCAGTATGCAATATCTGACACCACAGCCACTGCCAAAATCAGGAATGCTAGA
>JAOUKN010000019.1 GCA_029882515.1 Candidatus Bathyarchaeota archaeon
GAGAACGCCGTTTTCGAGCCTTTTTCGACCCATTTTGCACCGTTTCTGACTGCTTTACCATGGCAAAACACTGTACGCGTGTTCAATGGCAACATGCAAACATGGCAACTTTGACGCAGTTAACATAGGTGCCGTGCCGTCAAAAATGACTTGTCTCATCTGTTGCGAGAAAAGGCGTATTTTCTCAAAAGAAGCCATAAACACAGAGTAAAAAGCAGCCCATTTTGAGGCGTGCACAGATTCAGGGGACAAAACAGGCATTACGTAATGTACCTCTGATCCTTCAACGGCGGTGGATATGGTTTGGAAAAAACTGTGAGTATGTCGCTCAGTAGCTGTTCGTTTCTCTCCGCCCAATCCATGTACGACGCAATAACTTCAACACTTGTCGGATGCGTCCGGTCACCAACCTTAATCACTACCCCATTACTCTTTCTAAAGAGGTCAATAACCAAGTACGGCAGCCGCTCTTTAGTATCAAAGACAAAATGCGCTCCCTTAAACCGCACACTCTTGAGAACCGCTTCCAAGACCTTCATGTCCGTGATAAGACCCGTGAAACTGAAACCATTACAGACAAGCTGATACGCCTTCCCCAAATTAGCCGGCGTACGAACATACAAATTCACCCGATCAGTCTCAAACCACTGCATACGCCCTAGCCTATCCTTCCACAGCAACCACCGATTACGAGCCCTCGTCGCAACCCACCCTGTAGCGGTTGCTATGCTCCTATCCAAGCCAGCAGGCATAAGACACCAGCCACGCCACCCATGCACACTTGAACACTTTGAACCTTGCTCATTTCGATGGTAATGCTTCCAGTCAGAGCGCAGCCTAGCCACGTAGTTATGATACTCTCGATAATTCAAACCTAGGAGTTTACACAATGGCCTAGCCGTCAACAATGGATTCTTATCCAGTTCAGAAAAAACTCGTTGACGAATGCTGCGACTATTACTATTCTTACCGTAAGAAATGTCTCTGTCACCTCAAGTGGTATTCCATCTTCCCTCTCGCAGCTTTCCAATCAAACAAGACTCACTGCCACGCATCGAGCAAGTTTTCTCTCCGCAATCTAAAATACGCAGCAAATCCGCCTGCCGCCTACCAACAATCACCCCGTAGACCCAAACCTGCTTCTTAACACCATAACACCAAGAACTCACTCGCCTAGACTGCTGCTCCTCGCTCATACCTCACAAACACCCAAAAACACTAACTAACCAAGACCAGAACAGAAAAAAAAGGGGAAATGAGCGAATGCCCCCTGCTAAAAAAGTATAAATTATAGCCTAGGCGATGGTCTCTCCCGGGCTACCAAATCAGGCAGTTTTTGAGCAATTTCTAGGCCGGTCTACTACGTAAGACAGGCGAAAAATGAGCTTTTCCAACTGATCTATGTGTAATGAGATTGAATGCGCGCGCATTGGAAGTATCAGTAAAGAGGTTGACTTGCACTTGAAGTGTGGATGAAGCAAATTCTTTATGTCTTTGCAGGCATTATTCATTGGCGAAACTAAATGTTTGATAATATTGTAGAAGAGGTTCCTGACTACAAGACCTTTGACACAGTAGACGAACTGAAAGCTAGTTCTGAGAAGCTAGTTCGTAAACATCCGAGCAAAACAGAAATCTTCGTGATCGGTAAGTCACGAAAAGGAGAAGAGATAAAGGCATTAAGAATTGGTAAAGGAAGAAAAACTGCCCTGCTGTTCGGTTTTCCCCATCCAAACGAGCCCATCGGGAGCATGACACTTGAATACCTCTCTTGGAGACTAGCTGAAGACGAGACTTTAGACAAACTTGATTTCACTTGGTACATAATCAAGTGTGTAGACCCGGATGGAGCAAGACTTAATGAGGGCTGGTTCAAAGGTCCTTTCACTCCACTTAATTATGCTTTAAATTATTATCGCCCACCAGGATATCAGCAGATTGAGTGGACTTTTCCCATCAAATACAAGACGCTTGTGTGGGATACGCCAATTCCAGAAACAAGAGCTTTAATGAAAATCATGGAAGATGTGAAGCCGCAGTTTATGTATAGTCTTCACAACTCTGGCTTCGGCGGTGTCTACTTTTATGTTTCATCACGCTGCAAGCCACTCTATCCACAGTTCCAGAATTTAGCCAAGAAAGAAATGCTGCCGTTACATCTAGGCGAACCAGAAACCCCTTACATGAAAAAGCTTGCAGAGGCAATATTCAAGATGCCAACGTCCGTCGAGGCGTATGAGTTCTTGAAGAAGCACACAAATAAAGATCCGGCAGAGATCATTAACTATGGGACGAGTAGTGACGACTATGCTCGAAGAGTTGCTGAAAGCTTCACGTTAGTCTGTGAGATGCCGTATTATTATGATCCGAGAATTGGAGACACTTCTGAATCCGACGTGATAAGACGAGAAGCTGTTTTACACAGTGTAGCGATTGCAGAGGAACGCTACAATTTTGTCAAAGAAAAGTATTCCAAAGTGAAAGCAAGCCTTAAAGAGTACGAAGAAAAGAGACCATTCAGAGATGCAATTGAAGATACTCTGAAACGTTTTCCAGATAGCATAGCAGCACAGAAACATTGGGCAAAAACTGATCCGCAACTAAAAAGGAAGGCCACTGTTGCCGAAAAATTTGACTCACATGTACTCAGTCGCTTTTACGACCTTTTATCTTTAGGATTGCTTCATCGCTGTGTCAAAGACACGAAAAACGGGGGGGTCGAGAAGGAAATTTTGCAGCAAATGAAAGAATGGAATGACAGACTTGAGAGACAGCTTTCCTATAAGGTTATCCCTATAAGAAGTCTCGTCAGAGTCCAACTGGGAAGCGCTCTATTAACGGCAGAATACATCCGCCAAAAACGCTGAGTCACAGTATACACATACTTGAATGCGACGCCATCTGCATGTACCTAGGATATCATCTTTCTTTCCTTTGGGAGCTTCTCATACTCTTTTCTATCAAGTATCTCTCTAAGATGCTGAACAAACTTCCAGACTTCATAATAAGTGTTGTAGAGTGGTATTGGGGCGGTTCTTATGATATTTGGCGGCCTATAATCTGGAATCACGTCTCTTGCCCTTAAGACTTCACTTATTCTCACGGCTTCTTTATGTTCAACTGCAACGTGTCCACCTCTGCGCTCGGCCTCTCTTGGTGTTCCGATTGTAAAATTGTATGGTTGCTCAGAGAGGAGTTCATCCACTAGATACATTAGATATGAGGTCATCCTAAGAGACTTCTTTCTTATTGCTTCTATTCCAGCTTCGAGAATTATCTTGAGAGCGCCTGCAATCGGGGAGGAACTCAAAATTGCAGGCGATGATATCTGCCATCCTCCTGCATTCCTAGAATGTTCAAAATTGAGAGACATATCGAATTGTTTCTCTTTCACATATCCAAACCAACCAGCAAGCGCAGGCTCACGATCAAAATGCTTCTCGTTCATGTAAAGAAAGGCTGTGCCGCCAGGTCCCCCATTCAGGTATTTGTAACTGCACCAAAGAGCGAAATCCACATCCCATTTATCAAAGTAATGCTGAACGACACCAACAGAGTGACTACAGTCAAAACCTATTGATATTCCTCTATTGTGTGCTTTCTCTGTGAGATACTGCATGTTGAGAAGTTGCCCACTTCGATATAGTACTGAAGGAAGGAAAACAAGTGCAACTCTCTCATCCATAAATTCGACAATTCTGTTCTCATCCAAGACGCGGCCATCCTCGCTTGGAACAAGGATGAGATTCTCACCAGGATTCAATCCTCTAAGTTTCAGTACACTCTTTAAAGCGTATATATCTGATGGAAAATCAAGTTCATCTGCAAGTATCTTTTTCCTTTTTCCACTGGGCTGGTAAAACGTATTCAAAAGTGAGTGTATGTTGACCGTTGTCGTGCCTGTGGCAACCACCTCCTCTGGTTTTGCACCAACAAGTTTTGCACATGTTGCACCCAGTTTTTCAGCAAGATAAAACCACGGGTGCTTTGCTTCAAGCCATCCCTTTATCCCAAGACCCTTCCACTCGTTCAGCGTCTGGAAAACTGAACTTTCAGAATCTTTCGACAAAAGACCGAGAGAATTTCCATCCATGTAAATTGTGCCTTCAGGAATGTAAAATCTCTGCCTGAACCTTGCAAGAGGATCCTCTGAGTCAAGCTTATGAGCAAAATTTGCACTTGTCTCAAATTCTTTTCTTATCAGGGTGTCCACATCTCACGTTGTGCACCTTCAGATACATCGTCTCAACAATATCTCATTTTCGCATCAATGACGCGTAAATGTGCTAGCGCATTCTCTAGACACCAAACTCATAAACGAAATGCAGTGTTATGCGCGCACAGTCATACAGGTTGTGCGTAAACTCTTAAGTATAATCCAACTATTGTGTTACTCGGAATCTATGTCTCAGAAGAGCCAAAGATTGTATCTTAAAGGAGTCCTTCTTGACTTCGGAGACACACTAGCATATATTGACAAAAAGAGCAACCAACGGTATACTGAAGGGCTTCTTCTAATCTTGAGAAACTATGGATATCAGAAGGATTTGAGCGATTTAGCTTCATCTTTGGACAAGGCATATTATGTTAGCAGTAGAGGTGAAACAAGCAATTTCTGGGAATTTTGGGAGTCGCTCCTCAAGGATTCAGGGATGCCCAGAGAACCTGCATTGATAAAGGAACTAGAGGAATCTAGGAAACTCAACTACATCACAATATTCAAACTGCATAAAGAAACCATTTCAGTTTTATCTAATCTGCATGAAAAGTACAAGTTGGCTCTAGTTTCCAATTGCGCTATTGGCTTATCCAACATTATAGAAGTCTTAGGTTTAAGCAGTTTCTTTGCAGCCATCGTTTTGTCCTACAAAGTAGGAGTGAGAAAACCAGACAAGCGAATATATCTCAAAGCACTTCAGAGTGTTAAGCTCCTACCAGACGAGTGCGTTTTTGTGTCTGACGAAATCAGCGATCTAGAAGGGGCCAGAGAAGTTGGTCTTAAGACCTTTCTAGTACGCCAAGGATCACTTACAACCTACGAAGCAAAGGATCCAAACTTCAAACCTGATTTCCAATGCAACCACATTTCAGAAATCACAAGATTTCTGCTGCCGCGGGTTTCTCCTTAGAGACCATCAAATACGTGATCGCGAGTGCAAAGCCCTTGTATGACACGATGATTGTTTCTCAGCGCAACGTCAAACATGGGCGCGCATAGTTGCTGTACCAGAGACACGGAAATAGGGGCTATGCGACGTCTGTAGTGTCTGAGTTGATCAGGAGAAAAGCACTAGCTCTTAAGAGTGTTTCATAAACTTATTTGACTGTGAGACTTTGTTCGATCCTTTAACGCTTGCTCAAGAAACTGAAAAGATTGTCGTTAGGGGAAATCTGAAGAAATACTATAGAACGGCTAGAGGTGGAAAATGGTATGGTGGAATAGCCAGTGCCTATTGTTGCGGATGCAACCTGAGATGTGTATTTTGTTGGAGTGGGTTTCCGAGAGATCATCCAGATAAGATAGGAGAGTTCTATAGTCCAGATCAAGTGTTCAATCAGCTTAAACAGGTTGCTTCTAGATACGGATACCGTCAGCTTAGAATCACTGGCAACGAACCTACGATAGGAGAAGATCATCTTTTCGGAATTCTTGAATTGATAGATCAAAGCGATTTCCAGTTTATCTTAGAGACAAATGGTATCTTGATTGGCCACGACAGGCATTATGCAGAACAGCTTTCCAGATTCAAGAATCTCCATGTGCGAGTTTCCTTAAAAGCGACAGGATCTGAAGAGTTTTCTAGACTTACAGGTGCAAAACCAGAAGCTTTTGACCTGCAGCTAGTAGCATTGAAGAATCTTCTCGACGCACAGGTTTCTTTTCATCCAGCACTGATGATATCCTTCAGTTCAACCTCAGATATTTCGGAACTCAAAAGCAAGTTCACTGAAATTCATCAGAGTCTTGCTGACCGTCTAGAAGAGGAATGCGTTATTCTGTATCCGCCTGTTGTTGAAAGATTAAAGAAGGCGAGTATTGAACCTACAGGATAAGAAGAGGTTTTCGTGTTGACAATAAATTATATCGAAGCTCCTGATGTCAAGGTCTTGGTAGACGAGATTATGGATTGCTTGGATCTATTCCATATAGTTCCTCAATTCGTATACTGTTATCGAAGCACTGGCTCAAAATCTGAACATACTATTGCCCGAATTCATGGATTGGGTAGGATATGGCAGGAGGCATTGAGACGACCACCAGCCTACGTGATTGAAGTTATCTCTGAAAGATACGACAGGCTAGGTGAGACCGAGAAGGAAAGAACATTGATTCATGAACTACTGCACATTCCTAAGGGATTTTCAGGAGGTTTTCGTCCACACAAAGGTTACATCAGCAAGAAACGCGTCGATGAATTGCATCAGCAGTTACTGAAGCGAAGATCTTTGAAATCCAGAGAACAATGCACGCGCCTTAAGCTGTCATGACTTGTCAACTTCAGCACGTTAATGCAAGTTCTGAAAAAATCTCTTCTACGTTTCCTTAATATCCGTTTGATGTATCCAATTCTCTTCGGCTACTCTGTTCCCATCAGCCTCTCCGTTATACCAATTTCATTCTAACCGCGCACACCGCAGCTACTTTGGCCCGCATGTAGTGTACTAGCCACTCACGGTTACACAACCTTAATCTTCTTCAGCCTCTCCATTTCAATTGAAATGAGCATTGTCAATAAACCTGAGGTTTCGAGAGCAATAGCCCTGATGTACGAAGCTTTATTCGTCTTCATTGCAGCTATAGCCGCACTTTTCCTCTATCTCGCTATTTTCACTCCAATGGGAACAGCCGGAATCATAGCCTCAATTGGGTCAGCTTTTGTCGGCCTAGTAATACTGTCAATACTTTTGTCTTTGTATCAAACCAGATACATCCTAACGAATCAAGACCTCATCGTAAAAGCTACAAAACTCATTGGAGGAAGCAAAACTGTTCCTTTACAAACTGTGAGGTCTGTGGAGAAGACAATGATACCATTTGGTATCAGATTGTTCGGTGCAAGTTTTCATGGAGGTTACTATCATATTCCTGGGCTTGGAAGAGCATTTTTGACTATAACTAACTTCAAGGATGGGCTTTTGATCAAGACAGATCGTGGAAACTACATAATAACCCCTAGTAATCCTTTGGGCTTCAAAGAAGATACAGAGCGTGCGATGAAGAACCCTCAAAAGTCAACTAAATAGAAAGATTGTAAAATGTAATAACTTAAACTGCGCGCGCATCCATAATATTTATGAAAACACTATTTTGATACATGCGATTATGTCGACCAAAAAATATTGCGGTTCTAGTCCTATATATGTCGGGATTATTGCTAGGAATTGCCGTACTTAGGCTGTCCTAGATTGGTCTCCATGAGCCCTATGATGCTGAACCGCTTCGTTTAGTTTGTTCTCGATATCCGCAGTAGGCACAGCTTCGCTAAAAGATTGAGCTTGTTCTTCTCTTGAAGAGCTGACAAGTTGAAGATAGAAAAACATCGAAACAAAAAAAGGAAGGTTTTAGCATAAGTTACACTCTGGGAATAGTAACTCTGGGGCTACCAGAAGATCATAACTGTAGAAAGGACAAGATAACGCTCAATGGAGGAATAGGAACGAAACGCCATACCAAAATAGCAACGACTAACATAAAGATTGAAGTAAAAGCTAAAGCGTAATCCGTCTTTCCCAATCTTAACACATAGAGATTTGTTCGTTTTTCAGTTGCTCCCCATGCTCTAGATTCCATTGCCTCTGCGAGCTCTAGGCTTCTACGGATGGCACTGACAATTAGCGGAATGAGGATTGGAATGTAATTTTTTATTCTTTTTAAGAAGTTTCCCCGTTCCAGTTCCAGTCCTCTGGACTTTTGCGCGTCCATTATTGTCTGGGCCTCGTCAGCTAAGACTGGGACAAAGCGAACCGCCGTGGTGAAGGCAAAACAAAACTCGTAGGGGACATGGCTTTGTTCCAGTGCCAGTCCCAGAAGATCTGGTGACGTTGTGAGAAAGAATACGGAGAAAGTTTCAACCAACACGACGAAACGGAGAGTCATCGCTACAGAATATTCTATGAGAGATGCAGATGGAATATTGGGATATTCATTGTAGATATAGTTAAAAATGAAGTTGAAAAAGAAGATGATGAAGGCTAGCATTGAAGCCCCCTTCAGAGACCGTATCCATTCCCGCTTTACTCTAGCTACCAAAACAAAAGGTATCGGAACAAAAAACAACACAAGAAGTGGCAACAACTGAAAGAACATTACTGCCACTACAAAAAGCACACAAACAAAGAAGAACTTAACTCGTGGATCTAAATTATGAACCGGTGACGAAACCTTTCTAAATTTCAGCCCATCAAAGACACTCACTAAGAACCCTCCAAAGAGTTAAGAAAAACTTTTCTTGCTTCATATACATCAATTACATTGGTTGGTAGTCCCAAATCGGAAAGTTTCATGAAAATTTGGGTTACTTGTGGGGGCACCAGAGATGCCTTTGTGACAAGATTGTAGTTTGTCAGAATCTTGTTAGCTCTTCCATCAGCCACAATTTTTCCCTCAGTCATCAACACGACACGAGGATTACATTCAGCCACAAACTCCACGTCATGCGTAACAATGACCACGGTCTTCTTCTGCGCCCTAAGTTGAGTGATGAACTGTCGCAATTTCTCCTTTTGCTGATGATCCTGCCCAATTGTTGGCTCATCAAGGATAACGATTTTGGGATCTGAAGCTAGAACCGAAGCCAAAGCAACTCGCTTTCGTTCTCCGCCGCTAAGCATGAACGGAGATGTTTTACGATATTGCGTCAAACTCAAGAGGTTGAGGGCCCAAGTCACTCTTCTCTCGATGATGTTGGGTTTATATCCAAAATTTTTGAGAGCAAAAGATGTTTCATCTTCTACGGTCTCGCAGAATAATTGATGATCAGGATTCTGGAATACAAACCCAACTTTTCGGGCAAGCCTTGCCACACTGATGTCTCGGGTGTTCACTCCATCAACAAGTACCTTTCCCTTTGTAGGTTTTAACAATCCGTTAAAATGTTTCACTAATGTTGTTTTTCCTGCACCGTTCTGACCCATGATAGCGACGAAGTCCCCATTCTGTATGGTGATAGAAACTCCCTTTAGGGCTCCAATGCCGTTTGGGTAAGTGAAGTAAACATCCTTAACTTCAATCATGAGTTAGTATCTTCCTTAAGAATTGAGAAGCTTCTTCAGAATTTATCGGAACCTTGCTAAGCTTCAATCCATTTTCCCGAAGAATCTGGTAAAGTCTGGTGGCTTTGGGAATTCCTACACCAATCAATCTGGCTCTTTCGGAGTTGAAAACCTTGTGAGGTTCACCATCTAAAACGATCTTGCCCTCATTCATAACTATAACATGGTTAGCATATCTAGAAGCTAGGTCCAACCGATGCTCAACGAGGATTACGGTGATCCCCAACTCTTTATTTAGATCATTAATTACTTCGAAGATCTTCTGAGCGCCCAGCGGGTCAAGGAAAGAGGTTGGCTCATCAAACACCATGACCTCTGGTTGCATTGCAAGTACACAGGCTATAGCAACACGTTGTTGTTGACCGCCAGAAAGTTCGTGGGGTGCCCTCTCACGAAGTTCCTCTATACCAGTCATTTGCAGCGCCCAGTCAACTCTCTTCCTCATATCGTCCCTTGGCATCCCACAATTTTCAAGTCCAAAGGCTACGTCTTTCTCAACAGATAATGCGAAAAGCTGATTTTCAGGGTTTTGAAAGACAAGGCCAACGTGGCGAGCGAGTTCATAAACTAAACACTTGGCCACATTATAGCCAGCAACAGTTATGTTTCCTTCAAGTTTCCCCCCATAAAAATGGGGAATAAGACCGTTGAAACATCGGCACAGAGTTGTCTTCCCACAACCACTGGGACCTGTGAGAACTACGAAGTCTCCCTTTTCAATTGAGATTGAGATATCTTCGACAGCTGGCTTCATTCCGCTGGGATATGTAAATGATAAATTCTCAGTCTCAATGAGTGCCAATGCGAACGTCGCCTATTTCATTTGTATTGCAAGATTTCTCCTTTCCATTTAAGAGTAGCTACTTAAAAAAGAGTGCTATTTCCCACTTCTACTTTTTATAGATTCTTTCAACAGTCTTGCACATCGTTTCAGTGTGGCCTCTACATCTCCCACTCCGTTGGCTCCAGCAGAGATTGAGTGTCCGCCACCCATACCTTTAAGATAATCTCCAAGGGGTTTTGCTATGTCTCGACCCAAGTGGATTCCTGTTTCACTATTGAAGTCGCGACATGCCCTCAAGCTAACCTGAATTTTTTCTTCCCTTTGACCTGCCACAATAGCAATATGAGCTCCTAATCCAGTCAAGGCTCTCGCGGCAGAAGCTTGATAAGCACTTACATGAGAGAGGGCAATCAGCCATTTCTGAATCTTCATCAATCTCACTCGCCGACTTGCCTTGATTCGGGCTATACGTTCCGGATAATCCATGGGTAACGAAAGTAGAGACAACGCTTCTTCTGCATTGACTCCAACGTCAATAAGTTCAGCTACAGTCTTTAGTGTGTTAGAGCTTGCCAAAATGAAGTGTCTTGTATCAAAGGCTATTCCAAGAAATAACGCCTTTGCTTCCACCGCTCCCATCTCAACTTCTTTCTCCTTATAGAGTCGATAAATAATCTCGCAGGTAGACGAGGCTTCTTCATCAGCAACGCACAGTGTTGCTAAATGTTCAGTGTCTGGATGGCTTGCATGGTGATCAATCACGACGAGAGGTGCATTAGAGGCTTTAACTCGTTCGCCCCACTCATCCAGCTGCTGGATGGTATTAGTATCCAAGAGTACTAGAAGGTCCGCCTCTTCGATCCGGGGGTGTACTATCAATTTTGCTGGGATTGACTTTAGCAAAAATCTTGAAAGTCGACTGGGCCCTTGTGCTGCTGCAATCTCAATGTTTAATTCAGGTCTGAGGCGTTGCAGCAACTTAGAGAACGCAAATGCAGCACAAACTGCGTCAGGATCAGCGTTATGATGGCATAACAAGACTATTAACTTTACCTTCAACCCATCTATGAGAGATATTACCTTTTGGATTTGCATGAAAGTTCCCTTAGATATCCTTTAACTGATTTGAAAGCTTCTTGTGTAGCTTCTTGAGCTAATTCTGCAACATCGTATTTTTTCATTGACGGTGATAAAGTGATTTCTACATCAACATTCACAGTAACTGGTTTTCTTCCTTCAATCTCAACCATTATGTTCAGCGTGGAGATTTTGCGTGAAGGGATTCTTGACAAGATGTACTTTCTTGCAGTCGTTTCCGCTAATTCGCACAATTCCTCTATTTGTCTTGAGTTGAGAGGTGGTATACCGATTTTTTCCAAAAATTTCTTCACCTTACACAGGTGAAGGGGAAATCGGGCGGAGATCTTGTTGCAGCCTCGTCTGTAAATCCTTCACTTGACTTCTCAGGCGTTCCTCTTGCTTGCCAAGTACACCAATTCTCATGTTAAGGAGGTCTTTCTTTTCGTTTAATTCCGCTGTAACCTTGGTTCTCTTTGATTTCACCAAAAGCGAACCAATAGACTTGTAGATCACTGCCTTATCAGTCAGTTTTTCTAATTCGCTTAATGCTTGCTCAGCTTCATTGAGCTCCATTTCGAGTTGTTGCTTCTGGGTTAACACTACCTGTAATGTCTGTTGCAGTTGTTGAAGTCTCAATAATCGTTGCTGAACTTGAGGTGGGAGTTTTGAAATGTCTTCACTCATTTCTCTAATCATCTACCATCTGGATATTGAAATTCTTAACATTTTAACTTTACACAGATTTAAAACGTTTGTCGTTAAGGAGGGCTTCTGCCTAATAGCTTTTCCTTTTTTTTCTGTGGTTTCCATTGCAGAACATATATCGTTTATGACAACGATCCAATGTAGATAGGAGTTTAAGGCAGCCCTCAAAGCAGATGTATCCGTTGCCTCAAAGATCAATTTTAGGTGAGTTCCTTCCCCTTCAGCGTGAACCTTGGAGCGACTCGTTACCGAAATTTTAGTTTCAGGTCTTAAGGCATCAAGAACAATCTTCAGACGTTCTTCAGAAGGGAAGTCTATGGATATTGTAGCTTGAGTCATCGACTTTAAATCCTTAAATAGAGTCTCAATGAAGAAGAATTTACCTATTAAAGAGATTGGTATTTTCTATATTTGATCGTGCAAGGTCAACCTTTAGTTTCCTTCTTGAGCGAATGTCTAGATAAAGCATGGAAAAATAAGGTATGGACAAATACGCTCCAGCTACAATCGGATTCTGAAGGCCCATCAATAAGCTTCTGAATTGGTGTAGCGGCTGTGTTCCTATCGTAAACGTTAAGGTGTCTTCAACTAACATAGCCACAAGCACCAAAGTCAAGCATAAGAAGAACTGGACTAGTACCCCTCGGCCTTTTCCGAGGATGACAGAAGGGATTACTGAAGACAAAACGAAGATCCACGCAAAAGCATGTATGAAAACCACTATGTCAATTCGGAAAGCTAACCAACTGCCCAAAGATGGCCAAAGGACATTAAGAGCAGTAACAACGGAAGTGACTGCAGTTTGAGTGAACAATTGATAGCTAATGATTAACGTCCATGCAACACCCACGTATAGTGGAGCTGTAAATGTTGCTTTCCCCACACCCACATACCCAATAAACATACTATATCGTAACAGCTAATAAATCATGTGAATGTTACAGAAACGTAACGGTTTGACTCCCTCAAGCCTTGTCGAAAAACATCACTTTCGCCAAATTCAAGCGAGGACCTATCTCTGTCAACTCTGGTAGAAGTACAAAAGTAATTGTGGTTCGACCTGAAGCATCTGTTGAAATACGCATCGAAGCAGAATAATTGTGAACAGCTTGCTTAGATGGGAATATTAAAATGTCAAAGAAGTGTGCCAGAGATTCCGCAATCTTCCTGCCGCGAGAAGAAGTGTTCGACATAGTTATTATAAAGGATTTGACGAGTTTCGTTTTCATCTTAAATTCCCTTCGAAGTTTGAGACCTTTGACGTAAATCAAAGGGTTTGCCGGGTTTAACTCAGTTTCTTTTATGGCAAAAAGGTGGATTTTTCCTGATCCACCTTTCCAGCGGTCAACAATGATGGCTCGATCGGCATCAATCTCAAATGCCTTCTCTATAATGCCGTCGAGGTTAAGTTTGCCACGATTGATCCTAACAATATTCGGGAGCGAACCAACAAAATCGTGACAAAAACTTCTTATTCTGCTTGTTGGTCTTCGGGATGTTGTCAGCAGTATTTTTTTTCTTTTCCGCATGGTCTCAGCTCATAATGGATACTTTGTCTAAAAAGCCTATTGACAAAACATTAAGTCTTCTAGCTGGATCAGTAGGCAACGTTTGAGATGAGTTGAAGCTGAGAGACAAAGAATAATGCCATCGACAGTATGAAGAAGAAGATGGTGAGCTGATAGGTTATTTCTGGCTCCCAAAAACCTGCTTTGTCAAGCGTGGCGAAAGTAATTGTTAGTACTACAGATAGAATGTTCACGAAATATATGAAAAACCAGAAGTTAAAGAACGCATAGGGGAAAGAACTGTTTAGAAAATACCACCATTCCAACACAAAAAACATGATCAAAGAAATGATCAAAATCCATTTAACATTCTTTTCATCCCTTCCCTCTCTCTCCATTTTCATCGCCTACGATTCTTTACCTTCCCCCACAGCAACTTCCATTGTCGGAAAACCTTTCGCAGTACGTTTGGCTACAATACCAAGTTTCGTTGAGGGAACGTAGGCGCCACCTGCAAAAGTGAAACCGCATTTTCTACACTTCCAAACGCCAACACTTTGTCGTCTAACTGTCTCAGAATTACATTGGGGGCATTTGTGAACTTTCTTCATTTCTGAAATCACTTTGGCATATCGTTTTCTAACAGTGGCTCCGTAGCGAGCTCCTAAGCCTCTCGTAGGACCTACTTTCTTTGTCCGTTTTCGACCCATTAGCCCTTCACTACAATTTTACGCAGTTCCTCAGCCTTTTGCTGAGCTATCTTTGCAGCTTCCAAAATCTTTTCCATGGAAAAGTAGCCATAGCCACCTTTTTGTAGTGCGCAGATTTTTCCATCCTTGTCTATAGTTATGGTGAACCTTGCATCCATTACTTGCTCTTCAACAAGCCATGGATCAACTACGAAATTGTCGTCTATTTTGGCGAATGTCACAGCAATTGGATGATCGACGATAGGAAGTTGAGTGTATCCGGGTTTTATTTTGATTTCATCATCCTTAATCTCATAGTTGAAAATTTTGGTATTAAGTAAAGCGGCAAGTGCAGCCATGGCAGAAGCATCTATTAGATTTCCATCGTGATTTAATACCCACAAATCGACGAAAACTATGAAGACTTTTTTTCCAGGTATGATGCAAAGTTTCTCCGTAGAGATTGCTTTCGACTCTCTGATACCTCTGTCAACAACTCTAGCGAGTTCGATTGCGTTCTCATTTGGTGGTCCAGGTTCAAATTTGGGTGAGGCTAACGGCACTAACTCCGCGTTCACTGTAAGAACTCCTTGATTAGGGACATCTGAGAAAGGTTCGCCTATCTCAATTTTTATGCCCACCATTACTTCCGTCTTACCTAAACGCACTCGGGCAGAACCCTCGGCACGTTCAATGACCCCTACCTCAAGTTGGACTTCACGAAAATCATTTAATCCTCGCTCATCCAATCTTTTTCCATGTGAGATCAGTTCAGCTATTCGCTTTTGCTTCACTCTCGCGACTGTAATTGACGATGTCATTTCTCTTCCACAACCTCCTTTACAGCTGCATATTTTGCCTTTAAGGCATCCTTCTGTAAAGCATGTATCTGTTTGCATCCTTCCTTGGCAAGGTTCAAAGTTTGCTCAAACTCATTGATAGATAGATCTCCGTCCATCTGAATTAAGGTTATAGCGTTCAGGTTGGGCATTAAAGCCAAGGGCAAGTCTGCTTCTCCTTCCTTGTCCTCAATATCATTTAAATCAAGGACTAATTGGCCATCCACTTTCCCAGCTGCACATGCAGAAACTAAATCATGCATAGGAATTCCAGCATCTGCTAAGGCGAGAGAAGCTACAGTGATTCCTGAGCATCTGGTTCCTCCGTCTGCCTGAAGGACTTCAATAAAGATGTCAATAGATGTTCGAGGGTAATATTCAACGAAAACTGAGGGTTCGAGGGCTTCTCGTATCACTTTAGAGATCTCTATTTCTCTTCTAGAAGGAGCTGGTGATTTTCTTTCTTGAACGGAGAAGGGTGCCATGTGATATCGACAAATAAGTAAAGCACGGTCTGGTAAGGCTCTATGCTTCGGGTGGAGTTCTTTTGGTCCATACACTGCAGCGAGGATTTTATTCTTGCCCTGCTCGATGTAGGCTGAACCGTCTGCGTTAGATAAGGTGCCGACTTCGATCTTTATGGGTCTTAACTGGTTTGACTTTCTGCCATCTAGTCTCGTACTATTTTCATTAATCAATTTCTCATGAGTTTTTCTCAATATTTTACACCTCTTTTTCTTTTCTAATCATTTCGGTTACACGATCCGTCAATCCACTTGTGTGAGATTCTTGTTCGATTTTACGAATTGCCATAACAGCAAGGCGTTCATCTTCAGGGGTTTTTCCACTTATAAGAATTACACCATTTTGACCAATAGTAATCTGACATTTTGTCTCCTTTTTTATCATGCTAATCATTGAACCTTTTCTACCAATAATTCGGGGGATTTTTGTTGGAGTGACTTCGACAATTTGCCCTCGTGTAATTTTTCCAAGATCGGGTTCACGCACAGTTAAAACAGGATCATGGGTTCGGTCATAAGCAACTAATTTAGCAATGATTAGATCATTTACGTCGAAAATTGCCGGTAACGCGTCTCTTCGTGGATTAAACGGGCGATCAAGTACATCCGAGGCTCGGAGCACAGCTAGGTAAGGCGCATTTATGTCTACTATCCAAATGCTAATGCCTACTTCAACGATTTTCCCAATTACCATATCGCCAACGGATGGTACGTAAAATGCTTTTAGGGCTACCACGTATATGGTTGTATCTTCTAGATTAGCGATTCCAATTCTAGTGGCGTAGATCTTGTCATCATCTTTGTACGTATTCTCTCCTGCTCTGTATTTTCCTTCAGCGAGTAGATCGCCAGGTGTTACGAGTTGTCTCTTTTCAAAGTATGTAGTCAATTTTCTATCCCTCAACAAGCGATTTTTACTTTACCAATTTTGCCTCAACGTTACCGCGTGTCATTTCTCCAAGCTTCTCCAAGAAAGGGCCGTAAAGCCCCGCTGGTAATTCTATAACGGCCGACCATGAACCGTCTGCTTTCCATTCCTCATGTTGAATCTTGCCGAATCCTTTCACTGTTCCGTAGGATTTGCTTGCATATTCTGGTGGAATTCGAACAGTTACAGCTATTTGTTCCATTTTAAGTGGTAGGATTGGTCGTAGTAATTTTATGATTTCTCTTGCTTGTTCCTCAACCTCCTTGGAGGGGTCTATGGAGAAATGGATTTGTTCCATTGCTTGTTCTATGCGTAAGGGTGGATGTGGGAGATTTGTTTTAGGGTCCACGCATTGGCGGGATATGAAGGAAATGATTTGTTTTCGTTTTTCTTCGGTTAGTTGCCTTCTTTGGTCTGTTGTTAGCTGGAGGGTGCCCTTCTTTAAGATTAAGTCTGCTATTTTGATTGGATCTGTTGTTTCGAAGGCTTTCTGTAATTTCTCGTCAGATGCTTTGGTTCCTTTGTTGGCATCGGTGAAGATAGTTTCTGTCACTAATACTTTGGAGATGGAAGTTGTTTTTCCAACCCTATAGGAGAACGCAGGTTGAGGCTTAACCAGTATCTCGAAGTGTTCATCACCTCGAGTTATCCGCGCAATGGTATAGCGCTCGCTCATTAAACTTCACTGCCCTCAATACCCCTTTGGTAAGTCTCAATTTCTTTGTCTGAGAGTATCTTCAGTTTTTTGGTTGCGGAAGGAATTACAGTTATTTTGATTCTCGGCGTTTCTTCTCGTGCCTTGAAAGATGTGATGAGGCATTTTATGGCAAGTTTAATCGCCGAGTCTAAATCTATTTCTTCTTTGTACTCTGCTTTGAGAATATTTTCTACTGCTTCCCGTCCTATACCAACTGCGACTGCCTTATAGCCTCGATAGGAGCCGCTTGGATGGGTTGCAAATGTCCTGTTTCCCGTTTTGTCAACGCCACCAAATATGATTGAGACTCCAAAGGGTCTTACTCCTGCGTGTTGGGTGTAGAGTTGTTTTATGTCTCCGACCCGTTTTGTAAGGATTTCAATATCGATGGGTTCGTCGTACATGAGTTTGTTGCTTTGAGCGTAAATTCTTGCTTGGTCAATGAGGACTCGGGCGTCGGATGACAAGCCGACAACCGCGGCTCCTAAGTGGTCATCTACTTCAAAAAGCTTTAAAGTAAAATCAGGATCTTGCAGGTTTGATTCTATTCTTTCTTCTGCCCCTAAAACAACTCCAGCGGAAGAAACTATTCCCAGTATGGTTGCTCCGCGGTTTACAGTTTCAAGGGCGTATTCTACTTGGAAGAGGCGCCCATCTGGAGAGAATACCGTGATGGCACGGTCATATGCTCCGGGGGCAGCAAATATAGACAAATTATCACCTCACACTTGGACTCGATTTTGCTTGTTCAGTTGTAGGAACGCAACTAAAAACCTTTTCGTTAAAGTTTTGGTATTTCTCGTTATATTTTTTCACACTGCTTCACTTGAGTTTTCTGAAGATTTGGGCGCCCGATTCGATCAGCTTGGCGAGACGATAGCGATACTTCTGGCCATCGCTGAGTTGACGGTAGCGACTACAAACAGGAAGGCATTATTCGCCCCGACCTTGCTGAGCAGCTTCAGCACCGAATCTTCGCAAGCATCACGCTGGTCACCGGCACCATTTTGGGCGTGGTTTTCGGGCACAGGGCGTGAACATATTTGGAGACAAATATTCATACAACATTAAAACCGAGGGGGGTCCTCGGACGCTTTCGCGTACAGTCAGAAAAATCGCGAGAAAATTTGACGCCGACACTTAGCGAGCCTCGCCACGATCTGATTACCCACGTCTATAACCGTCCACTTGCTACCACACTCATCACACGTCAAAACTTGCTTACCCATCCCTCATACCAAATTCCGAAAAGAAAAAGGAGGGAGTTGTGGGGGACCTCACCATTCTTCGCCGAAAAAACTTTTTCGTATTCTGGTTTCCTTCTATCTACGAGTCTGAGGGTCTGAATCCTGCATATAATAGTAGGGGTACGACGATTGTGCTACCTTTTGTCAGGTCGATAGAAAAGCAAACTGATCCCTATGAGCGCAAGAACAATACCTAACACTTGAAAGGACTCAAGGGTTTCTGCCAAGACAATTACGGATAACACTCCAGCAGATACGGGTTCTATTATGGAAACAACACTCCCCCTAGATGCCTCCACATACTTCAACGCATGAGAATAGAGGAAGTAGCCCAGTAAAGACGGTATCCAGGCTATCGTGAAGATAAGTAACCAGAGTTGAACGGGAAACGTTGTCACCTCAGGACGCGAAAAACCCACGACAGAAGTCAATGCAATGGCACCAATCCCATCTCCATAGAAAACTAGAGTCCAGCTGCTATAGTCATTTCTTAATCGTTTCACCATTGCAACGTAGACTGCAAAAAGGGCACTGGACAATAGTCCGAAGAGGATTCCATGGAGATTAACAATGAGTGATGAAGTCTCATAAATCTTGACGGTGAACGATGCCCCCAAGAAGGTTAGAATGATTGCTAATACCGTTTTCTTCGTGATCGTTTTCTTAAAGAAGAAGACTGACATCGCTGCGACGATTGCTGGATACGTGTAGAAGAGCATTGCTGCTACAGTAGCCGTGGTGAAATCTACAGCATAGAAGTAGGCGACCCTTTGTAAGGCTATGGGGAATAATCCAAAGATTGTGAAAAAGAAAATGTCGTGTCTGTTTATTTTGAGCAGTTCTCTTTTGAAAATAAAAATCGGGAAGAATAAGGTGAAAGAGGATATGCAAAGCCTTAGCATGATCAGCAAGGTAGGTGTAATTGCATATTGAAAAGCCATTTCTCCGAGAACACCTAGAGTTCCCCACAGAATTGACGCCATTGCGATCAAGAGATACCCATAGCCCTCTTCCATAGACAACACTAACCCAACATGAGACCGTGCAAGGTGAATGTAAGCTTACCTATGTCCTTAGAAAAGGAGAAAAAACTAATTCCGTAGTATGTGTGCACGCAATGTTATAATATGAAATTTGGGACCGTGAGTTATATCCTAAGCTTAAAGTACGGCATACGCGAAAGATCTTGAGATTGGCGAGCGCAATGGGTTATGAAGAAGCGTGGAAGGTCCTAGCAGAATTAATCAAGGAACTTCGGAAGAGAGGAGAAACAATTCCAGCCAACGTAATGAAGGATCTCCGTTCGGCTAAAACAATGATACAAGTTTTCAAAGCTGATACTGCACACATCGAAAATATTCCTCAAATCGAAAAATACCTAGGAAGCGCTGAATCATATCTGTTTCTGATGGTCGAAGAAAAATACGGAAGGGAACTTTTTGAGGAGTGGATGGAAAAACTCTCTCTAGCCAGAAGAAAAGTTGAAGAGAGGAAAGAAACGGTTTCCAAGTTTGTTCCAGGGCTTCCACGAGGTAAACATTGGTTAAGAATTCAAATTTCAAAACAAACCCCTCGAAAAGAAATTGAAAGATTAGTTAAGGAAGAAAAACTGTCCTGCAAAATACAAAAGAATGGATATATGCTCGTCTACGGGAACATTGAAAGTATAAAGTCTTTTGTTAAAATGCTGGCAGAAAAGTCTCGGGAAACAAAAAAGCGTTGAGAGCTTTTATCGTTTTTATGGCAAAACAGTTAAAACGGGTTGTATTTTATCTATAGAATAGTTTTATAGAGAAAAACACAATCTCTATAAGATTTGCTCTTTACCGCTTGATACTGGGGTGGAGTGGCTTTAAAAGAATGCCCTACATAAAGAAAATTGAACTAAAAGGCTTCAAAATGTTTGGAGGCTCAAAAACTACTATCACATTAGATAAGGGTTTCACCATATTTACAGGACCAAATGGAAGTGGAAAAACCAATATCGTAGACGCCATTCTATTTTGCTTAGGCGAGCTGAGTGCAAGAAGGCTCAGAGCTGAAAACTTTGCAAAATTAATATTTCATGGCGCTCCTAATGCTGACATTGAAAAAGCAAAGACTGCCAAAGTCTTAATTCAATTCGACAATTACGACAATCGAATACCAGTTGACACAAATACCATAACGATCTCTCGTGAAATTCGACGAAATGGCCAAAGTATTTACAGACTTAATGGAAGGCGAATTTCCAGATCTAATATTCTACACATTCTTTCCATGGCTGGGATCAGTTCATCAGGGTACAATGTTGTTGCCCAAGGGACAATCACACGCATCGCCGAAATCTCTCCTTCCGAGCGGAGAAAAGTCATAGAAGACTTAGTGGGTATAGGCCAATATGATGCTGAGAAAGCTGAAGCCGAAGAAAAACTTCGAACTGCCGAAATATCAATTCGAACCGCAATGGGCCGAGTAGATGAAGTACAACAAAGAATTGACAACTTGGAACGGGAACGCAACGAATTTCTTTGTTACACCTTCATTAATGAAGAGATCAAAAGATTCGAAGCAATGAAAATCTCCCATGAAATCCTAGAAACCAAGAAGAAAATCGACACTCGGTCGTCTCGATTTGAAGAAGTCAGAGTCAAGAGTGAAAAGCTACGGCAGCTAAGAGAGAGCTTAAGATCTCAGCGTCATGAAGTCGAAGCGAAGTGGATGGAACTTGGTTCTGAAATGGTGGAGGGTAGGAGCACCCAAGTTCTAGAAGTTCAAATTAAGATAGGCGATATGAAATCCAAACTGACTGAATTAACAACAAAAATAGGTGCAGGAAAAACAAGTCTTGAAGGATTAAGAAAAGTCAAAGAAAACAACGTTCAACAATTAGAAGTAATTAAAAAAGAGATCAGTGAAAACCGAAAAAGAGTTCATGAATTAAAAAAACGGCATGATCAACTATCTAACGAAATTGCAGAAAAACGGTTCCAACATGAAGCAGTCTCAAGTGAGGTTGGCGAGTTACGGGCTAACCTCGGAGACAACAACAAAAAAATCCGTGAAATTGAACAGAAACTGGACAAGCAATACCAGAACCTTATGGCTCTTCGAAACAACTACGCCAAAAGTCAGGCGACAGAAAAAGTTCTCTTACGAAGACTAAACGATTTACATTCTCGCAAAAGTAGATTTGCATCTAATCTTGGTGAATTTGGAAAATCTCTGGCAGATCTCAAAGGAGTCAAAAGAGAACAAGAAAAACATTTACAAAATCTTCAGAGGGCACTTGATCGTAAGATCGTGCAAAAAGAATCCATGGAACAGGAAATCGTTGACGCAAGCAAAATTGCAGAAACTGCCCGAGAAGCAGTTGTGGAGTTTGCTACTCAACGAGAGATAGCGGATAAAATCGCCAAGGAAGAAAAGGCATTAAGAAACATCGAAGAACTTGGAGAACTAGGTGTAATCTCAGGAATACACGGGCGTCTCAGAAATTTAATCAAAATAGAAAGAGGTTACACACGTGCCATAGAGGCCGCAGCAGGAGGTTGGTTGGACTCTATCGTTGTGCACGATTTTGATACAGCTTTCACGTGCACTGAAACGTTGAGACGTCTAAAACTTGGAAGAATCAAGATCATTCCTTTGCAAGGATTGGCTAACGTAAGATCGGTTGAGAACCCAACAATCAGGGAATCGGATGGAAGTGCCTCCAATTATATTAGTTATGCAAAGGAGTTTGAACCTGCTGTAGTTTATGTTTTCGGAGACACTTTAATAGCGAGACATGAAAAAGCAGCTCTCTCTGCTTCTCGCAAAGGTTATCGAGCAGTAACTACCGGTGGTGATCTTTATGAGGCTGGAGGGGGAATTGAGTGCGGTTATTATCGAGCTCCTATAGACTTCTCTTCTATTATTCCAAGCGAGTCTGCCATTCAACATCTTGATCAAGCAGTAAAGGCTCTTCAGGAACATCTTTCCAAGAGAAAAACGAATGTAACGTCCTTTGAAGAAGAAATAGATAAGACTCGGGTAGAAAGTGCCCAACTAGCAGAAATGATGATCACTCTTGACAGAGAGATCGCAAGGATACATAGAAACATAAAGTATACTAAAAGAAACCTAAAACGCACAGACAAACGTATTCGCAGCGTTCAAGAAAGAGTGGACCGAAGAAAGACAGAGTTGGGGCTTCAAAGAGCACACCGTGAGAAAATTAAAAAGGAAATACATAAACTTCGTGAGGAACTGGTTGCCTTAAGACAGAAGGTTGATTTATCTAGAATCCAGGAGATGGAGATTCAGCGAGAAAGGTTAGGGGATCAAGCCATAGAGTTACGGCAAACCCTTAGCGGTGTCGAGACGGAGCTTTCTACTCTTCAATCAAAACTTGAGAATGTTCTTACTATAGGTGCTAGTAATTTTAGGGTTCAGATTCGAAAGACGAAACAGCAGATTTCCACTTTGGAAGAGGAAGTTGAGGAAGCATTACGGCAAAAGAAGATTATAGAGAAGGAGTTGGTTGAACTTGAGAAATCTAAGGAGGAGTTGTCTCATTCAATCTTGACGGCTAAGGTAGAGTCCAAGAGATTTGTTTCTGAGATTGAGGGCATTGACAAACGGTTGCAGCGTTATGACGCGGATTATGAAAGGGTTAGTCAGGTGCTTAATGCCCTTCAACTTAAGGTGCAAACATTTCAGTTGCAGTTGGATCAGAATGTTGGTATGTTGAAGGAACGAGGGTATGAAGACCCTCTGGAGGTTTCCTTGGAGGAGCTCATGACTGTTGAAGCCTCTCTAAAACTTATGCATCTTGAGTTAGAGCGGTTGGGTGCTGTAAATCAGTTGGCTCCTGTTCATTATGCTGATCAGATTTCTCGGTACAAGGAATTGTCGTTGCGTATGAATGAGTTGGAAAGGGAAAAGCGGGCGATAGTTTCTTTTATGGATGAGATTGAACGTAAGAAGCATCGAGTTTTCATGGAAGCCTTCCATCGAATCAATGAGAAGATTGGCAAGCATTTCTCTAAACTTACTGGTGGCGGAGAGGCTGCTTTGAGACTGGGAAAACCAGAGGACCCTTTTGCTGGTGGAATAGATATGACGGTCCAGTTTCCTGGTAAGCCACCGATTCTTGTGAATGGAGCCAGTAGTGGAGAGCGGTCTGTGTCTGCCGTTGCCTTCATCTTTGCTTTGCAGGAGTTTACGCCTGCAGCTTTCTACTTGTTGGATGAGGTTGACGCCCATTTAGATGCGTTTCATGTTGCAAAATTGGGGGAGTTACTTTCGGAAGAGGCTACTAAATCTCAGTTTTTGGTTATCACTCTAAAACCTGAGATGGTGAATAAGGCTCAGAAGGTATGCGGCGTCTATGAGCGCAATGGGGTATCTCATGTGGTTTCAGCTCTCCTTCAGGAGGCTGCTTAGTGACTTCGACTAGTGAGAAGCCCTTCTACTTCACGCCTCCATTAAATGTACTTTTTGAGCTTCATAAGTTGCGGAGGATAGTGCCATGGGACATCAACATTTCATTTTTGTTAACTTCGTTTCTGAATGAGATGGAGCAGAGGGGTGAGATTGATTTTAGGGCATCTGGAGTGGCTTTGGATTCTTCGGCTACCATTTATTTGATGAAGTCTAAGTTGTTGTTGAAGTTGGAGGAACCTCCGCCTCCTCCGAAGAGTCCGCCTGATTTCTTGCCTCCGCCTTTGTTTTTGCCTCTTCGATATGAGTTGACGTCTACGACTATTCAGCATTTGTTGGATGTGTTGGATGAGGTTTTGAAGGGTGAGCGACTGTTCAAGTCTGTGCCGAAACATGAGCAGTTTCTGTTGCCTCTGTCAGAAATTATTCCCTCTGTGGATTTGTATTTGGTGGAGATTGAGGAGAGAATGAGCAGTCTCTATGAGAGGTTACTTCACTTTGCTCAAGAGGAGAAGTTGATTGTTTTTTCTAGTGTCGTGGCGGGGCTGGAGAGGCTGGAGGCGATTAGGACTTTTATCACTCTTCTGTTTCTTGCGCAGGCTGGGCGTGTGGGTTTGTGGCAGGAAGAGGAGTCTGAAGAGCTTTGTATCACTGTATCTGAGGGTTTAATTGTTGGAGGAGACGGGACCGAGACCCTTGGAAGAACTTAAGCAAGAAAAATGGAGACGTAGTTTAGCTCTTGTTGAAGCGGGGCTTTATGTAGCGGGGCGTCCCCTTGATTTGAAGACGTTGGGTTCTCTTGTTGGGTCTCGCTCAAAGCGGAGGGTTCGGAGTCTTGTGAGCGTTCTTATGAAGGAGTATGGTGATCGTGAGACTGCTTTAGAGGTTTTGGAGTTGGAGGATGAGCGGTTTGTTTTACAGTTGAAGGCTGAATACAGTTCTAAAGTCAGGAGGTTGGCCTTGAGGCCTCTTCTTTCTAAGGGTCCCTTGAGGACGTTGTCTTATGTTGCTTATCGGCAGCCGGTGGTGCAGGCTCGGGTTATTGATGTGAGGGGTGGCCACGCTTATGGTCATCTTAAACAACTTGAGGACCTTGGCCTAATTGATCGTGAGAGAAGTGGACGGAACACTGCGATAAGAACTACTGAGTTTTTTGCGGATTATTTTGGTTTGAGTCATGATTTGAGGACTATGAAGCGGCAGTTGAAGAAGGTCTTTGAGGACTTCGCTAAGCCTGAAAACCAAGAACCAAAATAAAAAAGACAAGCATGAGCAGTTCAGTCTAACAGTTTAAATAGAGAAAAGGAGAGAGTGAACAGGGCGCTTTTCCCCAGAGCGCGCGGGATTTTTATTACGGTTTTTCAGGCTAACAGAACCCTAGGTGGCGTCTGTTTCAAAATTAGACAACTACAGTTACGCTTCTTTCGACAGTTAATAATGGAAACCAAAAATCCCTATGGCGTTATCGCCCAGAGATGAGGAGAAAAAGAAGAAATAGAATTTTTTTTCTCGTTAGTATCCAGAAAGAGAACTCTAGGTAAAGGCTACCCTATGTTGGTTAGTTCAAACAAGTCTTCCAAACTAGATATCTTGTGCACACTTTCATCCTGAACCCTACGATCACGATCAACCAAATATACAGTTAAACCTGCTCCCTTAGCTCCCTTATAGTCTGCTTCTATCTCATCCCCAACAAAAATAGCCTCAGAAGGCACAGCCTCCAATTTTTGCAAAGCATAACGGAAAACTTCCACATCAGGCTTCATCTTTCTTAAAGTGTCAATCACAACCACAATATCAAAAAAATCCTGTAAACCCACTTTAGGCAATATTTCATCTACATCACTTTGCAACCCGTTTGTCACAATTCCAATCTTCAACCCCTTCTCTTTCAGTAGCAGTAACATCCTCTCTGCATCCGGGTAAAGGGTCACGTCAGAATAATCCCACCAATGAGTCGCAATAAACTCTGCCAATCTCCGAGTATCTGAATTAACTTGAAGAGTGCGTAGAATTCGCACGTTCCATTGGACCCAAAACTCATCAAGAAGTTCTGGTAAATCTCGAAAATTCAACTTTTCATCAACTTTTCTCCACGCTTGAGATATCTCTTCCAAAGAACGATCAATTCCACAATCCCTAAGTATTCTCTTCATCACAGGAGGAATCTCAGCGGTTTTGACTAATGTACCTCCCAAATCAAAAAGCACTGCCTTCACTTGACTTTTGGATTCCATTTTTCCCTCAATAATTGATCACATCTCTCAATTTAAAACTATGGCAGCAAACTCTTACATGTCCCCTCATATCTTTCCAAAAGTTTATATTCCAAATTCCGATAGTCACACCAGACTCACAAAGGAGAACAAAACTTGTCAGTATGGCACGGAAAACTCCACAAAAAGAAGCCTTCAGGCGGAGTAAAACGCCACTATCGAAAGAAGAGAAAGTTCGAGAAAGGAGGCTTCCCAACAGAAACAACGTTGGGAGAAGCAAAGAAAAGACTCAGTCGAGGACATGGACAGAACATAAAAACTCGACTATTAAGTGCGTCCCATACAAACATCTCTGATCCATCCACAGGAAAAACAGAAAAAGTCAAAATCACTCGTGTATTGAAGAACCCAGCAAACGCAGACTACGACCGCCGAGGAGTAATAACAAAAGGAGCTCTCATCGAAACACCACTAGGAACGGCTGAAGTGACGTCCAAACCAGGACAAAACGGAGTAGTAAACGCTATACTCGTTCCAAAAAAGACTTCTTAGCAATCTAAGACACTAAGCAAACACCATGACACTATCTTCCCTTCCGAACAGCCAAAAGCTGTCTGCCAATCTCTTTAATCATCTGCGTTTTAGAACCCACTTTAGAAACAACAAGCTTACCTGATTTCTGCCATGAAAGCTTAGGATATGAAGCATCAGGAACAATTTCGTACCGAAGCCCAAGTTGTTCAACTGCTTCCCGGATCTCATCAAGTTTAGGCGACGGTATAGCAACACCCTTAGGAACTTTCCGTCCCTCAACTCGACTCTTAGTGGAATCAAAATACAGCGGCCACAAAACGATCTTGTCCTTTTTCCGCATCTCACATCCCCAATCGGATATCGATCTGAGATGTTTAATTGTTTCGGAACTTCTAGACAAATGAAAACTCGAGAAAAATCAAAGAATCGATGAAGAAACCCAAAAAAGGCTTGAAACTTCGGAAAAACCCAAAAATGAAGGCAAAAGATTTTGCTCTGCAGAAAAGTTTAAATAAAGCGCTTCGCTGACAATTCTAGCCTTTTATGAGGAGAAAGGAATTTGCAGAGAATAGGCCAAGCCCTTCACATAAGCTCTAATAAAAACCTTATCCTCAAGGGGAAAAACCTCCCAAAACTCGGCGATAAAGTCGTAGACGAAAACCTCATGTCTGTCGGAAAGGTATTTGACATATTCGGGCCTGTCTCCTCCCCTTATGTATCAATAAGACCCACTGTTGAAGAACCACACCGCTTTGTTGGTCACATACTCTATACTGCTTCCTCAAAACATCCAAAAGAAAAGAGAAGGAAAAGGAAATGAGTAGAGAAACCCCCCCACAACCAGTAAAGATTCAACAATGTTCCGAATGCGGAGGTATCAGACTCATGAGAGACCACGAAAACGCAGAAATCGTATGTATGGACTGCGGATTTGTCGTAGCCACCAAACTCGCAGACCGAGGACCAGAATGGCGAGCTTTCGACGTTGAACAAAGAGCAAAACGAACCAGAGTTGGAGCCCCGCTCACATACACAATCCACGATAAAGGTCTCTCCACCATGATTGACTGGCACGACCGCGATATTTACGGAAAAAGACTCAGTCCGGGACAAAAGGCACAAATCTACCGTCTCAGAAAGTGGCAACGCCGCATTCGAGTTTCAGATGCCACAGAAAGAAATCTCGCATTTGCTTTATCTGAGATTTCCAAAATAGCCAACACTCTAAGTTTACCGAAAAACATTGTCGAAACAGCTTCTGTAATTTATCGAAAAGCAGTCAAGAAACGACTCATAAGAGGAAGATCTATTCAAGGGGTCACATCTGCAGCCATATACGTTGCTTGTAGACAGTGCGGACTTGCACGAACTCTAGAAGAGATTGCCCAAGCCTCAAGCATACACAAAAAAGAGGTTGGCCGTAGCTACAGGTTTCTTGTAAAAGAACTCGATTACTTTATTCCACCTCTGAAACCAAGCCAATACATCGCCAAATTCTCAAATCAACTCACCATCCAAGGGAAAGTAGAAGAGATAGCTCACAAGATTCTCGGTGCTGCCAAAGAACTGAAACTCACATCCGGCAGAGGTCCTACAGGCA
>JAOUKN010000020.1 GCA_029882515.1 Candidatus Bathyarchaeota archaeon
GTCTATTGCTACCATAATTTTCAGTTTATTGGCAGGACCACTCGCAGATCGTATAGGTAGAAAACTCGCTCTTGGCTTGGGCTTGGCACTAGCCACCGTAACTCCACTCTTATACATATCTGCGCAGAGTGTTTCCCAAATGATAGTCATCAACAGTTTAAGCGGAGTTTATAGGGCACTTATAAGCACTTGCGGATACTTGCTGGCAGCAGACCTTATTCCAGTGGAATTGAGAGGACGACTTTTCGGGCAGTACAATGCCATAACTTATGTGTCATTTGGGCTAGCTGGAACATTTGTAGGAGGCCCCATCGCTGACTTTTTGATTGATACAGGAACAACGGAGGCAATCGCCTATGTTACGACATTTCAGGTTGCTTCAATAATCAGCTTAATAGGGACTCTCATATTTACTGCAAAAGTCAAAGGTACTACACGCACGAATCACAAAACGGAAACTTAGAAGGATTATTTATATAACTTATATAAGGAACTTCTGATCATTGTCAGATCCAGTTAGAGGAATGGAAAATGGAGATTAGACGATTACAGAAGATCAAGGGTGGCAGTTTCACCCTTTCTCTTCCAAAAAACTGGGTTGAGAAAAGGAAACTGAAGAGCGGGGAACAGATGGCCGTTTTGGAGGAAGAAGACGGGGCTATCAGGATCTTTCCTGTAGAAATGCCCCTCGAAAGACCCCTTGAAGTCATGCTGAAATTAGAGGACTATCCTACACTACGGGCATTGGAATACAGTGTTGGCACCTATTATACACAAGGAAGCAACAAAATCACCATATTTTCTAAAGACCCCATCTCTGCAGAACACAAGAAAAGGCTTAAGCTTCTTCGCATGGAACTGCCAGGCATGGAAGTGGGTGAAGAAGAGGCAAACAAACTAGGCTTTCAGGTGTTGATTGACCCTTCAATATTTTCCATAGAATCCCTTGTAGAGAAAACTTCATCCTTTTCACTTCATCTGCAAGAAGATGCTATAAAGTCGCTACTTGAATATGATTTCCAACTTGCGGCAGAAGTCTTAGAAAGGAGTAAAGAGGCCATGAGGCATTATCGGATGACGATAAGACAGGTAGCCCTTGCTAGCTTAAGCAAGTCCATTGCAAAGAAAGTTGGGGTGAAAAGTTGTCGAGAATGCATCACCTTCGCTTTGGTTGCACGAGATTTAAACCGAGTCGTCTATCACTCTTCATCAATTGCCGAACATGTACTGGCTCTGAACCAGCAAAAAAAGAAGATTAACAAAGACATTCTAAACATCATAGTAGAAATGGCAGCAGTCGCCTACGAAATGCAGAAAATGGCAGCCCAAGCCTTTCTCAGAAAAGATGTTAGATCAGCTGTTCTTGCCATGGGCAAGATGGAAAAAATTCGAGGAAAAGAGAAAGTTCTGTTGACAAATGTCATGGAAAAGACACGGGATGTGGACACAGCAGTGATCTTGGGCATGATCGCCCGCGACCTCAGAAGAATCGCCGGATACGCAGTAGCAATAGCCGACGATGCAATGAATAGAGTGCTGACCCCAATATCAGATCAAAATGTGCATGCGCGATTCTTATGTAGCTGACATAGACGGTGTGCGTGTACATTCATATGGACCTAGAATTTTTAATCTTTCAGAAACCACAAAACCGTGAGAATCTGTCAAAAGAATCGGAAGTCAGTTAAATTCTTATGTCGTGTCATCTCCACTTATGAAATAACTTAGAGAGTGAATGTTATGAAAAGGCAATCGGAAATCTCGGGATTTTACAAATTGAGCCCAAAAGAGAGGGCAAAAATCGTAAAGGAATTTGCAGGGTTAACCGATGGCGAAGTCAAACTTCTAGGTTCTACTGGGTCTTTAGAGTTGGATTTAGCTGATCGGATGATTGAAAACGTTGTGGGTGCAATTCCTATTCCTTTGGGAATTGCGGTGAACTTCTTGATAAATGGAAAAGATTACTTGATTCCGATGGCTATTGAGGAGCCTTCAGTGGTTGCCGCGGCTAGTTATGCAGCAAAAATGGCACGAGTGAAGGGAGGATTCTTCACCAGTAGTACTGGGCCTATCATGATTGGTCAAATTCAAACAGTAGATGTACCGAGTCCTTATTGGGCTAAGATGGCGATTTTGGCAGCTAAAGAAGAGATTCTTCAAAGGGCTAACGAACAAGATCCAATGTTGGTTTCGGTGGGAGGGGGAGCCAAAGATTTGGAAGTGAAGGTAATACATGCAAGCACGGGACCTATGGTAATTACTGAACTTCTTGTCGACTGTAGAGATGCAATGGGTGCAAACGCGGTTAATACCATGGCGGAGGCAGTTGCTCCCTTAATTGAGAAGATAACTCATGGTCGAGTTTACCTTAGAATTATTTCTAACTTAGCGACTAAACGGTTAGCACGAGCTTGGACTGTGGTAGCGAAGGAGGCAGTTGGCGGAGAAGAGATTGTTAACGCTATAGTGGAAGCATACGCGTTTGCTGCTGCAGACCACTATCGCGCCGCAACCCACAACAAGGGCGTACTCAACGGAATAATTGGTGTCGTAATAGCTACCTGCAATGATCATCGAGCCGTGGAGGCTGGAGCCCACGCCTACGCCGCTCGATCAGGCCACTATAGTCCAATAACGATTTGGGAGAAAAACAAAGACGGCGACTTGGTAGGTTCGATAGAGGTGCCTATGGCAGTCGGTATTATTGGAGGCGCCACGAAAGTGCACCCAATAGCCCGAATAGCCTTAAAGATCTTAGACGTCGAGACGGCCACTGAACTTGGAGAGGTAATGGCTGCTGTTGGGCTTGCGCAGAATCTTGGTGCTCTAAGGGCACTGGCCCATGAGGGGATTCAAAGAGGGCACATGTCGTTGCATGCCAGAAATGTGGCGATTATGGCGGGTGCATCCGGAGAACTGATTGATTTAATAGTTGAGAGAATGGTTGAAGAACGGAAAGTGAGACTGGACAAGGCAAAGGATTTGCTTGAAGAATACAGGAAAAAGGGAAAGCTGTAGACCACTTGTGATCTACGCTAGCCAGCTTAAAGTCTCTCCTTCTAAGTAATAACAAAAAGCATTTCCACCATGTCCAAAGAAACCTTCGGTCTTGCTACGTGATTCTGCACGCACATTACATCAGCCAACAACATGCACGCACGTATGAAGGGCTATGTTTCAGTCGATGCACAAAAAATGAAGTCTTTGGATCAATGATTAGCTCCATTAAGGCTTGTGTTCTAAACCTTGGGGATTGTTGTTTCAAATGATACAACATTTGTTCTTGTGTTTCAACAGAATGACATACATGAGAGTGTAGCATTTCTCCTAATATCTTTTATATCCGAATGCATAAGTATTTATGGCCAAAATAAGGAGAAAGGAGAATAGAAAGAATGAAATCTAAAGCAATTACCGGAATAGTGTTAACGCTTCTGCTAATGACCACAACATTCACACTAATCTCAACTAATATACCATCAATGGTAAGATCACACCTTGTTCAAGTATTTCAAGGCGAATCGACTACATGGGATGAAGACATTACTGACGATACTACATGGCATTTGGCTGACAGCCCCTACATTCTGGTTGAAGACATAAAAGTTTACACCGCCGCTTTGCTAACGATAGAACCAGGAGTAGTGGTAAAATTTGCTGATGGAACAGAGCTTTACATAGCCGGTGGCTTAAACGCACAAGGAAACACAACGCATCCAATAACATTCACAAGCAACTTCGCAACGCCCGCACCTGGAATCTGGGACAGCGTGATATACGATGGTGTAAAAGAGTTTCTCTTAGACTATGTTCTCATCGAATACGCTAGCATTGGTGCAAAACTTGTTTCAGTGGCGAACATTTCAAATAGCATAATCTCAAACTGTAATATAGGCGTAGAAGGGAAGTTGAGCCACGCCAGCAACCTTACAGTAACAAATAGTACGGGTGATGGCTTAAGTCTCAGCGGTTCACCGCGCATCGAAAACAGCACTATATTGAATAATGGTGCGTGTGGAATCACCATCACAACCGCCATCTATATGGATAACTGCATAGTCTCGAATAATACAGAAGACGGTGTCATTTTATCAAACGGAGGAGACATCAAAAACAGTCTTATTACCGACAACGGCGGTAATGGAACCTGTATTCTTGGACCAGCAAAAATTACGAACACTACCATTTCTGCCAATTGTGGCGATGGAATATGGACGGAATCGCGTCTCGAAATCGTTGAGTGTAATATCAACGGAAATCAGAGAAACGGAATAAAAAGCGACTACGTTGACGAGACGACAAAAATAGATGAATCCACTATTTCTCGTAACGGCGGCGATGGAATCTGGATGGGATCACGTATGATAATCACAGAGTGCAGTATCACTGAGAACGCTGGCAATGGAACCTCAGCTCACCTACTAGTAGACGGGTTTGATTTTGAAGTTCAGAGGTGCAACGTTTCAAGTAATGGTCAAAATGGTGTCACGGTTCCACGAAACAGTTCGTCAGAGTATATCAACATGAATATTGAGGATTCTACGATTACTTATAACAATATGAGCGGGTTATCAGGCCGCGGCCATGTTGAGAATTCTACTGTGTCAGGCAACAAGATGTGTGGTATATTAGGCAATTACACGATTGAACTTTACAATTTCATAACGGGGAATCAAGGCGGAGGATTCAACGGAACTGGAATAATCTATTGGAGCAGCATCTTTAACAATACACCCTATGATGTAGTGGCAGACGTCTCGCCCAATAATATCACCGCCCTTGAGAACTGGTGGGGCACAACCGATCGTAGTATGATCGAGGATCACATATGGGATCACAACGACACTGAAGGTTTGGGCCATGTCTTCTACGAACCTCGGTTATTTGGGATTCCCGAGCCCATTGATGCTTACTCTCCCGAAATCTTTGTTACATCGCCGTACGCATATAGCGGTATATCACCAAGTTTCAGTTGTTCATGGGCAAAATTCTGCGAGTTATATGAGACAGACATGATTAGAATGGGTGAACCAGCCAGCGTCTCTGTGAATGTAACTGATAATACATCACCTGTACCTAGTGGGGTAGACAAAGTATTCTTGTTGTATAGGGTATTGATTAATCAATCAGCCGGTGAATGGTGGAATAAAACAATGAATTTGGCAACGATGTACAATGAAACAAGCGGCAATTGGAACACCACAATACCTGGGCACCAAGTCCCATGTCAATGGACTAATTTGACTATCCAATTCTTCATCCAAGCCTACGATAAAGACGCAAACTCGGCTCGAAGCCCCCCAGAAAACGACTATTACAGCTATAGGGTTGTGTGGCTACCGAGCATGGACATAAACGGCGATGGAAAAGTACGGATAGACGACGTGCTCGCTGTAGCATTGGGCTTTGGCTGGTCATTGGAAATTTGAGTGAGAAATGTAGCAACGAACTTTGGGCAAGACCAGTGAAGGCAAGAAATCTCATCTCCTCTATTTTTTTCTACAATTTCATTGAAAGCGACCAGGACGCTTCTGGATGCCATACCAATAATAGCACTATACTTCTAATTGGACGGCAACACACATCTAGAGAAGAGCTTTAAAACGTTTGACCAGCAATGCTACCATCTAGAAGACGTTTACAAGTTAAATATAGTCAATAGTTAACTCTAATAACCAAAATAAGTCCGCGTTCGCGAGAGGATGAACTTGATAGTGATCCCAGGACCAGCATCTCAAGCTCTAGGTCAAGAAATTGCAAGACTAGCGAAACTGCAGGTTGCTCCCATAGAGACTAAGCACTTCCCAGATGGAGAGTCCCGCATTCGCTTCACCAAGAATGTAGAAAATGAGGATGTTATTATCGTTCAAACAACTAGCCCTCCCCAAAATGAAAACCTACTACAGCTCTTCCTCATGGCGGACAATGCGAAAGACTTGAAAGCGAAGAGCATCACCGCCGTCATCCCATATTTTGCCTATGCAAGACAGGATCAGCGTTTCAGATATGGCGAAACTTTCAGCGTAAAAACTATAGTGGACTTGCTTGCCAAGTGTGGGGTCAATCAGATAATCACTGTTAACTCACATAACCCGAAGATTCTCTCCACGTTAAGTGTCCCGATTCAAGATCTCTCAGCCGTCAATCTCCTAGCGAGTTATTTCAAAAGACAAGGCTTTGATGGAGCGTTATCGCTATCCCTTGGAAAAAAAGCGGTTGCCATGGCTGCGGAGGCGGATAAGGTCTTGCAGGGTGGTTACGACTATATATCCACCCGACGAGATCGAGTAACTGGGAAAGTGACACTTGAAGAAAAGACATTACCCGCGAAAAATCGAGATGTTGTCATCTTTGATGACATTATCAGTAGTGGTGGAACTATGATCAAGGCTGTTGAATTGGTTAAACTGCAAGATGCACGAAGAGTTTATGCAGCTTGTGTACATCCATTACTGATAGGAGATGCCAGAGAAAAAATTCTGAGAAGTGGCGCAGATGGAATTGTAGGAACTAATTGTGTCTCAAGTCCGGTCAGTATCGTGTCGGTGGCTCCGTTAATTGCTGAAGCCTTATCCAGAGGAACTTAGACAGTGGCCAACCTGTTCTTCCTAGTTTCAGGTGAACACCCGACGCTTCCGTTTTCTGAGCTAGAAGCCATTTTAGAAGTTGAAGAGCACAAATATCGGATTTCAGAGAAACTGAGCCAAGTTCTACGTATTCAAGCACCTTCCGAAAGCATAAGATCAATTGCCACAAGATCTGCCATGACACGAGTTTGTTGTCTCGAACTGTTCATCTGTGATGCATCGGACACAGAAATTCTACGAACGGTTCGTTCAGCATGTCTTGAAGGGGTCATGAGACAGAGAGAGAGTTTTGCTGTTCGAATACGTAGGATAAGGGCAGCTGCTCAGCACATTAACCGCGGAGAACTGGAACGAAAACTCGGCGAACAAATTCTGAAGAAAGTTGAAAACGCGAAGGTGAATTTAACCACTCCAAAAAAGACGTTCTTCGGGATCTTGACGGAAAACCGATTCGTTTTCGGGTTAAAAATGGCTGAAATTTTGCCAAAATCTTTTATCGAGAGAAGACCTCAAAGGCGACCCTTTTTTCATCCTACAGCTCTTTCTGCGAAATTGGCGAGATGTATGGTGAATCTGGCTAGGCCAAAAGCGGGAGAGTTGGTGTTGGATCCCTTTTGTGGAACTGCTAGCTTGCTTGTGGAGGCTGGGTTGATTGGGTGCAGGGTGTTAGGGTTTGATGCTCAGCGTCGTATGGTTAAGGGAAGCCTGCGGAACCTTGCATATTATGGCGTAAGTCCCGAGGGAATGATTGCTGCAGATGCAAGACATCTCCCAGTCAAAGAGGTCGACTGCATCGTCACAGATCCGCCTTATGGGAGATCAGCGACGACTCTGGGCTTAAATACTGAGCAAATTGTGAGGGACTTTCTTTCTGCTGCTCAGGAAAACATTCCAAAGGGAGATAAAATTTGTATAGCCTCTCCGAAATCCATAAGAATAGGTGTGATTGGCAAAGAATCAGGTCTGAAGCATGTGGAGTCACATATGGTCTATGTACACAGAGGATTGACGAGAGAAATAGCTGTCTTTGAGAGGAATTAGAATGAGTCTATGCGTTGTCTTCTTGGGAACTGCCGGAAGTGTTCCCACACCTCAAAGATCCCTACCGGCAATCGCCATTCGGAGAAAAAACGAAATCATACTGTTCGACTGTGGCGAAGGGCTTCAGAGACAGATGATTAAAGCGGGAATAAGTTTTCATCGAAAAACAAAGGTTTTCATCACCCACATGCATGGGGATCATGTTCTTGGTTTGCCGGGTCTTCTTCAAACAATGTCTCTAATGAATAGAGATAAGGACCTCGAGATCTATGGACCTCCTGGGGTAGCGGCTTTTCTGAAGGCTATAGAGGAGACTGTCAAATTCGTTCCCACTTTTTCAGTGCACGTTAAAGAAATTGAAAAGTCTGGAGTCGCGTGCAAGGAGAAAGAGTATGAAATGCATACGATTTGGGTGGACCATTCTGCTCCCACTCTAGCATATGCCCTGATGGAGAAGCCTCGACCAGGAAAGTTTTATCCAGAAAAAGCAAGGGCTCTTGGGGTTCCAGAGGGTCCTTTGTGGTCGAAATTGCAACATGGTTCTCGGGTTGAACTTCCTGACAAGCGAACTGTAAGGCCCGAGGAGGTTCTCGGGTCTTCACGTCCAGGAAGAAAGATAGTTTACACAGGAGACACCAGACCCACGGAAAATCTTGTAGATTTCGCTAAGAATGCTGATCTGCTTGTTCACGAAACCACGTTTGACGACGAATTATTTGAAACGGCACAGGAAGAAGGTCATTCCACCCCGAGTGGAGCAGCTGAGACTGCAAAGAAGGCGAAGGTGAGATGGCTGGTTCTAACTCATCTAAGTGCAAGATACAAAAACACAGATATCTTGCGTGAGCAAGCAAAGAAGATTTTTACGAAAGTTGATGGTGCAGAAGATTTCATGAAAATCGAACTCCCACTTCTCGATGTCTAAGTGAAAAGTTTTCGGACCGTTTGGAGACTTTCTCTCACATGATCCACCGATTCTAGCATGATGGTGCCGTGATATTTGCTTTTTTTGACGACATCTGCAACTTTCGTCCATGGAATGTTTCCGTTTCCTATTCCAAGATGTGAATCTTGGATTCCCTCGTTATCGTGAGCATGTATATGGACGATTTTGCTGGAGAAACGAGTGACAAAGTCTTCAATTTGTTTGTTCATGTTTGCGTGTCCAATGTCAAAGGCGAGTCCTAAGTCCTCTTGGAAGTCATTGTAGAAACGGGAGAAATCTTCTACGCTTTTCATTAGAAAGGGGAAGGATTCTGGAAGATTCTCAACAGCTATTGGAACGCCATGTTGTTTCGCAGTTTTGGACAATTCATGGACGGCACCTATGTTTAGCTCCCAGTCTAAACCAGGATAGAAGCGGCTGACACCAGTTCTTTTGCCTGGATGAAAAACCCAGAACTGACAATTCAGCTGACTGGCGTAACGAATAGACTTTCGCAGGTGTCTGAGTATTGTACGGCGAAAAATGGGGTTGGGAGAGGCTATATTCATATCTACAAAAGGTGCATGAAGAGACAGTTCAAGACCATGTGATAAAGACAGTTTCTTCAGAGTTTTTACACGGTTACTGTTGAGCGAATGTAAGCCTTCATCTAGAAGTTCTACATGATTAACATCGACTTTCCGTAAGCGCCTAACAAGCGATTTGAAAGATTCCCCGAGGCAGAAAAGCATCGACAAGCCAATCTTCACGTTAGGCATTCAGTCATCACCCTGTCATTCTACATTCCGAACTCACAGCGCGCAGGTTTTCGTAATTGTCTCCCTAATCCTGATGTTTCTCTTACCAAGTTCTTCAATGAAGGCTTCAGGGTTAATCGCAATTTCTGGAGGAAATACGCCTTTCTCTGGTATATCTTTTCGGGCAAGCATTTGACTCACAATCGACAATGGCACACCGGTCAGGTAGGCCAAGGCACTTACGCCATATTTTTCATGATATTCATAAACGAGGCCGTAGACACCTTGTACAGATTCACCGTCCTTTTCTCCCAATACCTCAACAACAATACTGGCTGCATCCTTAACCTTCACGTCAGGTGGTGGTGCAATCTGTAATAGAAACTCTCTCGGTGATATCTTCACACCTTCTACATCTACGGGTTTAGTATTTGTTAGCCCCATCTCCTTTAATATTCTGATTCGCTGCTCATCTTCCTCCGTGTATGACATGGCACAATCTACCGTTTGCACTCCTTTGTCAACGGTCGTGGGCAAAGTTGCTATTCCAGAATACAAAGCGTAGCAGCATGACCGCTTTCCCACAGGCTCGGGAAACCCAATCGTATGTTTCCCAGAGAAGGGTGGCAGCTTCGTGAACTTGCCCTTTTGATAAATCACCGGTCCTCTCGTAAACTCTTCTAAGACAGTTCGGAATGTCCATTTGTATTTTGCAGGTGTTAGGTTTACTTCGCCATACCGTATGTGAACTGCTTCTACTCGGTCTAATTTGTCAGCACCGTATTTAGCAAGCACATCTGCTATGCCCGGGGCAACCCCACAACCTAAAACTACCGTTACGCCAGCTTCTCTTGCTACATTGTCTAGTTTCAATTGTTTAAGAGTCATGTAGTAGACACCACCCAAATCCGTCAAATCCTTGCCAACCCTTATGACACTCTTGGTCACACCGAGGTTGAAATGGTAAGGAGTTGCGTTGGCAACAACATCAGCATCTTTCACGGCGTCGACTAGACTATCGGGATTCGAAATGTCTATACGTTTTATCGAAAGTTTGTCACTAGCCACCCAACTTGCCACTTCTTTAGCCTGTTCTACATTCGAATCACAAAGAACTATCTCTGAAACTACGGAGCTGTTGGCCAAGTCCTTTGTTGTCACCATTCCCATGGCGCCAGCCCCACCCAATACCGCAATTTTCATTCTGCCGTCTCTCCTATCCGAAGTAACACAAACCACAACTTGCTTCACATCAACTTTTAACGGTTCTGGGGGCCAGCCAGTCAATAAGCTCCCGTGGACGGTCACATTGAATTTGAACTTTGATGGGACCTAAAGGAGATTCGCCTTCTGGTCGAGAGAAGGATATATGTGATACGTAGGCAACTTGCTTGTTCAAATAGAAGATTATTGACTTCTCACTTAATCCTCCAAAAAAGACCTTTCTAGCAGCAGCACGAATTCGTTCCCTACGAAGCAAATTCTGCAGTATCGCGAGTTCATCTAAACCCGTTGTTTCTACAACAAGAAGACTACCCCGTGTTTTGGGTTTTTCTTCGAATTCTACATTTCCGAAAAGGTTTTCCACAGCCTTTTTCACTTTCTCAACATCTTCTGTAGGGTTGACATCAACCTCTACGTGCACACTCACCCCGTCCACTTTTCCATCACCGCTTCCAAGATCTTACGTATCTGGCTTGTCAGCTGGTTCTTTGTTCCTTCATTAACAATCATGTAATCAGCCATCACTATAACGTCTCCCAAACTCACGCTTAACTCTCGCAAATCACGTTCAGCAAAGGTATCCCACTCATTCGGGTCATCGCTTCGTCTTCTCTTGAAAAGGCGTTGAAATCGAGTTTCAGGAGATGCATGAATGGCGATCAGGGTGAACCTTGGAAAATGTCGTTTAAATTCTTTCACTTCATGAGGGCTTCGGATACCATCAACAACAACAATGTTTCCATTGGCCTTTTCGATTTTCGGGATACAACGTTCAGCAATAACGTTCGGACCTTCTTCCTCTCTTAACTTCAGCATGACCATGCCAAGATTCTCTGGTGTGAGCTTTAGTCCTCTTCGCTTGGCTTCATCTCTTATCTCATCTCCCATAACGACCACGGGATAACCTAAGTTCTGAACAAATTTCTCAACTGTTGCTTTTCCAGCGCCAGGCATACCTGTCACGCCTATGAGAAGCTTGCCCTTCATTGTGACATCGTAACGAATGTTGTTGCCACTTGGTTAAAAGTTATTACGTTGACATTTTCGTTATGGGAAGTCGGTGTGTGGTGAAAACACATTCTGAATTTCTGGAGAAGGTAGATTACCTAATCTAAGAGGTGCCATCTAATTACAACTATGTGTCTCCGGTTAACTCAATCATTTAATTGTTTAGCACGAATACTGCGTCTGATGGAAAGATCGTTATAATTAATAAGAACAACAACATGCTTTGATTTGTTCTAAAAAATGGACTTATAAGGTTACGTTGAAAGAATATCATTGAGTGTGTCTTTCTATTGTCCTCTGAAGATGAGAGAAAGCTGGATTTCGAGCTTCGTGGCAAAGCTTGGAAGGTGTATTGGCTTCTTTTGAAGAGAGGGTGTTCAATGAGTGTTAGAGAGGTGCAAAAGGCTTTGCGTTTTAGCAGCCCAAGCGTGGCGCAGCATCATCTTGACCGATTGTGTGAACTGGGCTTAGTACAGAAGCAGAGTGCAGGCGGCAGATATTTACTGACTAGCGAGGTTAAGATCGGAGTGCTTCGGCATTTCATCAAGCTAGGGAGATTGTTGTTTCCAAGATATTTTTTCTATGCGATTTTCTCAACAACATTCTACATAATCTATCTAACTATGCTCATGCACAGCTTTTCCCCTGAAAACCTCTTCATTGCATTTTTCGGAGCAATCATCTCGGCTATATTTTGGTATGAGACTCTTCGCATCTGGTTATTGAGGCCGTTCTAGTTCTTGGACGGAGTGTACCAGAAATTAGGATAATATAGTAGGACGCATTTAATTGTTGACAGTGTTCAGGATGCTGAGAGAAATCAAAAAGAAGACAATAGTCTATGGTGTTGTAGCGGTCTTACTAGCAACTACACTGGGTGCCGTTTGCTTCAATTTTGGGATTCGCCCATCATTGCTTCCAATCAGTGTGGGCGCACTAAACACGTTCTCTTCATATGAGGAACTAGAAGATTTTCTCAAGACAAATCAGGAAACTCCGCTCTACATCTACGCAATTATTTTAAACTCGACAAGATTATCCTTGCCATCGGGGGTTACCCCCGATGTCTCATATTTTGCAAATATTCTGGGAGGGGCAGATGCGGCGCAGATGTACATACCCGAGAGTGGCCCCGAGTATTCAGAGACTAATGTTCAAGTTGAGGGAGTAGATGAAGCAGATTTTGTCAAAACTGATGGAGAATACATGTACCTGGTCTCTGGAAACAACATCACAATCTTGAGAGTGTATCCAGCTGAAGATGCGGAGATTCTTTCTCAGATAAGCCTTAACGGAACGCTTCGAGAAATCTTCATAAATGGGGATAAGCTGGCGATTTTTGGGGAATCGCATTTCTATCAACCAGTTGATGCTTATTATTTCTCTGAAACACTATACATGCGCGCGTTTCCATATCCACTGCATTCAACTACCAGCGAGACTTTTGTCAAAGTCTACGATGTCTCGGACAGATCCAATCCTCTATTGACAAGGGAGGTTACAACCAACGGGACCTACTTTAGCTCAAGGATGATAGGAGACTACGTCTATGCAGTAACAAATCAGCCAACATTCTGGTCTGATTCCAGAGTGATTTTACCTACAATTACATCACTGGACAAAATAAAGACCACGCAACCAAATGAGGTCTACTACTGCAACGTATCTGACAACTCGTACGCATTTACAACCATAATGGCCATAAATTTGAGACTCGACGAGTCCGAACCGACGCACAAGACGTTCTTGCTGGGATCCGCGAGTTGTATGTACGTCTCTTGGAATAACATTTACATCACGATGCCGAAGCAATGGAGCTCTGAAACCACGACGGAAGCGACTCTAGTCTACAGGATTTACATAAACGGCGAGGAAATCGAATCTGAAGCAAGTGGAGAGGTTCCAGGAAGAGTGCTCAACCAGTTCTCTATGGACGAGTACGGCGGATATTTCAGGATAGCAACCACGATAGGCCAAGTCTGGAGTTCCGAGACACCGTCACAGAATAACTTGTATGTTCTTGACCTGAACTTAGACATCATCGGAAGCCTAGAAAACCTTGCGCCAGGCGAAAAGATCTACTCAGCCCGATTTATGGGTGAAAGATGTTACCTCGTCACGTTCAAGAAGGTTGATCCGCTCTTCGTAATAGACTTGGAAAACCCCACCAACCCCACGGTTCTCGGTCAGCTGAAGATAACAGGGTACTCAGATTACCTCCATCCGTATGACGAAACCCATCTCATTGGAATAGGTAAGGAAACGGTGGAAGCCGAAATAGGTGACTTCGCATGGTATCAAGGAGTCAAAATCTCCCTGTTTGACGTCAGTGACGTGGAAGATCCAAAGGAAATTGCAAAATACATAATAGGCGACAGAGGAACCGACTCACCGGTCTTGAGCGATCACAAAGCGTTTCTATTGGACAAATCAAAGAACCTGCTTGTTATACCTGTCCTAGTTGCAGAGGTAGACGAGGAAAAGTATCCTTATGGCGTCCCACCGAATACCTACGGGGATTACGTCTGGCAAGGCGCCTACGTATTCAACATAACGCTAGATCACGGACTTGTATTCAAAGGTGGAATCTCCCACCTCGAAGATAATGATGACTTGCTGAAAAGTGGCTACTACTTCTACTCTTCGTACGCGGTGAAGAGGACGCTCTACATAGGCAATGTACTCTATACGGTATCGGACAAGAAAATCAAGATGAACAATCTGGAAACGCTTCAAGAGATCAATGAAGTGGAACTGCCGTAATCCAACTCCCCCCCTTTTATTTGTGCACGCGCATTATTTAGTTGTCTTCAATATTTTCCGAAGAGTTATTAGAAGAACGCGTATATCCTTGAGCATAAATGAAGTAACTATAGCGAGAATGCGGTGGTGGTTATGTCCTCGATGATTCGAAGTTTTATTGCCTTTGACATTGACAGCGAGTCTGTAATTAAACGGTTAACGGAGGTTCAGAACACGCTCGCAAATACGGGCGCTAATTTGAAGATAGTGCAGCCACAAAACATTCATGTAACTATGCGCTTTCTCGGAAACATTTCGCCTAACATGATTGACTCTATATATGAAGAGATGGAACAGGTTTCCTTCGCTCCCTTTGAAACAGAACTTCGCGGTGTCGGAGCATTTCCAACTTTGAGATATCCTAGGGTTCTGTGGGTTGGGATCAAGAAGGGCGCGGAAGAACTTGCGGATATTTCTGCCCAGCTAGAGCCTCGGATCCGAGGATTGGGGTTTAAACCAGACTCAAAGGGGTTCAGTCCGCATCTCACAATTGCACGCGTGAGGTCTGGAAGGAATAAGGCTGAACTCATCCGTGCTGTCACGGAATCTGAAGATTATCAATTTGGTGTAATTAAGGCCAATTGTCTGAGACTCAAGAAGAGCGTTCTAACACCTAAAGGTCCAATTTACTCAACTTTGAGAGAGGTCCATCGATAGAACTCTTGCGTATGAAGCCTTGACAGTTAATTTCTTCCTGCGCGTAAAAGAAGTCGTTAGTTCCGACACTGTGTCACGTGTGTATGATGAGAAGACGGGAAGGTTACGTTTCTGGCTCAGGGGTTTCCTTCAACCTCTTTTTTCGTCTTTCAAAGAAATCTATGACAAAGATTACGATGTATGGTGCCGACAGATACGGAAATGCCAGAAGGGGATGTTCAAGCCAAACCGCGGCTCTGAAAATCTGCAGTACAAACTCGCTCCCTAACGTCAGTGACAGTATGTTCTCAAATTCGGATGCCAAAAAGGTTAGTACGAAGACTACGATGAACTGTAAGAAAGCACTCCTTTTTTTCAGGATGACCGATGGAATGAGAGAGGTCATCACCCAGATCCAGGCGAAAGCGTGTAAGAATTCAATCCGGGCCACACGATCTGTAAGCAAGATTTGAAATGACGGAAGAAACGGCGCGATAGATTGAAGAGCGGTGAAAACGGCGATTCGCGTGAACATCTGATAGGTAATCAGCAGAATCCAGACACCAGAGATGTAAAGCGGTGTTACAACAGCAGCTCTTGCCACAGAAAGCATCACCTTCAAACAGAAACGTGCATACATACTCTTAAACGGTTTATGAACCGTGAAAATTGATTCCGAATAGTTATAACCTTGATGGCGTGCACGCAAAGATCAATGTTAAGCGGGTTTGCGGGAGATATCGCCCGCGCAGGATGAGTTGAAGCCGGCAATCATGCTTGATAGTTAGAACACTCTTTTGTCGGGTTCTTTTCCGACCTCAATGACCCTACCAGAATAGTTTAGGATAAACGCGTCGGGGAAGGCCTGCCAAATCGTCGTCGTCGCTTTGAATCCCGTGCAGTGACAAGGTGAAATCAACTTTAGTTCGAATTGTTCCAGTTCCTTGATTGTTTGCGTAAGATATTCATCCGAACGCCCAACAAGATGGGTGCCACCGGCCAATCCATGTATCTGCTTCAAGTTTCCAATTCGTTGAACATGTAAGAGTGTGTTCACGGGTCCAGCATGGGCGCAGCCAGTGATTACGAAGGGTCCGAATCCATCTACATTCATCCATAGTGCCTGGTCATCTAGGATCTGATCATTGATCTCGTTACCATCGACGATAATTATCAGTCTCTCCTTTTTGGAAAGGGGCAGCGCCTGCTCGAAGTGGGTCACTCTCTCAATTTGTCCTGTCGTCCAGACTCCAGGGGCGATTTCTTTGGGCGCTCTGGTGAGCAAAACCTTGCCTCCGACCTTCTCAATCTCTTCAAGTCTCTCTCGCTTGGGTACTCCTATTCGTCGCCGTTTTCCTGTTTTTTCTTCAAGGAATCTTGGAAGGAAGGTGTGAGGATGTGCATGGACCTTCACGCCACCTGCAGCCTTCACTACTTCAACCGTTGCGGCTGTGTGATCCGAATGGCCGTGGCTTAGTACAACACAGTCAGTTTTGCGAAGATCCACCTTCAGTTGTTTTATGTTGTGCAGCAAAGCCTGCTTATTGATACCAGTGTCGAAGATTATCTTTCGGTCATCACCGCTTGCGTCAACGAAATCTAGGAGAAAAGAGAGCCCCCACTGGCCAAGCATCCGTGGCCGGACTGAGTTCTCTGCAAGAGTTGTGATCTTCAAGTCCTTAATCAGTCTCATACCTATCAGCAATTTCTAGTGTGGACCATGTTGAGATTAAGTTTTGTGATGCAACAAATTTAGGAAATAGACGATTACATGAAATATACACCGCATTTGCGGGAGATAACCCGAAAAAAGTTTGGAAGCAGATAGCGCTGAGAATTTTGGAGCGCACACACGACCTCTGAGTGAAGAGCAAGTTGCAGGTCACCTACCGCGCGTGCATAATATGGATGTACAACTATCTTATCCGAATTCTGCAGGTATGTTTGGAAAACCGTATGGGTGTGCACGCGTGTGAGGACGCCGTAGGTCCTTTATTGTTACATTTCCGCCTTCGCCAAGAAGTCTGTAGCGTTCCTCACGGCGATCTTATAGAAACCGTACGTCACGATCGCTGCTAAGGCCCCACTTATCGCCAATGCGATGTAGAGATACAACTGTGGTAGAGGGTGAAGGAGTCCAATCGTTGTACCGGCATACGGAATGAGGGGGGCAAGGATCACACTGGCTAAGACCACACAAACGATAAAGTTGATGATGCTCGCTGCTGGTCTAATCATTCTTGGTCGCGGTATCTCAACAAAGCTTGCGCCTTTGATTCCTGCTCGAAGCGAAACTACACTGAGAGAAATAATTAGGAAAATTGATTCGACTAGTGCAGCAATAATGATTCGGGGTGATGGACGAATAAGGAGAATGCCAATGGTGCTGCAGACCAGTGTTACGACACACGAAAAGATGACTACAAAAGTGCACTTGCACTTGACGAGACTCTTTGCCGTGAGCGGCGACGAGTAAAGGTGCCACACAGGAGTGCCCTCCTGTCCAATTATCATGGACCCCATGACAGTAGCCATCAAGGCTCCAGGTGCTAGAAGAAACAAAGCGGAGAAGATAGACAAAGCCGGGACATACGGGGTTCGCGTTAAAGGTATAACATACATAATTATGATCACTATGGGCAGCACGAAGAAGAACATCAGCTCCCGACGCCTCGTGAAAGCCTTAAAGTCCTTCCTCATGATAGCCGCCTCCAACAGGGAAAAGCCAAGCCTTTCCCATACGCTGGGCTTGGGTGCATATGTCCCTATCGAGATTCTTATGGCGGGTGGCTCATAGAGCCCAAACCTACGGTTCAACCCAACCGCTACTGCAAACATGGCTGACAAAAAGGCCGCGGACCCCAAGGAGAAGATAATCGCGTCCACAATTTGGCCATTTACAAAGGAAAATATGGTCATTCCAGGCCACAAGTATGGGATGAACCACACCGTCTTCTGTCCGCTAGCAAACGCCTCTATAATCGCGCGAAAGTTTGCTCCAGAGGTAAAAGAGAAGTAAACAGCGTAGAAGGCGATGAAGAGGAGAATTGAGCCAAAAAACCTTACCCAAATTGCTGCCTTCCCCGAGGTCCGGTAGACCGCGCCTGTGAGTCTCACCTGAAGAACCCTAAAGATTTCCGTGGTAACGCTGGCTAAAAATGCAATCGCCAGCAGAGCAAGAATTGTCAAGGCTGCAAGGGAAATCTCTCCAAGAAAAATGGAGACCACAGATATCGCTAAAACGATGGAAATTAACGCGGCTAGCTGGATGCCGATAAGGTTTGCCAAGATGGCGGCAAGTGTATGTTCTCCCCAGGTGATGGGTAGCCAATAAGGTGGTTGGATCGATGCTTTGATCCCTGCGCGTTGGATTTGCCGTAACATAGTGAAGATTAAGTTGTACGTGAAGACTAACGTCGGAGCAGATATGAAGAGGCTTTTGACGCCCAGGAGAAGCGTGGCCTTCGAGTCTGGATCTGCGATTCCGTTGTAAACTGTCCCGACGAGCAATCCTATGGCTATCCCAAGAAGGCAACCGCCTCCGTACATCACGTACTGGAGAACTCTGCGCTCTTGGTATTTGCGGAGCTTTTGGCCCCGAACAAGTCTACCGGATTTGATGTCGACGCTTATGAGTCTACGCACGTTTTTCCATTTCATTTCATCAGTGCCTCGACCACATCCCTGACGTCGCTGGTTCCTGTGAGCGTAAGGAAAATCTCCTCGAGATTTGATCCTGGGAGCTTAGCCCGCTCTCTCAACTCGTCCATGTTGCCTATGGCGAGCAACCTTCCCTCATACATGATGGCAATGCGGTCACACATGGCTTGGGCGATCTCGAGAATGTGGGTTGACATGATAGTGGCTATGCCCTTCGATGCGAGTTCGCGGAGTAAGTCCTTGATGATTCTGGCCGAACGAGGATCAAGACCACCTAAGGGTTCGTCTAGGAGCAATAGCTTTGGTTTGTGGACAAAAGCAGATATGAGTGCGATCTTCTGCTTCATGCCTAGAGAGTAGGCACTTATCATATCGCCCTCCCTGCCTTCTAGCTCAAGGGCTTCCAGGTACTCGTTGATTCGCTCCTCTTTCTCAGCCGGCTTGACACCGTAAAGATCAGCCGTGAAGTCAAGGTACTCTATGCCTGTCAGAAATTCGTATAGTTGAGGAACCTCTGGCACGTATCCCGCTTGCGCCTTTATCGCAACAGGATCTTCCTCAGCCTCTATGCCTAATACGTTTACGGATCCCAAGTCAGGCTTGACCAAGCCCAAGATCATCTTCAACAAGGTGGACTTACCTGAACCGTTTGGTCCCAAAAGACCGAAGATTTCACCCTCCTTCACGTCCAAATCAACGCAGTCCACAGCCACCACATCGGCATATCGCTTAGCAACGCCCGTCAATTTCACGACTGACCCAGGAATGGTAACCATAGACGACACCATCATCATACAGAACTAAGCCTCACCTCTTAAATCTACTTACGCCCCCATCAACTTGCACGCCTGCAATGGTCTTAACACGATGAAAGTACCCTTTCTCCCTTGCCCCCTCCCCCCTCCCCCCCCGAGTTTTTCTGCAGAGCTCATTTCAGGCTTAGTTTTGGGAAAGGAATGCCTAAATAGCTTATCTAACGTTACTGTTCGTTGTGAAATGATCGTAGAAGATAGCTTGCGATGGGGAAAGGCGAGAAAAGATGCCCTTAACCGAAACTGTTAGGTTTAAAGTGGTCGTGCAGAAGAATCGGCGTATTCAGATTCCGCGGTTGGTTCGGTGGCGGTTCAAGTTGGATCCAGGTGAGGTGTTTGCAGTGACGGTGGCGCCGGTGGGGGCCTTTGCGGATGAGCGTTTCTATGCTAAAATGAGTGGTGACGGTCGCATAACGGTTCCCAAACTTCAAGCGAATATCTTGACCACAAAACTCGATGAGAAGACTTTGGAGGGCTACGCGGTGGAAGTGAGGCTCAGTCCTATCCACGCAGAGAAGGAAGACGAATGAAGGATAGGAGAAGCGAGGATTTTGGTTGAGACATTGACAGATATTTGTGGTTGTGTTTTTGAGGTGCGCCGAGGGATATTTGTTTGCGTTAGACGTTGTCCGAAGCACAGTAAACCTAAGGCAAAGAGACCGTATAGACCTAAAGCGGAATGTGTACGACCGTGAACCAGCCCGACACTGCGTTCGTGTAGCGTCTCAGGGTTTGAGTCAGTGTCGAGTTATTTGATGAATCTGAGTATGTAGTCGTTTACCGTTTGTAGAAAGGATTCTTCCGAGTTTATGTCGTAGTGTTCAGCCAAAACAAAGATTATGTAAAGCAGGTCTGAGAGCTCTGTGGCTAACATCTCTTTTGTCTTGGGCTTGTCAGGCGGCTTGAAGCCCTCTATCCCTTTGACCACTGCCGCCACTTCTCCAGCCTCCTCAAGCAAGTCCGTAACCATCACAAAAGGTGTCCAGCCTCTACCCCTTTTTGAGTCAAGCCTCTCGTTGATCTTCTTGAAGTTTTTCCAACAAAGATGCTGAGCATCACGCAAAGTCAAAGACACAAGACCACCAAGGTAAGATTCAGCAGCAGCTGGATTTAGATTTTGGCACATGGATGGATTCTCGAGGAGTTACAAGATTCCCAACAGGAGATACAGTTGTTGTTAGTAAACAGAAAATTCTAAAATCAACAACAACTCCAATCCAAATGGTTGTCGACGACCACGATCAACCCTTCAAGCTTTTGCGCACGAGAGATGCACGCCCGTGTAGGTTCGTGTTGCTGTCATGCCACAGTCACATACACTTATTAGCTTCTCACCAAAATTGTTTCTTGCGTACGCATACTTTCGAAGTTCTTGGAAAGAAAAAAGGGAGGTGAGAATTTCATGGAGAAGAAATACTCGAAGAACGTTGGCAGAGAAATGGTGGAGAAAGCTGGAGTAAACGTTGACCTGCTGATAAACAAGCTGAAGAAAGCTGCTGCAGCGGAATTCACTACCTATTACTACTACACTCTTCTAAGAATGCACTGCACAGGACTGGAAGGAGAAACTGTCAAAGAGATAGCTGAGGATGCCCGACTTGAAGACAGACTCCATTTTGAAACTATCGCTCCACGCATCTATGAGCTTGGAGGTGAACTATACAGAGACCTGAAGGAGCTCCATGACAATGCCGCTTGTTCTGCCGCTTACTTACCTAAAGATCCAACAGACACAAAAGCCGTGCTCAAAGTCTTGCTGGAAGCCGAACGGTGTGCCGTCCGGGTCTATACCGAGATATGCAACATGACTGCAGGAAAGGATCACAGAACCTACGACTTATCACTGGCTATTCTGCATGAAGAAGTGGAGCATGAAGCTTGGTTCCAAGAGATTCTAGAAGGGAGACCTTCTGGCCACTTTAGACGCAGAGCCCCCGGAGAAGGCCCTTACACTCAGAAGTTCAGACACATCGAATGAAGCAGACAATAGAACGAGGCACCTTCCCCCTTTCCTTAGTGTGGGCATCGATCAAGTGAGAAAGTATCATGAGCACGGAAATCATTTGGCTCGGCTCCATCGCCAGCCTAGTCGCTGGCCTAGCAACTGGGGCAGGAGCCTTACCAATACTGTTTACAAGACGAATTTCAGATAGATTGCTAGATGTTACGCTTGGATTTTCGGCCGGTGTGATGCTAGCCGCTACTTCTTTTAGTTTAATAGTTCCAGCTATTGATTTGAGTGGCCCATTGGTTGCAGTTTTTGGGCTTGTGTTAGGTGCCCTTGTACTACATTTGGTTGATCGCTTTATCCCCCATTTTCATCCGTTTTTAGGAGGTGAAGGGCGCCCTTCAAGGTTGCCACGAGTGTGGCTGTTTGTCCTCGCAATAACCATCCACAACTTTCCTGAAGGATTGGCGGTGGGAGTAAGCTTCGGCAGTGGAGACGTGACAACGGGTCTAGTGATAGCCATGGCTATAGGGCTACAAAACATGCCCGAAGGCCTTGCTGTTGCGTTGCCCTTGCTAAGGGAAGGATACAGCCGACGTAGATCGCTGTGGTATGCGATTCTAACCGGTGCAGTCGAACCTGTTGGAGGCTTGCTAGGGGTCGCACTGGTCTCCATTTCTCAGCCACTTCTGCCCTGGGGGCTTGCGTTCGCCGCAGGGGCCATGCTTTTCGTGGTAAGCGATGAATTGATCCCCGAAAGCCACAGAAAGGAATTTGCAAGGGAGGCGACCTTCGGGCTGATAGCTGGATTCGTTGTTATGATGTTTCTGGATCACCTCTTCACGTGACAATGGCATCGCATGAAGGTGTATCAGGTCAGGTGCATAATTGATGGAAAAATACATCAGAATAGCTGCGACACATGACATTCCAAAGAACAATATGCGCGTCTTCACAGTTGAAGGCTATGAGATCTTAGTAGTTAACATTGAAGGCGAGTTTTATGCGTTCGAGAATCGATGTCCCCACATGGGCTACCCGCTCTATCTGGGAAGTCTCGAAGGAAAAGTGCTAACATGCGGTTTTCATTACGCAAAATTCGATGTCAGCACTGGAAGACCCTTAGGACCGGTTACACGGGAACCCTTAAAAACGTTCAAGATCAAGATTCGAAACTCGTCGATACTAGTGCGGGCGTTATCAAAAAGATAGTTCTCATACAACTTTGGGTCTCTGCGTATTTTCCTGTGCGTTCTCGAAAGTCCTGATTCATCGTAAAACTAATCTAATCAACGCAAAGAACTGTTGACAGTGGATAGAGTATGATCGTATATAGTGTACCTTTGCTGGCTATATCGTTGCTATTGATTGTCGTTTTTAGTGAGAGGATAATAGAATACGTCTTGGTGTTGTCCAAAGTTTTTGGCCTGTCTGAGATGGCGGCTGGTTTCATTTTGCTGTCTGTTGTAACATCTTTGCCAGAGCTTTCGGTTTCAACCCTAGCTGCTTTCGCGGGAGAAGCAGGATTATCGGTAGGCAACGCTTTAGGATCTAATATTGCAAATCTCACGATTATCCTTGGACTAGCAATTTTCCTCAGTCGAGTGGAAGTTTTGGTGAAAGGACAGTCTCAAAAAGAACTTGTGCAGTTCCTATTCCTTTCTTCAGTCATACCCTTGTTTATTGTTCAAAGAGGTAGCTTAAGCGCAATGCTTGGGGCTGTTCTCTTGATATTGTTCATCTATTTTGCTGTAACAATTTCCCGCAAGACCAAAAACGCAGAAGTAAATGCATCCTTTAATTCTGTCAAAAAGAAAGATTCTGTAGTGGTCGCGGTCAAGTTCATTGTATGTACCGCACTCATAATAGGTCTTTCAAAACTTGTGGTAGACAGTTCACTTGATATTGCAGAGTCCATAGGATTGCCACCGTCTATCATAGGGGCAACCATCATTGGTCTTGGGACCTCGCTGCCTGAGCTTGCCACGACAATACAAGCACTGAAGAAGAAGTTGTTTGGCATGGCTCTTGGAAATCTACTTGGAAGCTGTATAACCAACATCACTCTTATACTAGGGGTATCATCTTTGATCTCGTTTTCTCAGGTGAATGTTTTTGCTGTTGAAAACATAATGTTCTACGTTCTACTGTCGTCACTAAGTGTTTGGTACATGGTTGGGTCAAGTGAGCGCGTCGGAAAAAAAGCCGCACTTCTCCTTTGTGGGATATATGCCTTGTTTATTCTGCAGCAAGTTGGAATCTCTGTCTTCATTTTCTAGAATAACACAAGTATTGTAAGTGCACGCATATTCGTGGCTATTTGTCTGCCAACAGCTGACTTGAGACACTCTTTAGACGTTCATTCTGAACCGCGCGTGCGCAGGGCTTTTGAAGGAACTTAAGCAAATCATCTTTTCAGTCTTGAAAAAACAGCCATCCCAACTATAGCGATGAGAATAATCGCTATGCTTACTTCTGCTGCCAACACGATGGTTGGATGTTCAATCTGTTTTGCCACAATGCCCGCCAGAGCCCAGACAAGAACGAGGCCATATGCCGCATCTTTTCGTGTTCCAACAACAGCTAATGTTATGACCAGCGCCACAGCAATCACCAATATACCCCAGGTTACGCCTTCAATGCCGCCGCCATCCCAACCGACAGCAGTTAATGCAGCAGCCACATTAGTTATCGAAGCAACCGTAATCCATCCCAAGTAAACGCTGAAGGGCACATGCACACACAGCTTTTCCGTGAGACGAACGTCACCCTTGCCAATGCCGAGACGTAAGTAGATGGCAATCAATGTTGCCAAAAGCGCAAACATCAGGACTACGCTAAAGGTGAGTAGTTCATAATGCCAAAGGAACAGCCACAAAACATTCCAAACGCCACTCAAGATAAATAGAAAACTGACTTGACGTATGAATGCCTGGTCTCTGTTTCGGGGCAAGGCTTGGAAGACGACGAACACTAGCAGAAGCGTGTAGATGAGGCTCCATATCGAGAAGGTGAACCCTGCGGGTGTGATCAATGTTGGATACAGGTCAGATATCTCACCGCTCGTCTTGCCATTGAGCAACGTTGTACCCCCCGCCAAACCATTAACTGCAACTGTAACCACAAAAACGACAATGTTCATACCTTGCAAAAAAGCCCATTGTTTAGTTGACATGAATTTACAGTATGATTGACTGTGCATTTAAGAATTCTCATGCCCCAATACGATTCTGGACATGCATAAGGAAGCCAGGGACTCTTCTTGAAGACAATCGTGGAGGATCCCAACAGTAAACCCGTGTGCGCGGTTCAAATCCCACCGCTAGCATCAAATGTTTCAGCTCAAGCCCAGATTCTCGCACACAATTTTCATATTTACCACGTTTTTGGTCGATATCGCCTTTCAATACCCGTAGGTCGTTGACGTAGATAATCACTGGACAGCGACAACTTGACCCGTCTTATCGCTCTCGCTGAAAAGGACTTGAAAAGACAATCACCAAAGACCAAATTCTATGAAGTCTTTAACTGACGTACGCCCTCATTAATTCAGTTTTCAAATGCTTTGGTTTAGTCTTTTGAATTCTGAACTGAGATACATCATGGAATTTAAGAAATCTTTGGAACGTTTTTGCAAACTCAGATATGAAACTGCTTTTTTGAAGGTCTTCCTCTTCCAACCAGATGGAATTGATAATCATCCTCTTGTTTCTTCGGTCAAGTTTCGGATCAAGTCGTCCCACAAAACGCTTACCAAACAGAATCGGCATCACATAATATCCATAGATTCTCTTCTCAGGAACCTTATACACCTCCCAAGCATAATCGAAGTCAAAGATCTCTGAGACCATCTTGCGATTCCACAAAAGATTGTCCAACGGCGCAACAAAATGGACCTTTTCCTCGATAGGGCTGTCGGAGTTCTCAAGCAGACTCAAATGCTCCCTCAAAACATAATATTCATGCTTAACCCCTTCAATTCTAACTGGAAACAGTTTGCCATCTTCAACCATCTTTTGCACCACCTTTTTTCTCTCAGACGCGTTGTATGGCAACCAGCCGAATCTCCAGTTCCGCGTGTCGACGAATCCATACGCCTTCATATACTTCCTTATCAGAAACTCTTCGTACTCATCCCTACTCGGCGTTTTCTCCCTTACACTCAACGGAACCACACGGTCCGTCAGATCGTAGTACCGTCTATTCCCTTCCACATGATGAATCATAAGCTCACCAAAATCCCACAGCAAGTTCAAGACCCTCGTCATTAGTCTTCGTCTAGTACCATGTTTCTGTTCGAGCTCCTTTGAAGAGAGAGGCCCACGCTCTCTGATCTCAGACAAAACAAGCGCAATATAGTCCTTCAGCTTTTCTCTTCTTCTCTTGATGCGCTCATAAAACGGAGAGTAAAACTCGGAAGGATTCTTCATTCGATACCTGAAGAAGGGGAAATCTTCAATCGGAACTATAGATTTCTCATTGCACCAGTACTCAAACAAAAGTCTATCTCTGTAAAGCAACTCCTCCACGTAAGAAGGCCTATAGTCAACGACCCTGCTGTGAAGCACTAAATGTTGATTGCGGTGCACCACACTGATTGGATCCCGTTGGACACACTGAAGATTCCTAACCGCTTCTAGCGTTCCCTTTTTGCCTTTATACCCAAGAAAGGATTGCCTAAGAACAAGGAACCGTCTCGCAGCTTCTTTTGAAACCTCTCTTCGTTCCCTCATTTTACAGATCTCATTCGACATATTGCGAACTGATTCTCACATAATTATGAGCAAACTTAACGTTTAGGTTTTCGTACTTCGACACGCATTGCAAATTAGATACAATCCAAGATTCTGCCTGTGTCGTTCTCCTAGAAGAACAGCGGTGTTCTTCAAGGAGAGTTATTAGAAAGAACTTCCCTAAGCAGACAAGGTGGGAAGAATGAGATTAGCTATAAAGTTGATTTTGGGCAGCGTCGTTGCGTTGATGCTTGGGTTAGCTGTTGCTTCCCCTATTCTCGTCTCAAACCTTGCGTTGACAACAAAAGTGCAGATCGAAGTTGATGTTGTGTACGCCTATTTAGGCGTTCAAGACTTCAGCAGCAGCATAACAGGTTTGTGGAGAAACCATAGCGACCCATGGGAACACACTCTTCTAATGGTCTCATATTTCATCGTCTTAAATGTTACAAATCGCTCTAACAACCTAGCCCTGATAGGAGAGTTCGAAGTGTCTGCAGCGCCAGAGATTCTTGTCCATAACGGCACTGACCTGATAGGAAGCGAAAAACTGGCAAAACAAATTACTGTTTCACCGATTGATACCGGAGGTTTCGGAGTGGCAAAAGAGAACCCTATCTTGACAGATTTAAGAGACTTAAGCCGATTCTATCCCGGATGGTCACAATACTGGTCGCCGAACACATCAAGATTAATTGGGCTAACAGGAATGGTGGAAGTCTCAAATATCGCAGCCTATGACGCATTGCGATCAGGAACAATATACTTGTACGGAGAAGCTGCGGGAAAACCCTACGAAGGAGGTTCCTCATCAACAGGGTTCAGCCTCAAACATGTCCAACTACAAATAATTGGAAAGGAATATATGTACAATGCTGTCCTTTCCGAAAATCAAATCTTGCGAATGGAGAGTAACGGAATAGATGTCTTTATTGAGACGAGGCGCTGAACTGTGGTCACCGACGACGAACTTGAAGGTACCACACTCAAAGTGTATCTCTACGTAGTTAAAGAAGACAGACCCGTAGGCCCGCGGGAAGTCATGAGAGGCACAAATCTCAGTAGCCCAAGCGTGGCCTACAGACACCTTCAAAAACTTGAAACCCTAGGCCTACTGCAAAAAGATACGTACGGCGAATATGTAGTAAAAGAGAAGGCAACCATTAGAGGACACCTCTGGATCGGCCGAAACCTGGTGCCGAGACTCATATTTTACTCCTTCTTCTTCATGGGCATCTTGAGCGCCGAGATCGTTATTATTGTAATCCGTTTCCTCGTCAACGAGCGGCTGTAAACAGAATTCATATTCCTCACATTCATAACAGTGGCAGCCACGGTCCTGTTCCTCTTTGAGGGGATAATGCTGTTTTTGAGAACCAAAACCGCCTAGAATTTGACCCAGACGCCAAACTCAAACTGTACATAAAATTCTTATTCCTTCCTTCAAACTAATCCTGGGATTAAAATTTAACCCAACCAACCAACTTTTAATCCAGCTGAAACATGAAGGTGCAGTGAAAAGGCAGGAAGCACGCTGAAGAAGGGTGGTAGCCTGTAGACTGCGTAGTCAGGTTGAAGAATGGCTTGTAGTGGAAAAGC
>JAOUKN010000098.1 GCA_029882515.1 Candidatus Bathyarchaeota archaeon
TTATGGTTCTTCTTGTACCATTCCCCAAAGTCTTTGTAAAAGCCCAAGTCTCCTAGCCTAAACCATGCTAGCCGACAGCCCCTCTTAGATTCTGTCTTTATTTCATTAGAGATGCTAGATTTAGGGTTTTCTTGTTTAGATGTCATTTGTGTATCTGTTTGTGTATCTCTGTGTAACAGGATCTTGAATTCTAGTGGTAGCTTATCATGCTTCCTAGATAGCACCATTTGATCTTGTTTCCAATATGATGTTCAATGTACCAGTACTGATAGGTTATGCCTTTGGACTTTATTTGTTTCATTGTCAGGTTTCCTTCTTGCGTGCGCGCATGCTCTTTTCAACCGTAGAAGTTTCTTTCCTAAATCTTTAGTATAAGTTGCCTGTAGGAATAAGACATCAAGGAGCTGTAGTATATGCGAAAGGAATTACCTCAACAATTGTTACGGGAACTCCTGAAGAACTCGAAACGGAGCGACAGAGAACTTGCGAAAGTTCTCAAGGTGTCTCAGCCAACAATCACTAGAGCTCGTCATAAACTTGAGCAGGATGGAATGATTGAAGATTACACAATTGTACCCAATTTTAGAAAGATGGGGTTCGAATTGCTGGCAATAACCCTTGCCAAAGTTCATCCTGAAATTCTTTCTGAAGCAAGAGACAGAGCAAAGGAGTTTATTGCAATGTTTCCCAACACGATGTTTGCTTCTCCTGGTGAGGGTATGGGTATGAACGCTGTGAGTATCTCTTTTCATAGAAACTATACCGAATACCATAAGAGTCTAACTTTGATTAGGACCGAATGGAAAAATATTATTCAGGAAGTCCATAGTTTCATTATCCCTCTTGGAAGGAGAGAATTCAAGAGGTTCTCTCTAACGCATCTGAAAGACATACCTCTCTGAACTATGATAAATAAAGAAGCCAAACTACATAGCTTTTCCCTTATTCCCAGTAAAAAGACACGTCATTTCTCAAATCTTAGAAGTAATCTATGAGTTTTTCCATTAATTCCCTTTATCGTACCAGAACAGTTCAATCTACTAAGGCTCTATTGCCTCCAAAAACGTAGATTCATTGTCGAATATGTGTTTATTACGTCTGTCTTCAATGAAATAATTTTCCTTTTCTACACGACTTAATTTTCCTAGCTTTTCTTAGAATAATTCCCCACTCATTTTCTTAACAATATGGAATATTATAGTCTCCTAATCACTCAACTATTCCTCTCTTTAGACAATGAAAGAAGCTCTAGTAATAGCGAAATCCTCCATAAGCTTCAAATCGTATGCTATTAGAGTAATTCTGGGAATGCGTTTTTGCTTACAAAAGCTGAGAGAGAGAGAAAGGAGAAGATCTCGTTACTTACGCATTCCCTTCATCTAGATAATACTACGTGGTAGTATGTTTTAAAGTCTGACGCTCTAAACTCTGATGTCTAACGATCAAACCAAATGAAAAAAGTAGACCTTAAAGTTTGTTAAAATCCAATGTTAATGTGAACATACTAATTTGGTTCCAGTTTTCTAGCTGTAAACATTTCTCAAATACTGATATAATGCCTCTATTCGGACAGTCCACAATAGAATCCTCTTCTAGTAAAAACCTTCATAACACTCTTAATTCTCAACATTTATATCGAGTGACTGAAAAGAGAAAGGAGACTCAGAAACGCTCAGCAATAGCTTTTCTGATTTCTGAGCTCGCTCTTTCTCTCTTTTCGTTTCACCAAAATCTTAGAAATCTCTTCAAAGTAACCATAGTTAGATAGAAAGCGAAAATCAGAACTTTCTGCGCGCGCTAGCCGACGGTCCCTCTTACCTTGTTAAGGTCTTGTGTTAATAAATGTTGAATTCAGACTGCAAACGTTTGGCAAAACTTATCTACACCCCTAAAGAAATTGGGTGATGCATTCCCCATGAAGTTTTCTTTCCTCAACCCAAGTCCGTCTTCAGATACACCGGATATGGTGGTTACTGCCTGGCCTCCTTTAGGGATGCTCTATTGTGCAGAGGTTTTAATGCGTGAAGGAATTGAAGTATCTATCTTAGATCAAGCTGCGAAACGTTTCTCTTCGAAACAGACTTTGGATTGGGTAAAGAAAGAAGACCCGGACATCCTCGGTATATCGGTTTTGAACAGTTCAGCGGAAGAGGCGCCAAAGATTGCAGAGCAAGTAAAAGCAGAAAATCCGAACATAATGATTGTTCTGGGGAATTATCACGCTACATTCAACGCTGAGCGAATCCTTCAGAAATATTCTTTTGTAGATGTAATTGTTCGAGGGGAAGGTGAATATACCAGCCTCGAACTTGCCAAATGTTTGGAGAACAACGGGGACATAGAAGAAGTTGAAGGCATAGCCTTCCGAAAAAATCGAAAAATCGTATTAACTCCAGAGAGACCCTTAATCAAAGATGTTGACAGCCTTCCGTTTCCAGACCGCGATCTGGTAGATGCTCGCTACAATTGTGCCATCTATGGAGTGCGGGTTGCCAGCAAGAAATTTTCAACTCTCGTTTCTTCTCGTGGATGTCCGTTCAACTGCAGTTTCTGTGGTTGTAGAAAATTCGCACGCGGAATATGGCGGCCCAGATCTGTAGAGAACATCGTCGACGAATTGGAGTTGCTGCAAAGTCAAGGCTATGAGCAGTTTCTCTTCGTAGATGACAATTTTACTTTGAACCCGAAACGGGTGATGAACTTTTGTCGAAAGCTAAGGAAAGAAGGGATGGACATTGAATGGTTCTGTGATTCACGAGTGGATAATTGCCGCTATGACATGTTTAGAGAGATGGTGAAAGCCGGCTGCAAAGTGGTATATTTCGGAATCGAGAGCGCCAACCAAAGAATTCTGGACTATTATCGAAAAGGGATAACTCCAGATCAGTCTGAAGCCGCAGTTCGTAAGGCTAGAAAGGCGGGCATGGACGTTATCGTAGGCTCTTTCATATTCGGCGCTCCAGATGAAACTAGACAAGAGGTTGAGAACACTTTAAAATTTGTCAATAGGTTAGACATAGATGTCCCTCAACTGAACATCTTAGGTGCCTTTAGGGGAACGGATCTCTGGGCTGACCTTGTAGCGAAAGGCTACGTTGACGAAGACAAATACTGGGAAACCGGAGTATATGTTCCAAAAGTTTCACCTCATGCTGTACCATTTGATGATATTCGATTGGCAATTTACGACTATTTCCGTGCATTCTACCTCCGTCCAAAAACTTTCTTCTCAGAATTACTGCGAACGCTAAAAAGCTCTTACAGATTCGGAGTGCTCCTCACGAACGCGGCTCGAATCAACCACATCATCCAAACTGTGAGACAAGGAGTCAGGCTTGACTGAATTTTGCAGCGCGCGCAGCAGAAATAGGCCTGAACATCTCTAAGATAACTGAAAAGGCTCTCACAGAAATAATAAGCAAGGTTCAGAGCCCTAGTCTCCAAACTATGACGAATGGAGGAACCCTTATAACAAAACCAGAACTCTCAAATAGCAACCGAAAGCCCTCGTTGCCTAGTCGGTTAGGGCGTCAGCCTTGTAAGCTGAAGATCCCGGGTTCGAATCCCGGCGAGGGCTCCAAACGCTCATGAAAACAAGGTTATCAATCTTTATGCGGAGCACGCGAATGGACTGCCAGACGGGCGTTTATTTCTGAACAAAAAGGTTAGAACCCAAACTGCGTCAAGCTGTTGACGATAGAAGACAGGATTTTTCCACTTTGTCATCCTGAGGGATGCAGTTTGCGGATGGTAGAGTTGATGTGTCGCTATGTTTCAGAATTAGCGAACTAGTTCTCTTTTCTTCCATCTCAAATTCTTACTATGGCACTTTCTGCACTTGACGGCAGACGGAGCATTGCGGACGCCACAAGCTCTACAGATCTTCATGTACAATCGCGCACGTTGAGCAATGCTCTTCTTCACCGGATCAGTAATTGGCACTACAATTCACCACTAAACTAGGTTAGATTTCAGATATTCCGCGCCAAATATACTTTGTGTTCTGAGATTTAGGAACAAAACTAAGCATTTTTTCAAGGAAATTTCTAACGTAATTTAGAGATCAATACTATTGACGTATTTTCTTTGAATATTCAAGACATGAGATTGTTTCTATCGGTATTCTATGTGTGCGTAAAAAAGTATAGGTTAAAGGCAAAAGAGGATAAACATACTATCCAGCCGCGTTTCAATCATTTAGTTGAAGCATATCTAACCTGTATTAGCTTTCATTACTGACCCAGATAACTCTAAAGTTGTTCATACTCATGTTGAATAGAATTGTGAATTTATAGCCAACATGTGAATGTGACAGAGCATTTGTGATTCGTAAAACTGAAATACATGAAGTTCTAGTAAAGGAGCGGGGGTGGGTTGAAATGTCTTGGCAAGATTCTCTCATTTTGGAAGAAAGCGAAAATACCATTTCTGATTGGAAAGGAGATTATGAAGCTGTTGAAAGGGTTGTGGAGAAAAAATCCTTTGGAAGAAAGAAAATAACACAGGCAAAGAAGAGATTGAAAGGTTACCTAGTTTTGACTAACCAAAAAATTGTCTTTCTGCAAGAACATGGGCTCTTTGGGAAATCATATCATCAGACCCTTTCTATTCCATTAGAGAACATACAAGGAATATCTCAGGGAGGTTCTGTCAGTAAGTTTATCTCTATTACAGATAGAGAAGGAACATCTGTCTTTCATCTTCCAGTGAAGTTTGACACATTTAGAAATCTTATAATGAACACCAAAGCACAAAGGAAACAAGAGCTTGAAAAATTAAGAAGAAAGGAAAGAGTACATATTGTCTTAGACTTTTCCTCAGTGAAAGAGTACATGGATAAAGGTGGATTGAAGTTACAATCAGTAAGATGCCCAGAATGTAATGCTCCAGTAAAGCTACCCGACTCAGGAAATCAGTTTGAATGTGAACATTGTGGCAACATAGTCTACGCACAGGACATCTTGGAAAAAATCAAAGCTCTCATAGGGTAGCTGGTCTCTAGAGGACAACGATAGTTGCCACTATGCCTATACCAACATAAGAACCAATGAGAATGACTGTTTCTAATGGTCAAATGTGATCTTGCAGTCTTCTAAGAATTCTTTTGTGTATAACGAACATGGCTTCACCATGATGGAATAGACTATGGAAGTCTATGTTATACACAACAGCTTAAACATTTCTACTATCTGATATTGTCTATTATTTTGTAATTCTCTTCGATGTCACTGAAAATAAGTGGGGAATGATTCTAAGCCAAGCTAAGAAAATCAGCTAAGTCGTAGAGAAAAAGAAAATAATTCCACTAAGACAGACGTATAAACACATATTCGACATAGAATCTACGTTTTTAGAGGAAATAGAACCGTACTAGAATGAGCTGTTCTGGTACGATAAGGGAAATAAGGGAAACAGTCACAGATTACATCTAAGATTTGAGAAACAAAGTATCTTTTTTACTCAGAATAAGGGAAATATAAAGTAAAAGATTAGATCCCTATAGCCCTTTGTATATCTTATCTTTAATTTCAGCAGTCAGTTTTATCTCTCTATCTCTTAGCTTAGCGATTAGCTCTTCCATTGCTTTTATTCCTAAGATAGTTTCACTCTTGTGAGGAACATATGCCTGATGCTTAACTTTATTGGCAATCTCAGTGATTCGTTTCCTTGCTTCACCAAAATGAGAATAAGGTTCGACTTTGTATTTGATTAAAAGGTCTATTACATTTGAAGTGTTTATTCCTGTAATTGTTGTCGGTATGTCACATTTATCCTTTAGAATCAACTCTAGAGCTGTATTGAGATTGTTAAATGTAGAAGAATAGTCTTCTTTTCGGAAAGAAACACCTGCTTGTTTCATCTTCTCTTCTGCACTTTCAAAAATCTTCATTTCCTCAATCTTTGTTGCACTGATCTTTTCAATTCTTAGAATCGCCAAGACATGTTCGATTCCAACGGCTGTTTCATCCAAAGAGAAAGTAGAAGGGTAAGTTGTGCTGACTTTACGAGACATGATTTGAAAAAAACTGCTATGTTCTGGAATGCTTCTATTACATACGTTGAGTAGATTTAGAACTTTCGCTTGCAGAGTAGGTTGATGCCTAATGTAAGCAGACGGTTTAGGGGAACGATGTAGATCTTCCAAAACCAGCCTAATAATCTTTTCAAGCTTTTCCAAATCCATTCCTTCACTTCCTTGACTCTAACTCAGGTAACAGATATTTAAGAAAATCTCTACCTCTGATTTAGAAGAACTGAAAGACAAGCATACAAGGGTAGATTTTAGTGAAGTAGATAGAAAGCTAGCAATCTAGAAACCCAAGGTAGAAGTCCAATAAAAACGAAATACAGTGTGCCCATTAGGATCACTTTGTGCCCTTCAATTCTATCCCTGATAGCATTGTGTAGCTTCATGGCTTTTGGTTTCCTCCAAATTATTTGTTCCATGAGTAACGTTTTGTGTTTTTCAATCACACTTTTGACATCGACAGCTTTTGTTGCGTACAAGTTAAAATTGAACAGTGCATATAAACCTCCGAACAATAGAATATAGTAAACAACTGAATAGATCAAGTCAATCGATAGATTTTCTCCGTTAATGAGAGATAAAACTGTAAATAATCCAAAAATACAAGCAACAAGAAAGCTTGCATGAGCTACTGCCCTATCTGAATGAAAGTCAAGAAGAGCAGAAAGAGCTTCATAATCCGTACTGTTTAACTCCGCATTCTCTTCTTCTCCTGACAAACCAAGTTCCCTCCTTGCTATTCGTAGATGTCATTTCTTTTTCTTTCTTCGGTAGACTGCAAGAGCAAAATGTGTAGAACCTTGTGAAAAACATGAAATATTGGAAAGTTCAAATTCCTGTCCCTCCTTCTCATTGAGATCCTTCTCTATATCCTTCTGAACAGTATTTTGCATGTCTAGCTTATACCATTTACAGATGAAATTCTCCAAATTACTCCACCCCCATGTTGTTACCTAGAATTCAGCTATTACAAGAACCTTTTCATTTAAGACATTTGTGCCGCCTCACAAAAAAGGAATTAGGAGAATATCCGCAAGTCAGTTCTTTC
>JAOUKN010000099.1 GCA_029882515.1 Candidatus Bathyarchaeota archaeon
AGTACCGCCTCTGTCTTCTCTCTGCAAGATCTGCCACTTAACTTCGCTGCCGCCACCGTATCCGCCAACACTGAAATCGGAACGTACTACACGATGACAAGGAATCAATAGAGGAAACGGATTCTTTGCCATGATCTGCCCTACAGCTCTTGGACTTCCACTACAGACCTTAGCCACAGCACCATACGTGGTGAAATATCCAACAGGAACGGAGGATACACATCTAAGAACGCTCTGCGCATAACTGGACAAATACTCCAGGGATATTTCAGACCCAGAAGAGACATCTTTTCCATCGTAAATTCTCCTCAGGGTTTCCAGTAATCTTCCAGAAAACGGGGTCAATTCTTCATCAACTTGAAAAGAGGCGTTGTAATGCAACCCATTGAGGAGATTTCTCAGAACGGCTGTCTCATTAGGGGCAAACGTAGTTGCTAGAACCCGCGCTGCTTCTGTGGCAGCTCCATACCACATTCCACTAATCTTTTTGTAAACAACAGTTATCATGCAGTTTCCTCGAGTCGTCCTTTCGCAACTGGGCATACAATGAGTGCCTGCAGAAGATTTAAAATTTTATAATTAAACTTGTGTTTTTGGAATAAGTGTTTTTAGATCATGGTAGAGAGTAGACAGAGAAGGATGAAACTATCCCATTAGATGTGGCGTATTGTCTGCGTGCGCGTTCTATGGAACTTCCAGAAGGTGAACTTCTAACTTTCCTTTATCTTTTGTCGTGTGCAACAAAGAAGGAATTTAGCAACGAGTCTTTTTCGCTTAAGATTTATTTGGAGTGTTTCGTTGTCCATGCAATCCAAGCATATATTAAAATCGCATATTAGGCCATCATGAAAAATAAACTTGCATGGGTACACGATCCTAACGATGTCACCACAACAATCACAAAACAAAGGATTCACATTCTTAACCTTTCTCTCTTTGAAATGAGGAAAACAAATCTTAAAAAGAGAGTTTCGTAGGCAGAATGATGGGTGATTTGAACTATTTGAGAAGACGGATATGTTGTGGTTTGCGTAGCAAAAACGCGCATATAGGAAAACCGAAAAATCTAATCAGAATTCTATTTTTGAGGTGCAGGGTTAGGTTCACATATGCGTTCATGATCCATGGTTCTGGGGAACGTTAGAGTCAGAAAATGTCGTGTCACCGCAAGCGAAATACCGAAAAAAAGTCCATAAAATCACCCGCGCGCGATCACTGGCCCGGTCGCACATCTCCGGTATTTTCATTAGTCGTGAGGCGTGAGGAAGCATAGTTGGATCCAAATATTCATGAAACATTAAAAACTAGGGGGGGTACCTGGCAAGGTTCAAAGAGTTACTAAGAAGTTTGACGGCAACACGCAAACGACTTGTGGACAGTTAATTTTGGATTTGAGGGCTATTCAGGAATTATGCAATGATTGAGCTATTGATACGCATCCAAAAAGGTGGAAGGAAAAACAGAACCGGGCTCGTCTTGCGGCGTATGTTGGCCAGGTGATCAACAGCATTTGCCTTGAATACGACACTAGAAAGAATAAGGAAATCTAGGCGCACGCTACTGAAACGCAGAAGAAACTGATGATAACTGACGCGCACGCGTCAAACAAGTAGGCTTTCAAAAGCATCTTGAAGAAGAAGAGGAAAGAACCAGAGCAGGCGTCGATTTAATGGGTCATTTGGAAAGACGGTGCTGTAAAGTCGTCAAGTTAGAGGAGTAGCTAAATACTCTTATCCATTCATGCAACGATAATATTGCAGCGCGCGCAGTGAAACCACGAAGCTAACAGGAAGGCTAGAGAGAGACGCTTCAATTGTCAATACATTGTATTGAAGATGACTGGAAGCTTGCAGTCTTTATAGAACAAGTATGAACTAATCTAGAATGTGAGCGATTATGTCTCTAGAGAAGGTTGCAAAGTTTTCAGAGATTGTCGGAAAACTGAAGAATATCAAGAGGTCGGGTTGGGCTTCTCATGTTGGCATAGAGAAACCTGAATCTGTAGCTGATCACAGTCTCAGATGTGCAGTTCTGGCTATGTGTTTTGGCGATCTGGCAGGTGTTGACACTGAGAAACTGATCAAAATGTTGCTACTGCACGATGTTCAGGAAGCACTCATAGGTGACTATGATTATTCTGCCAAGAAAAAGATAGGATTGGAGAAGTTCAAAGCTAAAGAAAAGAGTGCGGCAAGAGAGATTTTATCTTTGTTACCTTCTAAGTTAAAAGAGAGGTACGTTGATGTTTGGCAAGAGTTTGAAGGTCGAGAGACACCTGAAGCAATCTTGGCAAATGACATTGACAAGATTGAGATGATGTTTCAAGCATTAGAATATGAAAAGGAAGGCTATGACTCTGAGAAATTCGATGTATTTTGGACCAGCGCTCAAACCAAGATAAAAACTCCTGTGATCCAAGACTTGTTTAAGTTGCTGAGAGACAAACGAAAGAGTATGTAGGTGCACACAGATTTCAAATTTCAGATTTTTTGGAACAAGCAGCTAGTTGAATACATACGATCTAATGCCTTTGTGATTTTAGTGCATTCAACTATTAATCAAGTGCTTATTGATGATTAGAAATGAAGGATAAGCTAGCAAGAAAGATGAAACGTGAGAGGGTTGAAGTTTGTTTGAACTGTAAACATTTTGTTGAGTGTAATCGCATTGGCAACTTTGAAGAGTGTGATGAGTTCGTGGAGGCTGAGAGTGAAGTTTTGGCGATTACGAAGATGTAGCAGATTTGCTTTTAGTCTTACGTGATAAAGGTTTGAAGTCTTTTGCAAGTGCTTTGCATTTCTCGCAGATTATTGCTCTCAGGCCGTAGTCATAGATTACCGAGGTATTTCCACATTTGGGACACCCATATACTTCAGACAATAACATCTTCCTCTGATTGATATAGGCGTTTGTAACTATTCTATTTTACCTTCGTGTGCATAACCTTCACGACTACTCGTATGGGCTACGTACACTTTGATTCCACAAATTATAATAACAAATTGGTTAATTTCTTGTAAAATTATATTTCTATTCCCGCACGCACTCTTGTGCAACCAATACACGAGTGTAATACAAGCTACTAATTATCGCGGTACGTATTCAGTTGCGCGGGCGAGAGTCGTTCTCAACTTTTCGAGAGATGTTTGCGTCGTTTCCGGGCTGAACCTTGCCATTCATTTTCGCAAGACGTTCACTAGCTCTGAAATGCAGGAATAAGTAAACTGCAACTGCCATCATAGAGACGATGCCACTAGCATACCAGATCCAATTTGGGGTATAGTTGTCCATAATCAGTCCTGCAGCCAAAGGACCTAAAGCAAAAGGAATTGTCCAGCTAAAACCAAACATAGCCATGTAGCGACCACGCATGTCTTCGGGAGCAAGATTAGCCACCAATGCTTGGCCAACTGGCGCCACAAGCATTTCGCCTATTGTGATTATGACCATCGCCATCATGAAGAGGATGTATATAGACACAAAGCCATACATGGAAAAACCAATGGCATAAAACAGTGTGCCTAGAACCATCACAATCATGGGAGGCAAGCGCTTGATCCTACGTGTAATCCAAAACTGGAAGAGAACAACCATACCAGCGTTAAGGCTGAGAAGGTACCCGTAACCTTGATCTGGAATACCATGAATATCACGTAGAAACACAGAAAGAGTGGTGTTCATCTGTATATACGCCAATGTCATCAAGATCGAAGCGAACATGAAAGTCATGAAAAGTCCGTCACGACCTACCTTGAAGTAGCCCCCTAAGGTTTCTAAGATGCTTTTGCTAGGTTTATCTGGCAACGCGTCAGGTTTGGTTTCCGGAATTATGAAAAACACTATAATAGCAGTAACAGTGCTGGCAACAGAATCGATAATAAACAACCAAATGTAGGAGTATGTTGCTAAAACGCCACCGATAGCTGGACCAATTGTCACAGCAAGGTTAATGGCAACACGAAGAATTCCGAAGCCGTCAGCCCGTTTCTCTTCTGGCAGTAGGTCGGCAATCATCGCCTGCTGAGCAGGACCGCCAACATTACCAAACAATCCAATGATTCCTCCAGTAAAGTAGATTACGTTAATATTCTCCGCAAATCCTAATGTCAAGGCGCTGAGTGCGCTTGTAACTAAACCAAATATGATTACTACTTTCCGGCCGAACTTATCGGTAATGGCACCGCCGGTTATACTACCAAAGATGCCAGTGATGGCGACGATGGTGAAGAGTTGACCGATCTCTGTCATGCCTACCTGGAATTTAGCGGTGATAAACAAGCCTATGAATGGGAAGATAAGTGCACCTCCTACATGGTCAATGAACAGAGTAGCAATTACAACCCAGAAGTTGCGAGGATATTCACTGTAAATTCTCCGAATTCCATGAACAACCATTATGTGATCTCCTCACCTCAAGTTCAAATTGTGTGCCATGAAATATACAGTTAGAAGATATAAAGTGCAACAAGTATCAAATACATGACTTGTACTTGCGCGCGATTGCTAAGTGTGTCTGTATGCAAGGCTATTCACTGTGGGTGGGGGAAAGGGGCAAGGGGAAACTCGGCTTCGGGGGGTTTCCCCATTACTATGAGTTAATTGATTTTCTATTTTCTAATTCTAATTAAGTGATATTTTTAGAAATTCTATTTTTTCTCTTTAAGTTAGAAATTAGAATTTAGAAAATCTCTGCATCCCTGAACAGTGCGCACTTCATTGCTGAAGAGAAAGGAAGAGGTGATGAAAAAATCGGCTCTTGCGCACTGATCTGAGAGATATTATATGACATATGTCATATTTAAACATTGCTTGCACAATTGCACCATCATTAAACAACTGTGAAGGTATAAACAAAGTCATAGTTGAGGAGTGATTCTTCCAAAGCGCGCGCGGAGTCTGTGAAACATTTAACTAGTGTTCTCTTTGTAGTAATATCCCACCATGAAAAAATATGCGCATGTATTATTGTATGTTTTTTGGCTTGAACTAATGAGAATTATTTTTAGAGTGAAGTCTTTTGCAGAAGTTGACGTGACAGACAACTGTAATCTTAGATGCAAACATTGCTATCATTTTCACGGCAAAGATGATTTTAAAACAGAAGAGCTATTCATACATGTGTGGGAAAAAAGGTTCAATGAACTCTACAAGTCAGGAATAAGGAACATTCTTTTGGTTGGTGGTGAGCCTGCACTCAGGATCGATGTTCTTATGCTCGCTCACAGGATATTTCCTTTTATCTACGTTATTACAAACGGAACAATAAGGATACCGGAAGAATTCAATCATAGATTATATGTCTCGATAGATGGATCTCGAAAAACAAACGACTCACTCAGAGGGAGTGGTGTATTTTCAAGAGTAATGAGAAACTATTCGGGAGACAAACGTGTTGTCATCAACATGACAATCACAAGAGATAATTACAAAGAGCTTGAGGATGTAATCAAAATCGCAAAAAAGAATGGGTTCGAGGGTGTTGTGTGCAATATCTGCGCAGGTGGAACCGATATTAGTATTCCCCTGGTTGTAAAAACAAAGGAGAGAAAAACTATAATAAACGAACTGAAACGAGTGAAGACATTATACCCAAACAATTTTCTCTTAAGCAAAGCGATGATAAAATGGTATGAACACCCTGATCATAGGGATTCATGCTACTGGGGTGATGAAGTATTACATTTTGATGTTTCATGGAACAAAAGAAGGTGTTTCGCAGACAATGCGGACTGTTCCAATTGCGGTTGTCTGGCAGGAGCCTTTCAAAGTCCTCTCAGAATGCTAAGACATCCAAGAGAGATGATGAAAATAGTTGTATGTTCATAAGCGAAACTATATGAAACACATGTCACTCGAGTAAGTCGTTCATTGGGTGTGGACTAGCGAATGTCAATAAAAGTATGCGGACGCGCAATGTGCTGCAAGAAAATTGTGGGAGACTAGAAAGTCTGGTTAGTCAATTCACATGGGGTGGGTTTGCTTGCCCTTGAGAGTCTCTTCGTGAAAAAGGAGATTGTCTGATTATCTGAACAGTGTACTAAACTTCAAAGGGGGAGAATGCCATGAAAGCGATTGTATATACGAAATACGGACCACCTGATGTTCCTTCATTTTAGATTGGGCACTCGAATTCTACATTGTTATTATTACTTTTCCCCTTGCATGGCCTTTTTCCATATATCTATGAGCTTCAGCAACTTCCTTCAGCGGATAAACCCTATCTATTACAGATTTTACTTTTCCAGCTTCAATAAGATCCCTGACGAGGATTACGTCTTCCTTGTTAGGTTTCCCAAAATACGGAATCGTTTTTTTACTACTGGTCATTGAAGTCCAAAACTTTCGGAGAATAGGTCGAAGACCAAATACTGTTGTAACGTAAATCCCCTCAGGCTTCAATGAACTTTTACATTTTGAGAACGAACTCTTAGCTACTACATCAAAAATAAGGTCATAACTCTCACCCTTTCTTGTGAAATCTTCCTTCGTATAATCAATAACCTCATCTGCTCCAATTGATATTACAAGCTCCAAATTCCTTGTACTACACACTCCAGTGACATATGCCCCGAAGGACTTAGCTATTTGAACAGCAAACGTTCCTACACCTCCAGATGCTCCATTGATAAGAACCCTCTGTTTAGATTTGATATTCCCTTTATCCATAAGACCTTGTAGTGCCATGAACCCACATGTAGGAACTGCCGCAGCCTGTTCAAACGTCATATTAACAGGTTTCAATGCTACATCTTTTTCAGAAACACAAATGTACTCTGCGTGAGAACCAGCCTTTACGGTACCAAAAACCTCATCATCTATCTTAAATTGTTCTATGTTTTGTCCTACTGACTCAATCTTCCCCGCAAAATCAGCTCCTAATATAGGGAATCTTGGTTTCATGAAAAGGGTTTTAGCGCTACCTCCCATTAATCGAGCCATGAATGGAGTGGCACTTCGAATATGCCAGTCCACTGCATTCATAGATGAGGCATGAATTTTTACGAGTATATCATCTTCCATGACCGTAGGTTTTTATA
>JAOUKN010000224.1 GCA_029882515.1 Candidatus Bathyarchaeota archaeon
TTCAAAACTGTCACGGTGTCGGTAGCTGAATCTGTTTTGTTGTCGTTGTCCGTTATGGTCAGCGTTACCATGTAATCTCCATTGTCAGTATAAGTGTGACTAACTATAGCTCCGTCTGTTGCGTTGGTGCCGTCCCCGAAATCCCAGAAGTAGCTGGTGATGTAGCCATCTGGGTCAAAGCTGTTAGTCGCGTCGAAGTTGATCACTTCGCCAAGGTAGACTGTGGCGGGTGACGCCGTAAAAGATGCTACGGGATAGGTCTGCATGACTAAAACAGCCTCAAAAGGTATGGTTTGCCCGTAAGGTTTTGTTGTTCCGTCATGTTCGTGGAAAAATCCAATAAAAGTTAAGAAAACTTTGTTGCGGCAAACCGTATTATAGATGTCCTGCGGTCTGGTTGAAACCGATTTTGGGTCGGTCCAAATGTATATTATGTTAACAGTTTCGTTCACCGCTATGAACTGGGTGAAGGATTCCACCGGTGGTTCTATGTACCAAGCTCTTCGGTTAGAAGGTGATTGATTAGGAAAAAGTGTTAAACAGGAAAACTGGTTTATTGTTATGTTTCTGTCGTCAACATTCTTCACTGTTATGTTCCAGGCTATTGAGCCACTGCCAACTTGAATTTTCCATCCAGGTTTCCATGTTGATGGTTCGTAAGAACCATTGGCTGGGTCGCACTCGGTGTAGTAGAACTTGTTAAAATCCAACCATAAGGGTCCGAAATATGATCCTTTTTGATCGTAGTAAGGGGGAGGCCCACCACCTTGTTTTAGTCGCCCTGCGTATTCTGTCGATTTGATTCCTCTTTCGGTAGCGACCGACATCTTAGCAGATGCTTCATATTCTACCTCAGGTAGTAGCAGAATCCACAAAGATTCTTTTTCATTTATGTAAGTGTCACCGGGATTTATGGCATAGTTGGAAGGGTCACATAGGAATTCGTTATCTACGTATACTGCTCTTATCCGCGATGTTATTGAGCCTGTGTTGTTGACGAATAATGCGGTTATGTATTCAGTTCCGCTTGTGTTTTCCGTTGCTAACCCACAAAGAACTATTCTCTCTTGCTTTCTCTCTTCTTCGAGGCTTATCGCCTCTTGAACGCTTTCATTATGCTTGTAAAGCGTTAAGAAGAGAATTGAAGCTAAGGTCAAGACTAGAATGATGAGGAGTATTGAACCAAACACGGTGGAGGTGCCCTTATTTCCTAATTTTTTCAACTTTTTTCCTCCAGTTCATCCGGTGACTGTTATTGCAGCCTCGAAGGGTATTGTTTGGGCATAAGGTGTTGTTGTTCCGTCATGTTCATGAAAGAATCCGAAAAACGTTAGGAAGACCATGCACGTGCACTCTGGAAGGGTCATCTTTTGAGCAGAGTTTGTTCCTTCTTCTTTGGGAACGGACCAGATGTAGATAATGTTCCGAGTTTGGTTTACAGGTAAGAACTGTGTAAGGTCGGTTTGGTTAGTTGGTTCAAGGTACCATGGTAGTTCATTTGAAGGAGTATCGTTTGGCACTGCGTTGAAGGATGAGAATCGGGTTATCGTTATGTTTCTGTCGTCGATGTTCATGACAGTTATGTTCCAAGCGCAGTATCCGAAGCCCTTTGGAATAGACCAGCCTGGAAGCCAAGATCCAGTCGGAACCGGAGTTCCATCTTGAAAAGTCTTTCGATACCAGAAGGCATCGAACTGCAGCATTAGTGGTCCTATGTAGAGTCTTGTTGGGTCGTATTCCCA
>JAOUKN010000100.1 GCA_029882515.1 Candidatus Bathyarchaeota archaeon
GAGGCACCCCCTCAACGAGTACCGTATGGCTATACAGTTCCTGTGCCCATGGATAAATACCAAATGGACAGATGTAGGGCCAGTAAGGAAGACATTCATACGTTTCAACGATCCCAACATCGAGGTAAAGGTCTCCACCGTGGTCCATTCTGAGCATTGAGTAGAATCCATAGTCGATTTGGACAAGCGCCTTGTCGTATCCTACAACAAACATGCCGCCAGCAAGCCAGTTATCTTCTTGGATCACCGACGCATTTGTGTCAGGAAAGCTGACTGTAACTCTAGTTTTTTCCACGCCTCCAAAAAAGAAACCATCCGTGTCCATATAGCCCGCCATATAAGGTCTTGGGCAATGAGAGGATGGAGAATCCCAGAAGTATTTTCCATGATGCACCCTCGAAATATCAGACCATGATTCCGCCCGAAAAGGCATACCCGAGATAGATGCAGCATTTAGAGCGGCCCCAAGAATTGTGAGCATGAAAATCCACGATTTCGAATAATCCCGCACGCGCTTACGGGTAATAATGATGAACCCGTCTATTAGAAAGATCAAGCCAGAAATAACTCTCACTAAATACCATACAGTATACAGTGAGAAATCTCCCAAATCGTTCCATGTCACCATGTATCCTTCTGGACCGAAACCAGTTAGGCAGCCAAAAAACACACCTTCCATTACTAGAACCAAACTAAGAATCACGAGTGGCTGAGACGCAATTTTCTTGCTTTTTGCCCGATTCAGGAATACTTTTCTATCCAAAACATAGATTACAAAGCCAAGAACTGTTACGACGCAAAGAACCAGCATTATTATTCGGTTTGCAAATAATGCAAAAAATGGATTGCCATACCATAGACGAAGAAATATTCCAATCCAATAAACCGAAGCTGGAACAGTATAGGCAGCTACTAGCGCTATTCCAATTTCGGCTCGCCAAATCTTCAAAAGGCATCACCGCAAATCTCAACATGTTAGGCTTGCCGCTTCTGTTCACTGCAACATTATTAATGAACCATCATTAATAGCTTGTTGAAGGCTTTGAAAGGATATGCATGAATTTTCGCTAAAACCTCTTAGGCGGCTAGTTAGTAAAACTTGAAGGCATCGTATTCTACGAGGAAGTTCGAGATTTTATCCTTAATGAACCTAGGAAGTTCAAGGCACCATACGGAACTGGAACTGAAGTGGTCTACCCAATTAAAGAACCTGTACCAAGAACTGAAGGCTTGGATGACGAGATACTGATCACACTACGTGAGATACGCGACATATTGAAGAGCGAAAAATCTCGTAGGTGACACGCAGACTGGGAAGAATTGAACCAGCGGCGCACTGGAGATATCTCCAACGAACTCCCATTTTTTCTTCTCTCTAAATTGCGTCTACGCTCACGCTGGGATGTCCTTCTTTTCAAAGACCCATATACCGATGATGAGAAGCACAAGCGCTAATATTGTTAATACAATGAAGTCTCCTGCTTTGAAGAAGTCGTCGATGATGACAGAGGCGTAATCCCAGTATTGGAAGATGCTGATCGTTTTCATCCATTCAAGGCTTTTAGAGAAGCCCCCGAAGGCGTATAGGAAAAACTCTGCAAAGACAAAGGCAAACGTTACGCCCATGCTAGCCCTTACTTTCTGGAATAGCACAGCCGTGAACACGCCAACTGCAGCTATCACCATAAGGAAAGGCAAACAACCTATCAACGACAGAAACACAACATCGGCAGAGAATTCGTTGAGCGCGTTGATGCTTGTCAGTCCGCCAGCAATCCCAGCGGTGGCGACCAGAATTATCAAAAGTGCGACAACGGTCATTGCACCAAACTTCTCAATGAGGTAACGTCGCCTTGAAATAGGGGTGGATAACAACACGTCCATGTGCTTGTTCTCGAAATCGCTCGCTATGACAGACACTGAGAGGTAGGCGATGAACATTCCTGCGAGCATCCACCACCAGCTGAAAAACTCTAACGTTATGAACCCCTTCGCTTCAAGCATGTTGACGTTTCTTCCGCCGGTGAAGCCTTTGTAGATGGGATTCTGCAACAATTCTTGGAAGGGATTCTCGCCTTCTTCTGTCGTAGCGATGCCAATCAACAAGGGATCAGATGTTTCGTTTAGCACGGCCGTGACTGCATAGTACCGTTTTTCCTCGAAATCCTTCTCAAAGGTGATACTTGTCTCTTCACCCTTGTACTTGAGTTTCGCCGTTACCATGCTCAAGCGACTGTCCTCCAGCACCATGTAACTGGTTGCGTTCTCCATCGACTCCCATGAAAGGGTAACATTGCCTCCCTGCTCATCAGGAAGCTCCAGACTCACCTTGTTTGCTCCTTCCAATTCTTCAGTTAGTGAATCTCGGAAGGTTGGAAAGATTTGCACCATGCCCGCGGAAACTACAAGGATAAGGAGGCCAAATATGAGGAGCCCTTTCCATCCAGTTCTAAGTTCCATGTATGCCATCCTGCCGGCCATCATGCATCACCTCTTTCAGAGTCTCCCTGCGCGTAGTATTTCAGGAACAGTTGTTCTAGGTTGTAGGTTTTCAGATTCATGTTCAGTATCCGATGTTTTGACACGGCGTCGATGACACCGTCAAGGTTCTCATGTATGGTCAGTACTATTCTGCCGTTATCCTGTTGTATCTCGCTTACGCCCTCAAGTTTGAACTCGTCGATGGTGAAGGGGTCTCCAAATTCGACCTCGAGCACCTTTCCCGTTTTTTCCTGCAAGGCCTGGATTTCCTCCATTACTTTCACCTGGCCTTTTCTAATGATCGCCACCCTATCGCAGACTCTCTCCACGTCTGCCAGAATATGCGAAGACATGAAGACGGTTTTTCCCCCCTTTTTTTCTTCGCGCAGAATACGATAGAATTCCTGTTTCATGAGTGGGTCAAGCCCCGAAGTTGGCTCATCCATAATGATAAGATCCGGATCGCCCATCAGTGACTGAATGATCCCCACCTTCAGTTTGTTGCCCTTAGAAAGCTCATTCGTTTTTCGGTTAAGATCGAGCTCAAGCCGCTTAGCCAGCGACATCATTTTTTCTGTTCGTTCGTAGCCTCTTAATGAGAGCAGGTACTTGAGATAAGAACTAACTTTAACTGATGAGATGAGACCAAATTCGCCAGGCAGATACCCCGTCTTTTCTCGTATCGCGACGGCATCTCTGTGTGAATCCAGTCCAAATATTGTTATCTCGCCTGCTGTTTTTGCAAGCAACGCGAGACAACTCCGTATAGTGGTTGTCTTACCTGCTCCGTTAGGTCCGAGGAAGCCCATTATCTCGCCTTTGCGAACAGCGAGATTCAGGTCTTTGACGCCTACGTGGTTTCCGTACATCTTTGTCAGATTCTCTATTTCTATCATTTTTTCCTCAGTCATTTCCCGTCACCAGCTTTAAATTTCATGAAACTTGAAACTTCCTCGTTCATACTAAGGAAACTCGGATATTTAAAGGTTTTCAAATTTCATAAATTTTGAAAACATTTATATTCTTTATTTTGCCACATATCTTCATGAAAATGGAAGACAGTAAACCACACAATATCGAAGAGAAATTAAGAACAATCGAGAAAAGACTTATCGATATTCTAAAAAATTTTGGGTATCTGAAGGGGCGTTCATCAAAGATTTCCGAGATCGCGGCCTATTTATACGTCCACCAAGAAGTCACGCAAAAGATTCTGCGGAAACTCACAGGTTATTCCCTAGGAACTATATCAACAGCTCTTCGGGCTCTGGAGAAGCGAGGACACGCCCGCAGATATCGCGACCCAGACACGCGCGAATACCACTACGAACTCAACGGAACTCTCTTACAAATCACATCTCGTTCAGTCCCAGATGTCCAACGGTATTTTTCCCAAATGAGAGAATTCTTCGGAGGAATTGAGGCAAAAATAAGCCGCCCATATATTCCCGAGAAACGAGGATACGAGAATATTCGCCAATTTCTCAACGAGATGAACGACATCATCCCCGCTTACGAACACGCGTTACAAGAAATTCGGACCATGACTCTTAATATTAAACAAGAAGCGAGGTAAGCGTAACAGTTGACCTCCGGCAAAGCTCTTCAAGATCCCCATGGGTTTGATCCAGAAATCCGTCAGATAGAACAGGAGATTGTAGAATTTTTTGCAGAGACAGATCCCGAGTTCAGTGGTCGTCACCCCATAATTGTCACAGTCATGGCATATTTTTACATCCGTAGGAACTTGACCCAACGAGACTTGCAAAACTTGACAGGGTTTTCCGCAGGAACCATCTCCAAATCTGTTCGCCAACTGGTGGACATAAATATGGTTACCAAAGAAGTCATTCCGGGTACACACGAGCACATCTACAAAATGGAAGAGTTACCCTTCATGTCTGCGCGGATTTTCCTGAGAACAATAAAACTTCTGGAGGAACTAGAAGAAGAGCTCAAGAAAACAAAAGACACGTTGGATACCCACGCGGAAGAAATGCAAAACCTCAACGGGTACCAGAGGATCTACACCATTACAACACAATTATTGAGGATAATACCCCCCAGTCAGATGATTGTGACATTGATCGAAAAAGAATTGAAGTTCACAAAAACTTCACAATGAAGTCGATATCTCCTGTTACCACTTGTGCGTTTATTTTTCCTTGTACGCTTTTTGTTAGGGTCTCCTTGGACATTGCGAACCAAAAGCAAAAGACAGATGAGTTTTTCTTTATTCTTCCCAATCGTGAACGCAAAAAGAACAAATAGTTGTGTGCCTTCCATCCACGTGCGCAAAACGCGGCTCTTCAGGAGCATAATTGATGAACAAGAACTCAATTAGAACAGAAGAAGATGTAATCCGTTTTCTATCTAATAAGACTGGATTTGAAAGAAAAGTCCTAGTCGCCACCAATGTTGAAGAAACCCGCAAACTAGTCGAGGTAGACTTTGAATATGTAACTGGCGAGTACAACGACGGCGGCAAAATCTTCAGAAAAAGAAAATCAAACTGTATCTTTGTGCGGTAAAAGGCATTAGCCTTCGACAACATATCGATATGCCGTGTACTTTCCTGCTGTGGGGCTATCTCTAATAATCCTAACTATGTCTCCAGGTCTGGCACCAATCGCCTTCGCTCCTGGATCGGACGCTATAATTCGAGGTAACTGGTATGGTTGCACCCGATACTCGGAGAGGATTTTTTTCCGTTCGTCTGATGAAAGAATTTCATGTTTTGGCACTAGTTCATGGTCGAAGATATTAAATGCAGGAAAGATTCTCGGGATTAATTCAATCTTGTTTTGTGCAGCTTTAACTTTGGCGGCTTGCGTATATCGGCCACTGGTGACAACTATTCCCCGTTTAATCTCTTCTTTCTTCATGGCCTTACTCATATTGTTGACATATGCAACCCCGACAGTTCCTTCCGTTGGGATACACCATAAAAGAATTCTGGCCTTTTCCTTTGGCGCTCTCACAAAGAAACTGATCGCATCTTTCTCTTCTTGTCGTTTCACTAGCTTATACCCACGGAGTTTTATGAGGATCCGAGCTTTTCGTTCTTCCAAAATCAAGTCAGTACTCAAACTTAACCCTCAATTCTCAAACGGGTAAGTGCAGATCAACCACGTCACCCTTAAACTTAACGGTTGTAGAATTGTACAATTATAAAAGACTTTACTAGGCTCTGTTGCACCTGGCGGTGTTCGTGATCGCCATAGATACCCTTTGGGTGAGGAAGAGTGAGACAGGAGAGCTCTACTGCACGCGCGTATATCCGAGTGTACCGAGAGCATATGCAAGCATTAGATTAAGCCTTTGTTTGTCCACTCCTCTCGGTCCTGAGAGGTTTCCCGATAGGGCAAACTTCAATGCATGTCGTGCATTCTATATAGCTATTTGAAGTCGGCCGTTGGATGAGTCTCTTTTCGATTCTCCGCACATCATCTGGGACATCTCGTGCATATGGTTTTTCTGCAGCATACGTCAGGCAACGGTTGATCTTGATATTATACGGTTCCAAGGCCTCTGTGGGACAAGCGTTGATGCATTTCTCACACTCTCCACACAGATCGTCCTTGCATGGTTCATCTACGTCAAGTTTGGCTGTTGTTAGCACGGAAACTAATCTTATTCGAGGTCCGTGGGTGGGAGTAATCAGAAGTGTATTTTTCCCTTGGCAACCGAGACCACACCTCACCGCGGCCGTTTTGAGAGGGATAGCAAGTGAGAGGCGAGATTCATAACCTTTCTTTGTAAGGTAATCAACAATCATCCATGCTTTGTTTCTCAGAACTCCGTAGTACAATTGGTAACTTTCCAATGGCACCTTTGGTATGTACATGTCGCGACCCCGAAGATAAGTTGAATCTACCGTCAAGTTGAAGGATTTGTCCCACGCATAGTAACTCAGTAACATCACGGATTTCACAGTCGATAACTCTTCTTCCGGTGAACGCAAGTTACACACTGTGCTTACCCATCCATGTGGTAAGCCGCGAAGCATGTTCGGGTTAGAAATGCCAACAGATACGAAGTTAGCGTCCATTGCTTGTTTCTTAAGATCTTCAGTCAGAGTCATTTTTCAGCTTCCGCTCCAATGGTGCTTTAACCGTCATGTTTGTTCTATATAAACTAACGCGCGCGACAGCTAAACCTTGATATAGCAATTATTTTTAAGAGAACAATGAAGAGTGATGATACTATTTGACGATTAGGGCAGTTTTGTTTGATATGGGAAATACTCTGGTTAAATACGATTCTGGTTTGCCTGAAGAAGTCTTTCAAAGGGTTTTAGTTTCATTAGGTATCTCTAGATCGCTAGACGACGTGAAGAAAGCATTTTTGAATGCTGGAAAAGAAGCTGAAGATATTGACCTACTGGCATCCATGGGCAAGATAAAACGTGATGAGTTT
>JAOUKN010000101.1 GCA_029882515.1 Candidatus Bathyarchaeota archaeon
ACTTCTCTACGCAACTGGCTCACAGAACATGTTTGAAATGCCTAAACAGATTAGAAACAAGATGCCTACCACATTCAAATGTATGACCGTGGGTGCTTTGGCCTTGATGGGAATACCTCCTTTGAGTGGATTTTGGAGTGAAGAAGCCATCAGCGGAACTATCTTAAAACTGATGCACGAAGCAAACACTAATGGACAATATTCACTAGCCACCTCTGCACTCGGTCTTTACGCACTTTTGATGATGACAACTATGGTTACTGCATTCTTTACAATTCGCATGATGGGGCTGATCTTTGGCAAGACAAGAAACAAGGAAGGGCTTGAAACGAAAACCGTTAATGAAGTGCCAGCCACTATGTGGATTCCTATGTCGATTGCAGCTCTCGTAACTGTGATTATAGGGGTCTTTGCACCATTCATCATCCTAGGCTTTCGTGAATTCTTCTCACCCTTATTGCTTGGAGGAGTGATTCATGGAGGACTTGTTGATATCATTGCCGAAGCGTTATTTTCACCAGCCACTGTGATGACCGGGGTGGCTTTGTTAGTTGGAATTTTACCCGCTTATCGATTATATGTGAGTCGAGAAAGTGATCCCGTCTTGATCATAGAGGCGAAAGGGTTTCTGAAAAAAGCTCACAGTTTCCTTTTAAATCGATGTTACATTGATGCGTTGTATTACAAGTTTGCTGACGGTGCCATTAGGACATCTCAAGCCTGTTATAGGTATTTAGAGCTAGAGGGCATAGAAAAACTGGAGTTTAGCGGCTTCAGCGAAGTCTATCACGACATGGCCCGCTGGGCAGAGTCGCTTTCACAGTGGATCCACGCACACGTTGAACTTCGGGGCTTTGACGCCTTCAACTACAGCTTTGTCAAACGCATGGCTGGATTGTCACAAAAGCTAAGGAAAACCCATACAGGTATCTTGTCTTATAATATGCTGGCGGTTTTTCTCGGCACAATCTTGTTGTCCTTTCTACTACTTTTCTTTGGGAGGTTTTTGTAAGAGGTTTTCACATGATTCCCTATGCCGCCCTGTTAGCGACAATCATTCCTGCAGTTACAGGTGTCCTTATCTACCTTACCAGAAAGCGGTTGAAGGAAGGTCTCGGATGGCTGGCAACAGCAGCAACATCCATTTCCTTCTTATTGATTCTTAGCATGGTACCTCAACTCATGGAAAATCACCAGACTGGACAAGGCCCCTTATTGTTCACATATAGTTGGATAGACCCCATTAGCGTAAACTTTGGCTTCTTAGTAGACATGGTCAACTTGCCCATAGCACTAGTTGTCGCTTTTGTCAGCGTGGTTTCATGTTTGTATTCAATCAAGTATATGGAGGGCAAACCGAGTCAAGCCATCTATTACGCCTGCGTACTACTCTCCGCCACAGGGATGATTGGAGTGATATTGTCTGAGGACCTCATACAGCTTTACTTATTTTGGGAGTTAATGCTAATCCCATTATACTTTCTGATAGCCTTCTGGGGAGAATCCAGTAAGAGGGTGAGCATAGGTTTCAAATACTTCATATTCAGCCATGTTGGAGCGCTTTCAATGCTCCTGGGGATTCTCTTAATCTACGTGTACGCTGAAACATTCGAACTTATGCTTTTACCTGAGCAGTCCTACTTGATCCCGTCAAGCATACTCCCTATAATAATGACTTTGTTACTATTCGGGTTCTTCGTTAAAATGGCTGTGTTTCCAGTTCATGTATGGCTACCTGATGCACATTCGGAAGCCCCCACACCAGTAAGCGCCATGCTCTCGGGGCTCGTCATAAAATGTGGGGCTTATGGAATCGTGCGAATCATCTTTTTGACATTCGGTCAAACTGTACTACAAACTTCAGATTTCTTGGCAATCCCAGGGATAATCACGATGGTTTATGGTGGAGTTATGGCTCTAGTACAGACCGACATGAAGCGGCTGCTGGCCTTCTCAAGTATAAGTCAAATAGGTTACATCCTCTTCGGATTCGGAACCACCTCCACCTTAGGAATAAAGGGTGGACTTCTACACATTATCAGCCACGCTGTCTGCAAGAGCCTCCTCTTCATGTGCGCTGGTTCAATTGCACGGCAAACAGGTACACGAGACATCAGAAAGTTAGGAGGGCTCATCCAAAAGATGCCGACAACAACTATCGCCTGCTTCATAGGTGGTCTCAGCTTGGTTGGAATCCCTCCACTGAACGGCTTCTGGAGCGAGTGGATGATCTTCGGAGGAGGAATCTCCTCTGGAAAAATCTTGATCACCTTCGTAGGTGTCGCTAGTACCATGATTACTGCAGGGTATTATTTGCGGTTCCTGTGGTCAATATCCTTCGGTCCGCTTCCTAGAAATCTAAGCAACGTAAAGCAGGCCCCTCTACTGCTACGTATTCCAACATTGATCTTGGCGGCAACCGCCATACTATTGGGCATCTTACCCGGCCTTATGTTGGAGTTTATGACACCGGCTGCGGAGTATCTTTCAAGTCTTATTGATGGTGGTCCATAAGAAGATGCACTAAAAAATTGGCGAGAAGCAGAAATCCCCTTATTCTTGTATATTCACTTCCTGCATAACACTACTCTTAGCCTCAAATTGCAGAAGCTGAGTGTATGAATGGCAAAACCGAGATAAAAGGAGGCTATCGGCCTTTTTCTTCCGGGTAGCTGTATCCCTTGGCTACTTTTTTCTGCATTTCCTCCGCGTATTTCTTGAGACTGTTTTGTCTTATGTCTTGAAGCGCTGGCGCAAGACCTTCGTAGCCTTTGCGATATGGAGCCAGAGGTTCACAAGTTTCAGTTTCAGCACATTCAGCGCAGGTGCGATAACCTTTCTGTTTTGCACAAGATCGTACTTTGCAGTTTGGGTCGCCTCCGTCTTGAAGGCATCCTGGGCAGTCGCCGAAAAGCTTTACTAATCCATTCATGACTTGGTCGAATTCTTTATAGTGTTTGAAGCTTGGTTCCCAGTTGGCGAGTTCTGGCATGATCTTGTCGAAGCCGTAGGCGGTGATGATGTCGCGTAGGGTGTTGACGGCTGTCTTTATTTTTTGTTGGCGGATGCCACAGGCGTTGCAGTAGAGGCCGCAGTAGCCGATGAGACTGGATAAGTCTGTTAATGTCATGTGGTTAAGCTTTCTTTACGTGTTTTTCTTTTGGTGCACCGCAGTTTGAACATTTCGTTTGTCGACATCTACCAGTATATTCGGTTTTGCATTCGGTACATATCCACGTTGGCATGTTGTTTATTCTCCTCTCATTCTTTTGGGGTGAATAAGCCTATGGTGTTGCCGTCCAAATCAGTGAAAAGACCATACCAGCCTACATTGGGGATCTCTGTCTTCTCTTTTACTTTTTTGGCGCCAAGCTTTACAGCTTTTTCAAGCATGGCGTTGATGTCGTCAACTTGGATGTATATGATTATGTTGCCGAGCGAGCGCGTTTCTTCGCTGCTGTCTAGTCCTCCACCAGATAATACTCCTTCTCCAGTGCTAAACATTGCATAATCTTTACCCCAGCCATAGTCTATTTTCCAACCGAACAGCTTCTTGTAGAATTCTCCAGACTTTTTCACATCAGCGGTAGGAATTTCCAAATGACAAATAGTGTGAGACATGTTTTTATTCCTCTTTTGGAGATTGAGTCTTTCAGTCTTTTAACTATTAAAGTTACTGACACTGAAGAACATATGTGCGAAGGTGTCAGGGTAAGCGTCTTTTCTTGTTCATAAAGTAGAACACTTTGTTCTAATCTCTGGGTTTAAATGTTCGAACTGCGATTTGATAAGTGGGGGTTGATGAAGAACATCTGGTTTTTCTCTCCTTTCTCTCTCAGAGTGATGAAACCCCCAAAATTGGTTATCCAAAGAACAAAGAAATTTTATAGTATTGAGTAATCACCATAAACAATTGAGGAAAACCTGAATGGTCGAAGAAAAAGACATCGTAGACTTTTTGAAAGAACATAAAAGTCAAGCTTCTTTAGACCAAATGTCTGAGGGTTTAGGAGTGCCAAAATATGGGCCAAACTCTGCTTACGCCTTCCTCCAATCCTTGAGGTCAAAAGGTATTGTAGATAGGAAGGGTGAGATGTGGGTTCTCGTCGTTTCTGAAACAGCTATTTCAAAGGCAGTTGCTTCGCCAAGTCCTCCCGAAATGAAAACCGAAGCCCCACCTGAAGTAGAGAAAGTAATGAAGGCGATGGCGAAGACTTTAGCTGAAGCTATGAAAGGCGCCCGAGAGCCCGCGGATGAATGGGAACTTGCCACAAAGCCCATGAAAACGGAAATTGAAAGAAAAGAAGAGAAACTAAGCGCTTTCATTCTTCGTCCAGATGTGGCGCCTGAAGCCAAGAAACCCCTTATTGGATTGCCCACGAGCACCTTTGTTGATCAACTATTTTTGACGCCAGAAGGAGAAACGTTGAACGGAGTACCGATCTGTGGACAATTTGCTATTACTGGGCTTCCTGGGGCAGGTAAGTCAATTTTGGTTGAAGAAATCGGAGTGAAAGTAGCGGCTGCTGGTAGGAAGACTCTTTTTGCCACAGCAGAGGATACTTGGAAGAGTGCGACCCCTCGTTTCGACTTGCAGTCTCGCATGAAGCAGAAGGCGGATATTCTGAAACTTGATTGGGAGAAGGTTAAGGATAATCTGTACGTGCTTGACACAGTTATGTATCCCGAATTAAGGGAGTGGACCACTTTTGCTGAGACATATCGGTATATCGTTGAGAAAGAGAGAATAGAGTTGGCTATAATTGACTCTGTGACGGTTTTGGAAGCCTACCGAGGTGCCTTAAAATATCGAGTTATGGAACTCGCAAGATACAACCAATTGCACGGAGTAACTGGGCTTTATGTGAATCAAAGAAGTGTCGAAAAGTGGGACAGTTATGACATGGCTGGGGGAATTGGCCTAGCTCACAACCTTGATGGAACGATAATAATAGATTATGGACGTGTCTACTGGCAAGATCAGCAAGTGGATTTGGAAGCTAATAGAGGGGAATTTGCCAGAGTCGCAAGAATTTTAGACTGCAGGATGTGTAATTTTGAACGAAGGAGAATCCGCATCAACATAACCCCACAAGGTTTCGTCCAAGCCCTTGAACCCATTCCAAAGTCTACAGAATAGATCTAGTGAAAAGTCATGACCTTAGTGAACCCACCAGCCTTCGAAGAACGCGTTAAAACATACGGTAGTCCAAAAGCCGCAGTAGAACATCTCCTCAACTCAGGATTCTCACCTGAGGAAATCGAATGGAAGATAGGTATCCCATGCGCGCGCTTTGAGGGTTCCGAAGGTCGTTCGGTTTCGACATGACAAAACGGTTGAAGAAATGGGTAATATTGGAAAGTTGCAGAAGCTGTATGAACTACAATATGAAAGATATCCGCTTAAAAGCCTGTAACACGCGGCTATGATAGTACGCACAGTTTTGCATGAAAGAAAAATCAGAATATGATGAGAAGATACTAAGGTTGAGGGTTTTCAAGAAGACAAATCCACGCTAGGGTAGGTGAAACTTTGAACTATCACCCAAAATGCGCATCATACGCGTTTCGTCTTTTTCTTGACCGCAACCTCCACAACTTCATCAGCTCGCTAGAAGATATTCTCCCTTCTCTCTGATAGAATGTAATTGTGTCCGATTTGATAAGGTTTTATGGAAGACAGTTCTAGAAAAAGAATCTAGATACAAGACTCTTATGCACCCGCGACACCAGGTCTAAAATACTGAATTTGCCTGCGCGCATGACACGGGGAATAGTTTATAAGCTTCTCCTTCTGTTCAAAATTCTGGGGTTAGATACGTGGACTTGTGGAAACTTCGTTTCTCCATATTCGGAACGCTAGCCGTTATAATTGGACTATCGACATTGTTTTTCACATTTCTATTAAGCTTCACTGGCGTCTTCAATTATCTTACTTTGATTCTTTTTGTTGTCTTGTTTAATTTTGTTCAATGGCTTTTTGCTCCTTACCTCATTGACGCCTTGTATCATGTACGGGAGATCTCAAGATCAGACAATCCTGAACTATATGGCACGGTGGAACAGTTAAGCCTGAAAAGTGGTGTCAAAACACCTAAAATCATGATAGCTCAGATTCCATTGCCAAATGCATTCGCTTACGGTTCACCAATTGCTGGGGGCAGAGTAGCCGTAACAACAGGATTGCTGAAAACTCTAGAAAGCGAGGAAGTCGAAGCCGTCATAGGTCACGAACTCGGGCATCTCAAACACAGAGATGTACAAGTAATGATGTTTGTCTCCGTCTTACCAGCACTCTTCTACTGGATAGGCTATATCACATTTCTTTCAGGCGCCTATGGCCGAAGAGAAAGGGACAGTGGAGCTGTGGCAATCATTGGAATCGCAAGCATGTTTCTATACTGGGTTCTGACGATGTTCACACTATATCTGAGCAGGCTACGAGAATATTACGCCGACCGCCACAGTGCAATGATAGTTGCAGAAGGACCTCGAAAACTCTCAGAAGGCTTGGCAAAAATAGTTCACTCAACTAAGAACATGAAGAGACGCAGACGAAACGTGAGCGGTCTCAATTCCTTCAAATCTCTCTTCATAACAGACCCAGACCTGGTGGAATCAGATGCCACCTCTCTATCTAGAGCCAGAACATTTTCAACAGATCAAAAACTCGTTGACAAAGTGCTCAGAAGCGAAGTAACCACCTTTGACAAGATAACGGAACTCTTCTCCAGCCATCCAAACATAGTAAAACGACTAAAGACCCTTGAGAAACTATCATAAAAACACACATCTGTTCAAATCAGTAGTGAGAAGTATGGCGAGATAGAGTTACGCGCCCAAGAGGACCTACGCCGTCGATGGCACTCCTGTTCTGGACGCAGATCA
>JAOUKN010000102.1 GCA_029882515.1 Candidatus Bathyarchaeota archaeon
AATGCAGAAAACTTCGCAATGAGATACTTCCGAATGGAACCCGAAGGTGAAAAGCAAGCATACAAAATAATCATTCCAAGCTCCAGACTTTCGGTCTAATTTAAGATGTTTGTGCGCCTATGCACCATCTAACGATTCATGGCTTGTCCAAATCTGAATACGCACGTTATGAATAATACACACTCCGGATTCATACAGATTAAATATGATATAACTAAGAAATCTTCACTTGCAAGGTAATATGACCCAGTAGAAGTCATTGAGGTGACTAACGATTTCACACCATGGAAGGCTGGAAAAGAAGTCAGAAGAGGAACTGGAGAGGTACAAGCTTATAGTTGAGAGTCTTCCTGGTGGAGTCGTCACGTTTGACCTCAAGGGAAACTTCACGTCTGTAAACAATGTCGTTTTGAGCTACGGGTACAAAAAGGAGGAACTCCTTGGGAAGAACCTACTAGAATTTATTCCAGAAAAAATACGGGCCACTGAAGAGAGAGCATCTGGCCGACCTGACGAAGGGAAAATCTGTTCAAGGAGAAATTAAAATCAAAACCAAAAAGAACACATTAATCGCGGAGTTCAGAGACAGTTCCGTAGAAGAGAGAGGAAAAATTGTCGGTTTCCAGAGTATTGCAAGCGACGTTACTCAACAGAGGTCGGTGGAGGAAAAGCTTAGGGAATCTGAGGAGAAGTTTAGGAACTTGTTCGAAAGTATACAGGACCCCGTGGGCGTCTTCGTTGGAAGAGAAGGGCGTCTCATGGATCACAACAAAGCTTTCAATAAACTATCTGGATACACTGATGAAGAACTGCAAGACAAAACATTCTTGGATTTTGTCCACCCTGACGACCACGCCATGGTTCTAGAAAAATATAGAACAAAATATTCGGAAGAGGAACTTCCCCTCGTATACGAAATAAGGGCAGTGAACAAAAAAGGGGAAATTATTCCCATCGAAATCAGCGTGAGCACGTACAAAAAGAAGGGCAAAGTCATCGGCATAGAGATAATACATAGAGACATCACTGAACGCAAACAGATGGAAGAAGAACTCAGGGAATCAGAGGGAAGGCTTAGAAACTTGTATGGAAGTATACCAGATGCATTGGCAGTTTACGTTGGAAAAGAAGGGTATCTCATAGACTACAACAAAGCATTCAAGAAACAGTATGGATACACTGATGAAGAACTGCAAGACAAAACATTCTTGGATTTTGTCCATCCTGACAGCCACGCCATGCTTATAGAAGAATACAGAAAAAAACATCCGGAAGAGAAACTTCCCTTCAGGTGTGAAATAAACGGAATAAACAAAGATGGAGAAATCTTCCCAATCGAAATTAGTGCGGGTCCGTACAAAAAGAAAGGCAAAGTCATCGGCATAAATGTAATGCACAGGGACATCACAGAGAGAAAGGCGATGGAAAGGAAACTGCAGGAATACACGGAGCACCTAGAGGATATGGTGGACGAAAAAACTAAGGAGCTAAGAGAGTCACAGGAGCGGCTTGTCAAATCTGAGAGACTAACTGCCATTGGGCAACTAGCCACAATGGTTGGACACGATCTAAGAAGCCCCTTGTCGGCTATACAAAATGCGTCTTACTACCTGAAAATGAAATCAGGATCTTCCAAGAATGAAAACGTAAAAAAGATGTTTGGAATCATAGATAAGGAAATTGAATACGCAAACAACATCGTAAAAAGCCTGATGGACTTTTCAAGAGTCCAGAAGCCGGCTTTCAGGAAAATAGACCTTATTTCATCAATCCAAGACGCCATATCTCAACTCAAGTTTCCTAAAAATATAACACTCACCACAAACTTCAGCGAAGTCCCAACAATAAAAGCTGACCCAGACCAACTGCGAAGAGTCTTTCAAAACATATCCTTGAACGGGGCGCAAGCTATGCCAGACGGCGGTGAACTAGTCATTTCGACAAGAAAAGACGGCAATTTCGTGGAGGCTACATTCACGGATACCGGGGTCGGCATACCAGAGGAGAACATGGAAAAACTCTTCACACCGCTCTTCACAACTAAATCCCAAGGTGTTGGGTTAGGATTAGCTATCAGCAGAAATCTTATAGAAGCCCACAACGGAAGAATTGAGGTAAAGAGCAAAGTTGGTCAAGGGTCAACTTTCACCGTGAAATTGCCTATTCATTGAGACAAGGGAGGTGAAAAGCGGATATGAAGAAGACAAGTATTTTGATAGTGGACGACAATGAAGGCATCCGAGAAACTTTAAGCTCCATTCTCGAGGAGAAGGGCTATGACACTGACACAGCGAAAAACGGTGCTGAAGCAATTGAAAAGTCGAAAACAAAATTCTATAACATAGCGTTGCTGGACATCAAATTGCCGGACGTAGAAGGCACAAAGCTACTGACAGAAATGCAAGAAACAAGCCCCAAAATGATTAAAATAATGATCACCGGGTATGCTTCTCTACAAAACGCAGTAGAAGCATTAAATCTTGGAGCAAACGCCTACATCATGAAACCATTGAACCCAGAAAACCTACTTAACGTTATAACCGAAAAGTCAAAGACTCAAAGAAAATCAGAAACAATGAATCAGAAGAAGGTAGTGGAATGGATAAAAACTAGGACACTCAAACTAGAAAGAGACCAGCAAGTGAAGGCTTGAGATGCGCTATTTCACCACCTGAACGAACTATTGTAAACTGAACACAACTACTCAAAGAGAGTATGCGCGCGCACCCGAAAATCAGAGTCTTTCACCCAGAGCCTTGAGGAGTTTTTCAAATCAGGAACAGCCGTGGTAGAATCGGTCATTCTCCAACTTACTTATCTCCGCATCTCGGGCTCAAGTCAGACAAATTACACAAAACCAAGACTTCATCAATTGAATACAAAGGCTGAAATTACATGTGTTAAATGATGAAAAAGCAACTCTTGGTTAATGCATACACGCAATAGGATTCACGTCTTACCAAAATCTGCGATTCTAGGTTTCCATATTTCCTTTCATTCCTCAAATACTTGACAAACAGGTATGCTTCTTCACTGATTAGAATTTCAATTTCTTGTTTCTCTCAACGCTCTACTCTGGAAGTATAGCTTCAGTCTTTTAGTGAAATTTGTCCTTAAATCGTTCAAATACTCTCTTCACTTTCCATTGCTCACCCATTCATTAGCCAAAGAAGTAAAGCTTATTCAGCCTTGCAAATACAAATGAATATTTAAGAGTTACATCTCTACTTATGAACACTCCAAGTTACGAGTGTCTCCGTCATGCAGATTCTCCAGTCCTTCAAAAACCTGCTCCATAGAAAACACATCATCGCAAAAACCTGGAAAAATCAAAACAAACGTCCTGTCGTGGGCTGGAACAGCACCTACACCCCTGAAGAAATAATCTCTGCTATAAACGCTCTACCAATACGAATCTTAGGAAGCATGGATACCACCACGACCCTGGCAGATGCTTACCTCCCTCGCAATGCCTGTTCCTTCGCCCGCAGCACGTTCGACCACGCCCTCAAAGGCGACTACAACTACCTAGACGGCTTCGTCACCAGCAACAGTTGCGACAACTTCGGCAAAACCTATGATCTCTGGAGACACTATACACAAATCCCCTACTTCCACTTCATAAACACCCCTCACACAAACACCCCAAAAAGCTCCGAATTCCTCTATTACGAACTCATAAGATTCAAAGAATCCCTCGAAAAACACTTCAAAACCACCATAACCAACAAGACCCTACAAACCGCAATCAAAACTTACAACGAAAACAGAACCTTTCTAAAACAAGTCTACAACCTAAGAAGAAAAGACCCACCCCTGCTCAGCGGCGTAGAAGCCCTAGAAATCGTCCTGTCAAGTATGCTGACCACTAAACAAGCTCACAACAAACTCCTAAAACAACTACTAAGCGAAGTAACAACCCGACCAGACCCACCAAAACCTGGTGTACGGCTTTTAATCACAGGAAGCATAATGGACACCCCAGACCTCCTCAACATAACCGAAACAGTCGGCGGCATCGCAGTAACAGACGACCTGTGCACAGGAACGAGATACTTCTGGAACCTCGTCGAAGCAAACAAAGACCCCCTAGAAGCCATTGCCAAACGCTACATAAACAAAATTCCATCTCCATTCATGCACGACAGCCACCGTGAGAGATTCAACCACATAAAACAATTAATCAAAGACTACGATGTCGAAGCCGTCATAATATTTCTTCTAAAATTCTGCGACACTCACATGTTCGACGCACCACTCCTGACAGAAGAACTCAAGGCAGAAGGTATACCGGTCCTAAACATCGAATACGAACACACAAGAAGTGGAATAGCCCCCATAAAAACACGAATCGAAGCCTTCATAGAAATGGTGAAGGGAGTCCCATAGCATGACACGACTACAAACATTAGAAGGCTTCTATCAAAACCACATACAACCTTACTACCAAAACGCCCACAACGCAGAAAGAGACGGTAAACCCATCGCCTACGTCGCCTCAACCTTCCCAGTCGAAATCCTCCAAGCCATGGACATCACCCCCATATGGCCCGAAAACTACGCTTCTGTATGCGCCGCAAGACAAGTCTCCGTACGACTTGCAGAAATAGCAGAAAGACGCGGCTACTCCAGAGACCTCTGCAGCTACGCCCGAACCACAATCGGCTCCATCCTAACAACAGAAAAAGACATACTCCCAGAAGGAGGCATGCCAAAACCCACATTCCTCGTAGCATCCACAGCAGCTTGTGACACCCACCTAAAATGGTTCCAAGTCCTCAGCCACCACCTAAAACGACCCTTATACCTCTTGGATAGCCCTTACAACATCACCGGCGCAGACGCAGAAAACCTCGAACCCCACTATATACAACAGTACATGTCACAACTAGAAGAATTAATCACCTTCCTCGAAAAACAAACAAACACCAAACTAGACAAAAACAGACTACGAAAAATCATAGAGCTATCAGATCGCACAAGCAACCTCTGGCTGGAAATCCAAGACTACAGAAGAACGATTCCAGCGCCCATGGGCGCCCGAGACGCCTTCTCAGCCGTTTTCTTCATGCTCTGCATACCCGCAACCCAAACAGCAGTAAACTTCTACGAAAAACTCCGAGACGAAGTTAAGGAAAGAGCGAAAAACGGCATAGGCAAAATCCAAAACGAACGTTATAGACTAATCTGGGACAATCTACCCATGTGGTTCAACCTGAAATTCTTCAATTACCTAAACAACCTAGGCGCAGTCACCGTCGCCGAAACCTTCTCCCACGTCTGGACTGGAAGCCTAGATCCCTCAAAACCCCTAGAAAGTCTAGCAAAAAAATATCTCCCAAACTTCGCCAACTGCAGCGTCGAAAGAAGAATCAATCTCATCCTCAACCTTGCAAAAGACTTCCACGCAAATGGAATTATCCTTCCTACTAACTGGGGATGCAGAATGATGTCCATAGGAGAAACTATCGTAAAAGAAGTGCTCTACGAGAAACTTGGAGTGCCAAGCCTCATCCTTAACGTGGACTCATCCGACTGGAGAAACTACAACGAGGCCCAAGTGAAGAATCAAATCGAAACCTTTATCGAGACGCTTAACGCTTAAAGAGGGCTTCTAATCAAACCAAACACAATATTAACTACCTTCCAAGAAGGTAGCCACACAAAATACAAAATACAAATCGCTAAGAGGATAACAATGCCCATGAACCATGGAATAAACTTCCTCCTCGAACCAAAGAGCGTCGCCATTGTAGGTGCCACAAACAACCCCAACAAATTCGGTCACTTCCTAATGCTGAATCTCATAGACTTAGGGTTCAAAGGCAAGATCTACCCAGTAAACCTAAAAGCAGCTAAAGTGACAGGGTTAAAAGCCTATCCCCGTGTTGACCTCATCCCAGACGAAGTGGACGTAGCTGCAATAATCGTTCCCGCCGCCAATGTACCTCAAGTCATGCAAGACTGTGCAAAGAAAGATGTCAAGGGCGTTGTAATATTATCTTCAGGTTTTCGTGAAGTTGGCGGTGAAGGAATCAAGCGTGAACGTGAAATCGTAGAGATTGCAAAGAAGGCTGGCATTAGAGTCCTCGGACCAAACACCACAGGCATTCTTAACACCACTAACAAGTTCACAACATCCTTCGTGCCACTCCCACATCTAAAGGAAGGCAACGTAGCCTTTGTCGCACAAACCGGTCTGTTTGCCGCAGCTGCCTTCTGGTGGATACTTTCTGCAGAGCCTTTCGGTCTAAGCAAAGTTATAGGACTCGGCAACAAGTCTGATGTGAATGACTCTGAAGCATTAGAATACTTAACACATGACGAAGATACAAAAGTCATTGCAATATACATGGAAGGAGTTAAGGACGGCCTCAAATTTCTAAGAGCGGCTCAACAGGCAGTAATCAGAAAGCCGGTTCTTATTCTTAAATCTGGCAGAACAGAAGCTGGCATAAAAGCCGCCATATCTCATACCGGCGCTTTGGCAGTGAGGGATGAGATATTTGATGCCATATGTAAACAGACTGGTATTATACGTGTGAATGGTTTCGAAGAGTTGATGGATTTTCTGAAGGCCTTTGCTCTACAGCCGTTGCCAAAGGGCAACAAAGTTGCAATTTTGAGCATGACGGGGGCGGGGTGTGTAATGGCGGCAGATGAATGTCGGAATCATGATTTGGAGGTGGCTCAGTTTTCCAGGAGGACGGCAGAATATTTAGAGTCCTATCTGCCCTCATGGATTAAAGTTAAGAATCCTATGGACACCGAGATGCTATTTGAATCGGTGGGACCAGAGGAGTGTCTAAAAATCTCCTTAGGAGCGGTCCTAGAAGATGAAAATGTTGACTGTGTTGTAGGTGTTTTGCCAACATCTCCCCTT
>JAOUKN010000103.1 GCA_029882515.1 Candidatus Bathyarchaeota archaeon
CAGGTCAGTAGAGACATCTACACAGTCCTTCAGGGTTGGCCTTTTCGAGTGGACGTACGCGCAACCATTGCTCAAATTATTTTTTGACTGCTAACTTTGCCCCACAAACAGAGCATTTCCCCTCTGCCGTAATCTTTGGTTGCTGAGGTACGTTTGCTCCGCAGATTCCACACTTTGCCATAACTTCACCTCCGATAAGTTGATACATAGGACGAAGAGACTTTTCCAGCGTTAGATATTTATAGCTATGTGACTGTAGCGTAACAGTCACATAGATTTAAAAGTTCAACCTACGATTGTAAGAATATGCTGAGGGTCGGCTGTGTTCTCTCAGGTGTTCTTTTCTTCGCATCTCAGTCTCCCTCCATCTCTTAGCGGTGAGAGGCATGTTTGACAAAATGAAAAAGTGAGTGCGCGCGCTTCGATTTTGTCTGTGAAAAAGATGGACTCGTGTATTTCCGAAAGCGTAAATAGAGGCTACGAGACTTAACCAAAACGGGGAAAATCGAGTGAAAATTGCAGTTTCCGGCAAAGGGGGAGTTGGCAAAACCCTAATTGCAGGAACTCTGGCTGCTTTCTTCGCGGAGAAAAACTTCAAAGTTTTAGCCATCGACGCTGACCCTTCCCCTAACTTAGCACTGACCCTCGGGATATCTATAGATCAAGTGCGAAAGATAATTCCTGTTTCTGAAAACGCCAAATTAATAGAATCAAAAACAAAGACAGATTTTGAAGGGGTCTATCGGCTCTCTTTTTCTGTCGATGACATCATTAAGGAATTTTCAGTCAGATCGCCATACGGCGTCAATTTGCTGATTATGGGAACGGTGAAGTCGGCTGAGAGCGGATGCACATGTCCCGCCAACACGGTTGTTAGGGCCTTACTTCGTCATTTGCTTGTAGAGCGTAACGAAGTTGTTTTAATGGATATGGAGGCGGGAGTGGAGCATTTGGGCAGAGGCACCGCAAAACACGTGGATACGATGCTTATAGTTAGTGACCTGAGTTTCAAGTCCCTAGATACCGCCAGAAAGATTTATGGATTGGCAACTGACATGGGCGTTAAAGAAGTTCTACTGATAGGAAACAAAATTGAGAACTCCGATGGAAAAGAAGGGATCGAACGATTTGCCGCAGAAAACAGAATTCCAGTATTAGGTTTGGTCCCGTATGATAGGGGCATAATGAAGGCCGACATGAAGGGAGAAACCCCCTTAAAATATTCTGATGCCTCAGAAGGCTTGGTTTCCATTCAAAAGATGGGTGAGACTCTTCTCAGTCGAAAGAGAAATGAATTGGAAGATATGAGGAACTCTCAGGAAAAAGAAAACGTCTTTAAGTAGGATTGAATGCTAACAGAAAGGAGATACTCTACATGGAATCTTCAGAAAAACGGATTATAGGTTCCCTTTTGCTTCTCACAGGTCTGACTGCTCTCACTGTTGGTCTTTACACGGGACAGTTGGATCTGATTTTGGAGATTATGAAAAGAGCTTTTAGCCTATAGTTTTTTGCAGTGTCATAAAGTAGCAGTCAGTCAGCTCGGCTAAAGGAAGACCCATTTTCCATCTTTCTGGACAGTCTCACTGTCGATTTGAATTTCGCCGCCGCCCTTTTCTTTCCTCAGATCTTTAACTATATCGGCGTGTATCGCTGATTTGTTCAACCCTCCACTGTCTTCATACGCATTACCAGGCGTGATGTGGACTGTGCCTTCTATCTTTTCGTCAAAGAGGGTCTCACTAGTGAATTGAGTTATGCCTTCATTTGTGCCGATTCCGAATTCTCCGAGTCGCCTCGCTCCGTCGTCTGTGTCTAGGAGGGCGTCCAAGGCTTTCTGATTTATCTCAGCACTAGAATCAACTACTTTTCCTTTCTCAAATTTGAGGGATATTCCTGATATCACTTGCCCTTGCATGTTGTATGGGTACGTGTACTTGATATATCCAGTTGTATAGGTTTCGTTGGGAGCGAAGTAGATTTCTCCGTCTGGCATGTTCCGTTTCCCATAGCATTTTGTGCATTTTCTTCCTTCGATGCTAACTTTTAGGTCAGTATCGTCTGCAAGCACCCTGACTATCTTTCCACTTTCAAACCTTTTCCGAATAGCTTCTTGCTTTTTCTCCTGTTTTTCCCAGTCTATCAGGCAAGCATTGTAAAAGAAATTCACAAAATCTTCTGTAGACATACCTGCAGCTTGAGCTAGGGATGGAGTTGGATATCTCGTGACGACCCATTTTTTTCTTAACCTTTCGTCTAATATTGTTTTTGTCGTTTTTCGTCTCATCGATATCCTTCTCGGATCGATGCCGCTTAGTTCTTGCTTGTTTGCAGGTCCTCCGATTCTAATGTAGGCATCCATTGCCTGCATCTCTTTTAGCCTAAGAGGTGAAAGGTGTCGCAGCTGTTCCGCTGAAGCGTATTTCATGAATTGGGGATCCATTCCTTCAGAGCCTATGTGAGGATCTAAGAAAATGTGGGGATAAGGGTATCCGCCGCCTATGATGATTTTCTTATAAACTTCGAGGAATAACGGTAGGGTTTGAGTGGAATCTGTGAGTAAACAAACATTGTCGTCTTTATTCAACTCGATTGAGTAGTTGACTAAGATGTCAGCAAGTCTTGTGTCTCTCGAGTCGACCATAAGACCACCATTCTTTTGTCTAGTTGGAGGAGAAGCTAGATTTTAACTTATTGCCCTAGTGATGTGGGTTCAGAATCCTACTTGAGCGCACTGGACAGTAGAACAAGTGAAGATCTTGAGAGAATTTAAGGATGTCTTGGATCCGTCTGAAAAAGAGGAAACTCACATGCGCACTTGGTGCGATCCTCACATCGTTTGTGACTTCTTTGTCAGGATTTGAAACCTGCGCACCCATTCGGGCTATACCACATGCATTTTGGACCCATGCAGTTGATTAGCATTCCGCCCAATACTATTACTGGACATTTTTTCCGGATCTTTCTTTCTGCATCAAAGTATATGTCAAAGACCTTCCTCACATGTTTTGAAGCGTTTTTTAGTGGAAGTCTCTCTATGCTCCCATGTTTTCTGAGTAGGGGAATCAGATCTGTGAGGCTTAACACACCTGAAAGCTCACCACTATTTGTTACGATCAGTTTTTTGATTTTCTCCTTGATCATCAATCGTGCGGCACTCATCACTGTAGTACAGGGTTCGACCGTTACAAGGGGTTTTGACATAATTTCATACAATCTAGTTTCAGCCGGATTTCTCTCTTTGGATACCAATCTTTTCAACACGTCTCTTTCGGTCACAATTCCGACTGGTTTTCCATTTTCAGTGACTACTATAGAGCCGATCTCATATCGATTCATCGTTCTTATGATCTCCAAGACGGTCTCTTCAGGACTTGCTGTTTTAATATCTCTAATCATAACGTCCCTTACTTCTGTTGACATGTGTCTACCCATTTCTGTTCTTTAGTTGACCGTAGAAATGAGTTATGAAATTGGAATCTTGACGTAAAATACATATGTGAAAAAAGGAAGAGGAAAGCCATCACTCATTATCAAGCTTATCAATTTATGTTGTTCTATTCTGGTTAAAATCAAAAACACCATTATTCAAAAAAAGCAATAAGGAAGAAAGAATTGGAATTCAAAGATGGTCTTCTAGAGAGAAGTGACGCGCGCTGAACAAGATATTCCTTTTATAAACATCGTCAAAGGTGAAATCCCCTTCGTTGGCAGCAAAGTGCAACTCATACAAGTCAGGAAATTCCTGGGCGAGAAGGTAGTGATTGAAGGAGGATGAGCAAAGTCTCCAAGAGTTGGCTTGTACAGAGACGTTAAGGCTTTTGTAAAAGAAAAGCGTGAATTTGGTGCTTTTTCACGCGAATCCTCGAGACAACTCTATTAATCTAGTGGTGTTAAGAAACAGGCATTTTCACCATTTGCCAAATTGACTTCTACTGACAAGATTCTGACTAGAACTTACGTGCACATCAACAGCGGATCCTACGAAACAACATAGAAAATGATGCACAACAGAAGAGAGCGAAGATGGATCCGAAACCTCCAAGTCATATATCACGAAAAACAACCGAGAAGAAAGACGAAACAAACATCTTCTCAAACTAGCCAGGCACATCTAATCACTCTGTGTCTTCTCATACATCTTTTCAAGGGTCCATCTAACGGTGGACTTCAACTCCCTCAACCTCTCCGAACCAACGTTCTTAATGGCAACCTCCCGAATTACATCTCCATCACGAATGATATTGTAAGAAAGTATCTTGTCTGGAGTGATCCCGCCTGTCCTAGCGGCTTCTTGATCCTTCTCCTGCATTTTCGTTAGCACACGCTCTACTAGAAAAGGCATAAAGGGTTGAGTATTAACATCAAACGTCTTATCCTCTGCTGGAACAATTCGCACAGAATCCTCTGCAACGTAGAAATTTGCCAATAGGTCACCAGCCACAGTCTTCAAGGGAACTGTTTCTTCAGACCCAATCGCAGGCTCCACGGACGCTGGAGGCGCAGGAGCTACCTTTCTCATCTCAACTCTTCTGAACCCCTTCTCCAGCAGTTTGGCATCGACAAATTCGAGTATAATTCGTAGTCCCTCTAATTCTGTTGCTGTCTCTTTTATCCGTTTTTCCAATATGCTCCGAAGCTCAGCAATCGTCTTCAGTTTCTTTTCGTCAATCCGTTCAGTCATCTTATTCCCACTACAACGTGACATTGGTTGCTTATCAAAGCTTCCTCGCCAAGTTATACGCTTATAAACAATCAAACCAACGTTGACCTTAAGGTTAAGAATGTACGAGTTTAATCTTCTTGTCTCTTGTTCTTGGGCTAATTACGGAAAAGCTAAGGTCGAAATAATCCACATTTTAAAAAGGCTTGACGACAAAAAACCATACGTTAGACGTACAATTGCAAGGGGAATCATTGGTGTGAAAACAAGTTTAGATTCCAGGGAAGTTGTTCGATGTTTACGAGAGATTTGTAGTCAAGATCCACTTGTTATTCAACACACTTTCAAATGGGTTCCAGTTGATCTGTGGACAGCTTCAGATATAGAGTCCATGAAAGAAGGAGTCAAACAACTCAAGAACAGAATTCAAAAAGGCGAAAAATGGCGTATAACAATAGAAAAACGTCGATATATCCAACATCACAAAATGGAGATCATTAGGGAATTAGCTGAAATCATCAATGAGAAAGTTGACCTTGAAAATCCTGATAGAATTCTGCGGATTGACATAATTGGCAAATACGCTGGAATATCTTTACTGGAGTCTGAAGAAATATTTTCGATATCAAAACTTTGACCGAAAACATAGAAGATTACGTTGGTCTAATTTCGATTCCGCAATTCTCTTGTAAAAATTTTTCGAACTCTCGAAAAACCACACTATCAGTTTCATTCAATCTCAAACAAAGAGGTTTACCTGCATAGACAGAGCTCAAATCATAAATTGCAGTTCCTTTCAAGAGTTCTTCATTATCAATCACCGTTTTCACTAACATTTTTGGAGGCTTTTCGGGAAACACCCACGCCGTATACGTAGTTTTCACAACTTGATAAGATACACCTTCATGGATAGCGCATTTATGGTTCATTGCAACTTTCAGAAATGTAGATGGATAGACTTTTCGAACCCACAAGAAGTTATGATACTTGTTGTCAGCCATAACCCAATCCTCATGCTTTGATGTCTTCCATTCTTTTGATTGGCAGAAATCTTTGAAACGATCAAGAATCTCCCAAACCTTTGGGATATTTAGGGCTACAGTCATAACAAGGTTTCCTTCAAGAATTTTAATTCTAGAAGTTTCTTCTATCGCGACTAATTTAAATCTATCGAACAGAAAATGCGCAAAATTGCCGAAAAACTCTCAGTTTTTTGGAGAAAAGTGGGAAAAATCCGTGGATATCCTAATTTTTTCCAACGACTTTCAGATCCATTTTGAGGTTAAAAATTAATAAACCTTGATAACAAGTTCCCTATGAAGGTAATCCAGTTTCTTTGAGGACCCGGAAATATGAAGATGAAAAATCGAGGAAACGTTCTAGATGATCTTGATTTGCGCATTCTTCAGGTTTTGCAAGAAAATGCCAAGCAAACATACATAGAGACTGGTCGTCACCTTCAAGTTGCCCACTCAACAGTTCACGATCGGATCAAAAAAATGGAAGAACAAGGAATCATTGAAAAATACGCTGCAATCGTAAATCTTGAGAAGGCTGGAGCGAAATACATCACCGCTATCATGACCGTGTTCACAGATCCAAAAGAGAGCGAAAGTGTGGCAGAGAGATTATCGAAATTTGAGGAGATTATCGAGGTTTTCACATCTCTTTCAGAAGAACTACTGATAATTGCTAAGGTAGTAGCAGAAGATCAGGAAAGACTGCACTCATTCATCGCGCATTCGGTGGCCCCGCTTCCGGGAGTACTTAGAATTCGAACTTCAATAATCACCAAAAAGTACAAGGACGAAATGTTTATCTTCAAAAGGAAGTCATCCCCAAATGAAAGCCTTTAAGCGTAGAAGATTATTTATAACTAATTGGCCCACCATTTCTGAAGGAGAGGAACTCGTGTGAAGTCTTTTTCATCTAGTTCTCGTATCCTCAGGAAACTTCCAAGAAAAAACGCATTCTACTTTTTTACGTCAATCGGCAACTACACTGGGATAAACTCAGCATCTCTTGAAGAATTCATCGAAAAAATCAAAGAGGTAAACATCAAATCTTTGGAATTCCACCTTTATCGCGGAGACTTTGAAGAATGGGCTGACAAAACTTTGGAAGATAAAGGATTAGCTGAAAAAATCAGAAGTTTGCGAACATTAAAGCCTGTTGGAAACGCTTTGCGAGATCA
>JAOUKN010000104.1 GCA_029882515.1 Candidatus Bathyarchaeota archaeon
AGATCTCCATAGGAACCGAAGAGATGCCACCAAGAGAAGGAGAAGGCAGACCAAGAATGGTCTCCACAATGGAGATAGCGTTGTCACGCAAGTGAAAGACGAAACTAAAGCAAATTCGAGAGTATAAACAATGACTGAAGTAGGAGACCGCATTAGGTGTCCAAAATGCGGAAGAGAAAGTCGCATTGTGTGGGTCTCGCAAGATGCGAAACTAGCAGGATTAAAATGTGCAGGATATCATAGTCAGATAAGCCCCCCTCCCACAAAGTTCAGTAAAAACATTCAAACCAAGACAAAAAAGGGAATGGTGTTCCTCATAGAGGTGGGCAAAGAATAGCGCTCCTCATTTATGACATGCATCCAACAATGCAATGGAAACCTTCTAACAAAAGGTGTTAAAATTGAAACATAATAATAATCAAATGGAAACTTGGAATGGACTAGATGCGAAGTAGACGATGGAGTATGCGAGGACGGCCTCGAGGCAGGAGTCATTCAGCAGTTGACATGAGACTTCTTGAGTATATCACAAAAATTTCTGTAAAACATGGAATTGACCCAAACAATTTCTTCAACAAGATTGTGAACGCTTGGAAGGATCGAAGGTCTAAGTGCAAACAATTAACAATTCAGTGCCGTGAAAAGATGAGAGCCCACGCCATTTTTCTTATAACCGCAGATTACGATGTAGTTGCACAATTTCCCATATCCAAGCACCTTCTTGAAGAAGTAGCTCCACTGAAAGAATTCGCATATATAATTGAACGTGAGAAAGATGCTCTAATGAAGAAAACAAATGACAGTGGAGTAAGGTATTTCAAAATTAAGGATTTGAAAACTGGAATGAAGCGAATTAACTTGAAAGCTCGTGTTCTCGCGATTTCAAGGCCACAATTAGCTCCAACAAGATACAACGATTATGTCATGTTCACCAATGTAACCTTGACAGATGAAACTGGCACTGTGAAACTGACTCTATGGAACGGGCGAAGAAACTCACTTTCCATCAACGACATAGTTGAAGTTGCAAATGCGCGCGTCACTGCTTATAGAGGTGAAACTCAACTGAGAATCGGGAGACACAGCGGATTAAGAGTTATCGAGAATCATGAAGGAGTCCACGCGAGAGAACTGGAACATACTCCAGATCTAAACGGCATCACGACGCCTGCGCATGGGTGAGGCGCGAGACAATGCCTAGAGATCCTGTTTGCGGCGTGATTCTGAACGAAAAGACATCTAAATTTAAGAGAAGTTATGATGGAGAAAAATACTATTTCTGTAGTGTGAAATGCAAGAAGAGATTCAAACGGAATCCGCATAAATTTATAAAGTAGACTGGGATTCCTCCTGTGCATTCAGTGTCTTGTTCTGTTAACCTCTTCTTTCATGCGGGCGTGCATCCAGCCAGATTGAGAAGCTGAGAATCTTATGAACATAAACGTACACCCAATTGGGTCACGCTTTTAAATACTGCCAGAGGAGAGAGTTCATGTACGATGAGCGTTAAATTCCTTTGTTAAGTCTTTAGGTATCCGTTCCTTCTCAGCCATTCGGCTTGATTTCTTTTGTATCGCCATATGATGTCGCCCCGCTTGTCGGACTGGAAATCCCATGGCGAAACCAGAACAATGTCTCCCAGCCTTATCCACATTCTTCTTTTCATCTTTCCTCGGATTCTGCAGAGTCGCTCCTTGCCGTCTTGACAGTTCACTAGCAATCGATCGTTACCCAGCATTTTCTTAGCTATGCCAATGACATCGTTGGCCACAGGCAACTTCGTAACCTTAAAAGCGTCTTCGCTTTTGACCTTCTTTTTGCCCACTCTACCACCTTTAACGTCCTTTTCCATAACAGTCGCATAATTTAAATACGTTGGTCTTCCCTGCAGCAACATCATCAAGGGCGCACGTTCTCAAATTCGTAGTGTTCAAAGGCTTGAGAGTGAACGCTACAGAAGAAGGGAGGTTACTTCACTCGTTATCTTCTTAAGGTGTCTGAGCAGGATCTGTTCTTTCGTTTTTAATTCGCGTTTGGAGATTGTGTGTCTCATTGGACAGATTTCATCGGTTATTACCCCCTTCTTCGCTTGAGTATATAACCGGGTATATGAAGCATCCTAATGGCCTACACTCATAGACTTGACATTTCTTCTCTTCAGGATCATAAAACTAGCACCATTCTCCAGCATTTCTTAACTTGGTCAGTCCATCTCTACCTGCAACAGCGAAGTCTTCTCGGTTGAAGCCCGCTCTCTCTAGCCGTTCAGTGTCTTCTTTTGAAAGCACCATTTTAGTGCTTTCACAACACTTACCGCAACTAGAACATTGCATGGAAACTAAACTCCATTCGGCAGGGGTTTAGGTTTTCCTTACTGAGGGCGAAAGCGCGCCATTTTTCATATGGACTACACCCTTGTCCCTATTTGTCTAATTGTTTCTTCGTGTTATGACCTCAATGATCTAGCCACTATTGACGCGCACTATTGGCTTGCGCGAAAGAATCTGCACGCGCAGCACTAGCTGGAAGCACAGAAAAACAAGGAGATTATTGTGTTTGTAATCTTATCTTTGGTTTTCTTATCACAGAGTAGACGGTTGTTGCTATAAGGATCACTACTGTTGCTATCAAGACATAAATTAGATTTCTGGTAGTGACAAGTTCATTTATGAGAGCTTCTTGTCCTGATGTCACTGTAGCGTTCATGGAGTTATACTGTTCTTGCAGTCCGCTAATCGATGTTTGTAGTGTCGAGTTCAGCAGATTGATTCGTTCCTGTAGATTCTCAATTGATTCTTGTAGGTCTTCATCTGTGGAGTTCAACGAATCAATCTGTTCTTGCATTAAGTTGATCGCAACTAGGAGAGAATCATTTTTTTCTTGCAGATCGGTTATGTTACCAAGTAAGGCATATAGGGTTGAGTTCAGATTTTGTAAGTCCTCTAGCAACATTTGATAGCGCTCTGTCCAAGTAACTATTGTAACCATATGGGTGCTATGGACGTAATTGAAGTACAAGAGCGCATGAGTTGTGTTTGAGTCAGGCATTTCATTTGCATTCGCCACATTTTCATCAACATAAACTGTGAATGGGCCCTTCATCAGAGTTCTGGGAATCATAATCCTACAGAAACCTATGGTCCCGTCTGGACCAGCAACAGTGAAACGGACAAAATCCTTACCATGCCAAAGATCGGAGATTGTAGAATTGCAGATGGTTTGAACATGATCTTCTGATGTAACGCTGAAATCAGAGAACCACCCTATCAAGGGATAGTTGTCTTGATTGTATCCATCTATAATGTAAAGAGTGTCGCAAATTCCATCACTACCCGTCACATTCTGATAAGCCCCACTACGTACATCCATTCCCCCAAAGGCACTCCAATAATTGCCACCAGAAGGGTAGGCATTGTTCCATACGTTGGCATACATGGATACGAGGATATGCACATGTTGCGTGTTGTCTATGAAGTTATTGTGATAGAACTTGTTGTCAAAAGCTAAGATAAGCCAGACTCCACGATTGTTGTTCGTTATGTTATTTCCAGAGATAGTGTTGTTGGAGGAGTTAATGTCTATCACAACGCCAGAATCACTATTATGAGTTATTATGTTGTCAGAGAGAGTATTACCCACAGCGAAGATCCACACGCCGTAAGTGTTGTTTGTTATTGTGTTTCTGAGAACCTTGTTGTCAGAAGATTGAAAGAGCCAAATACCGAGTTCGAATGCTTTGATTTTCATGTTCTGGACTGTCACATTGCTTCTGTCTGTAAGATCCACCCCCCTTCCAGTCCCATTTCCTTGCAGCGTGAAGCCTGCTCCGTCGATTACAATGTTGTCCCTCTCGACGACAATGAAATCATAAATATCGTCATTGAAGGTATAAACGATATTGTCAACACTTGATATGGGGGCATCTTGGGGATCAACACTTCCATCAATCTTAATATAAATGGATCCGCTTGCTTTGACTCCTTGAACGTTAAATGCTAATCCCAATAGAAATGTTGCGGATAACAAACACAAGATAATGAAGCAAGTCCGAACAGTTTTGTTCAATGTGCGTCACTATCCCGTAAACGGTTGTTTAAGATATTTAATATTTTACTTGGACGCGCGCACAACGAAACAGATATATACGATATGACATACGTCATACTCTTAGGAGAAGCGTATCAGCAATGTATAGTGAAAAGTCTTCTTGGCTGGCAGTCTCATTATTGTGGGCAGTTTTGACAGTTGTTTTTATGGGGCGCATTATTTGGATGAATGAAACTACAAGTTTGACCGATACACTAGAATCCGTAGAAATTAGAGAATACAGAGGTCAAAAATTGTCATCAATCGATGATTTCAGAGAAAATTCAATAAAAGGGCCACAATTTGTAGACAAAGAAAGCTATAAGCTTGTTGTAACTGGTGTTGTACAACATGAGATAGAATACACATATGATGACATTGTGAAAAACCAGCAACCCTACAAGAAGGTTGTCACGTTGCATTGTGTAGAAGGCTGGGATGTTACCGTTCTTTGGGAAGGTGTCTTGGTAAAAGACTTAGTAGAGGAAGCAGGGATTCATCCTACCGCAGAAGTAGTGATATTCTATGCCTATGATGGCTATTCAACCAGTTTACCATTAGATTTTGTAGTTGACAACAATATATTAATGGCCTACAAAATGAATGGCGTAGTTCTTCCACCGGAAAGAGGCTTTCCTTTCCAGCTAGTAGCAGAGAGCAAGTATGGATACAAGTGGATAAAATGGATAGCAGAAATTGAACTATCTGACAACGAAGACTACAGAGGATATTGGGAAAGCCGAGGGTTCTCTAATAACGCGGATTTGCTACCATAGGCCGAACAAAGTGAAACAAGATGAGGCAAAGTTCAGTTAAAAAGATAATAGATTGGATATTATATGCTATGACGATAATTTACATTTTCACTGGACTGGGGATTACACAATATCAAATCACCGAGCGTTTAACATTTGGACTACTAAGCAAGAATATTTCCTTCAACATCCATGAATATCTATTGGTGCCCTTCCTAATATTGCTAAGCACACATCTTCTATTTAGACCGATTAGAAAAACGTACTCGACATTAAAGAGGGCCAAGACGGAGCCAAAGCAATGACTCTTCGCACGTATGCTCGCTTTGCGTTTGCCTCTGTACGCATGGACAACACGACGCTTCATTTCGGGTCATTTTCCATTCGCACGCCTTTGCGGGTGAGGGCGGAAGCAGATTCAATATTATAAGTTTGATGCATTATCTCTAGATAAAAAAAAGAGAGTGTGTAGAATTGAGGAGGTGAAATCAGATTGAAAGAATATATGTGTGCAAGCTGGTCACCACAACGATGTCGGTAGCACAATTGAGGAATTCCAAAAGAATGGCTGGCGTCTCCATACCTATCAAGTGACTGGTCGTGATATCTGGATCACGCATTACCTGCTATTTGAAAGAGGTGAGTGAGTGGCGCGCGCTCAATCTCGATATTATCATCGTTACTTTGTTTCCTATAGTTTTCGTATTCTTTGCCAAATTGCGCGACAAACTGTTAGTCTACCTCGGTGCAATCTCTTGGTTCTCTCCAGTCTCCGTGTTGAATACGCACCTCTCAACACAACTAGTGTCTATGCTATCAGTGTTTAAGCTATTGCACTGTTGTCCTGTAAGTAATACTTAAATATGACATATGTCATATAAAATCTCTCAGATCAGTGCGTAAGAGCTAATTTGTTTGTCATCACCTCTCTCTTCCCTCCTCAGCAATGAAATGCGCACTGCTCAACCACTGAAGTAAACAGAATTTCGAATTTTCTAATCTTTAAACAGAAGAAAAAATTAGGAATTCTAATTTTCAAGTTCTAAGCGTAGTCAGAATGATTTTCCGAAAAATAAATCAAATTTGAAATTGAAATTAGAAAATTGACAGCCAGCAGCTAATGAAGTGGAAGCACCGGCACATCCGTTCACTTTACGAATTTCATTGGATTCCTTTTGAATCTCTTCTTGCATTTCACACTACAGAAATAGTATTTTTCTCCATCATAACTTCTCTTAAATTTAGATGTCTTTTCGTTCAGAATCACGCCGCAAACAGGATCTCTAGGCATTATTTCGCTCCTAGCTGCACATAATAGTGAACGCATACAAATGTACCTCCCGCTATTATAAATGACGATGTCACGTCACAAGACAAAAGAGAGAAAAAAGATTGTTGACAAATGATAGATGTTAGCTTGTGAGCTTAATATCTATTTGTTCTTCTTCGTTTAGAATAGCATTCTCGACAGTATACTGGTCTGCTTCCGTCAGGTTTGAACGGAACTTCGCATTCTTGACCACATTCAGCGCAGACTGCCTTATGCATTTCTCTACCGGACATTTGCCATTTCAACTCCCTTGCATTTATATGTACAAAACTACTTCTTGCACAATGCAGATATTCAACACAAGTCGCTTATAAATGTGCGCGCAAACCAAATTTCAGATTTTCAAAGGATACATGCCGTATCTAATTTTTGGAAGCACATAATCGTATGGATCGTGAATATCTAAGTGACTAGCAAAATGAAGAGTCTTTTCGATAAATTTGTCTAACACGTCCTTTTTGAGTTCTCTAAACTTTTCATCCGCATTCAATTTTCTTCACCTCAGCCACAATCAGGATACTTTGAATAATTATTTTTAGCTTGTATCCAACCGAATACCATTTTACTGTTCAGTGATGTTAATTATGTGCGTGCTCTGACAAAATCGGGATCGCTAAAACCCGGGGGAAGGTCTGCCATATTGAAGTTTCGTTTCGACAAGATTGCATCGTCTTT
>JAOUKN010000225.1 GCA_029882515.1 Candidatus Bathyarchaeota archaeon
GGACTGGCACTAGGATTAGTGCTCCTGTTTACACAGGTATTACTCAAAAACAAAGAGAAAACATAACTTTGAGTTGAAAGTCAAACCTCAAATTCTCATTTGTGGTTAGCTCTTTTGATAAGCATGCGTGGAATCTCTTCTCAGAAATGGGGTTTCGGTCATTTTTTTGTGTGTGTGTGCGTTAAATTTTAATCCTCACAATGATAGGTATCTTTAAGTGAATTTCTTGTCAAAAGTCAAGAAATCCTTCAGGGAAGATTGGACATTACTCCCCTTCCTTTTAATCACAAGTATTGGTTTTATTGTAGCAGTCTTAGATTTCATTTTTCTCCAAAATCTGAAGTTTCAGTTTTTTGGTCTCATTGGTTTAGCTTTAGTAGTAATTGGAGGGTATTTGCGGGAGAAGGCACGTTTGCAGCTTAGAAAGAAAGCTGGATTTGATAATCTTGTTTCAACTGGACGACTTCGAATTGTTGAAGGTCAACAGTTGGTGAAAGATGGACTCTATAAACACGTTCGTCATCCATTATACTTAGGTGAAATACTAAGAAACTTTGGTATTGTATCGATTTTTTCGAGTGGATATGGAATTCTATTAGTTATAATTGGAACAGTCTTTCTACTGCTCCGAATAAAGCTTGAAGAAGAAATGCTTGTCGAAGCATTCGGTCCAGATTACGAAGATTATAAGAGAAAAACAAAGAGGCTAATCCCTTACATCTATTGATGTGTCGTTGGTTGGATAGAATCTCTATCCCACACACAAAACTGACGACATGTTGGTTGGTTGGATTAAATTTTAATCCCTCCAACACACCAACAGAGGTATTCAATGAAAACATGCTCTAAACCAATTCTTGTGAGATTCAGCACTGGTAACTTTGAACCCTGCTTCAATGGCTAACTTGTTTATGAGTTCCAGATTTTGCTCCTTTTCCTTTCCCCTCACTCCGTATCCTGTAAAGATTTCTTCTCCATCTGGCAGACTGATTTCCACAAATACAACGTATAGGTCTGGTTTTTCACGAATTATTGCGTCCCATAAACAGAGTAGTCCATCTGATTTGAGAACCCTTCTAGCCTCCACGAATACAGCCCACTTTCTTTTGGGCGTCTTAATGTACATAAGTGAAAAGAAAAATGTGGCCACATCAAAACTGCCATTTCTGAAGGGCATGAAGCACGCATCACACAAAACCCAATGAGCAAGAGAACCCCTTGACCTAGCTTCATCAATTTCCCCCTTATTAATGTCTACACCCACCGTATTCCTTCCACATGTTTTGGCTATCACACCTTCTCCACCAGCACCAATATCTACGATGAAGCCCTCTAACCGCTTGAGTGAGACCTTCACCTTTGGCTTTCTAGAAAGCTTCGCCAAACTTTTCATGAGAAACTTTTTGATAACTCTCACCCTATCCTTCTCTCTCTTGCTGACTCGGTAATTCATTTCATTTTATATTATAAATCTTCGCAAGAAGGAAAAAAGTAGAGATCCCTAGAATTTATTTAGGGAAACAACAAGCCATTGCATGCATGAGGGGTAAGTTTTCTTTGATTTTTACCCCTCACTCTATTCTCTATTCCATCCTTCCTTATTCCTATCCCATTCTTATCCATAGAATGGTGTCCAAATCAGGTGTATACAGGTCTTTTAGCCGTCCGTTAACCGTTTACCGTCGTCCAAGTTGGTTGGT
>JAOUKN010000105.1 GCA_029882515.1 Candidatus Bathyarchaeota archaeon
ACTGGTATAGTGTTTCCAAAAGCGGTTAGGCTCGGCGCAAACTTAAGTATCCCACCGATCATTCGTTTCGCTGCGGTTGTTAAATTTCCCGCGGAATCTGCAATTATGTTTTCATTCTTTCTTAATCCGCAAAGATGAATGTGCATTCCGTTTCCCGCGTATTTGAAAGATGGTTTGGGGGAGAAAGAGACAAAGACGCCATGTTTTGCGCAAACGTTTCTAATGACCCATTTTGCGATGGTTATGATCGCTGCCATTTTGCCTAGACTTTGTGGCAAAAACTCTATTTCGTGCTGTTCCATTAGATAGCCATGTTTGGAGTAGAATCTGCCCACTTCTGCATGCCCATATTTTGTAGCTATACCTATATCTTCCAGAGTACCAAGGATTTCATTCCTCAAATCTGCAAATTTTGCAAACGGTGCAGATTCGTGATAGTTTCTTTCCGTGCCTCCTGGAAAAGCAGTCTCCTCTTGGTTACAGATATAAAACTCAAGTTCAGTTAACGCCTTAAGCGTAATGTTTGTGGAAGATTTGAGCTTTTCTTCAGCCCTTAGCAAAATGTTCTGAGGTGCAATGTCCAGTGGTTTTCCATTCTCGTTGAGATAATCGCATAGAATGTTCAGCGTTGACTGCTCGCACGTGAATGGATTTAGAAAAGCGGTTTCTATTTTCGGCATTATGTAGATATCGCTCTCGTTCGGGTCAATATAAGAGAATAAACTTGAACCATCAACTCGCTCACCAAATCTCAAAATTTCGTGAAGCTTTTCCGCGCTTCTGACAGTGAAGCTCAGAGTTTTGAGGCGGCAATCTTCAGGTATGTGACAGAGATTTATCAGTTCTACGTTTTTTTCTCGAACTAGTTTGGCAACCGCTTTTTTGTTGAACCTCTGAGTTGTCATCTCCGAAATCTCCCAACAATGTTACTACGGGTGAGGTTAGAAAATTGGAATCCTCCTATTTAATCATCATTGCTATCTGTTCAATCTTGTTTTGCATAAATCGCAATTATGCTTCGAATTGTGAAACTGGTCCCTTTTTCAGATAGTCTGGCTTCCTTCAATCTCCTATCTATCTTCCTGCGCGCCTCAAGTTTGATAAAGGCAGTAGTCAAGTAGATTTCCGTGCATGCGGTTTTTTCCCGGTGATATAGAACCCACGTTTCTCAAATTGCTCAAGCAGGGGCTCTGGATCTGGATACCATTGACCCCACTTCCTACAGATATGTTCCGTCCAACTATAATTGTCGTAGGAAAACGTTTCCTCGCGATCTCCTTTTAGAGGTATCTTTGCTTTCAGATTGCGGTAGTAGTTCTGGGCGAGATATCCTTCGTCCATCTGCTGCATGGCTTCTGAAACCATGTCTTGGTCTAGCTTGGGATATCTAGTCTCAAAAAGAGTGAAATTCATGGGATATCGTGGTCGTGGCGGCGGATTTTCCGCTGGATACCCCATTACTAGTTGTACTAGAGGAAACACCCTCTTCGGTAACTCATACTCTTCTGCTATTTTCTCAGCTCTAAATGGTGCACTTCCGAGGAGGCAACTTCCAAGTCCTAGACTTCGTCCCGCGATAATCATATTTTCAGCCATTAAAGCTGCATCTTGAATCCCAAAGAGAAGCAGCACGAGGTCATTGGTGACTAACTTCCAATCCCTGCTGGCCATAATGAGTTCAAATTTATGAGAATCAACGCACACCGTGAACAAAAGGGGAGCCTTGTATGGATTTCGTGCTCGAGTTCGTGATAATAATAAGCTGTAATACTGAGAAGCGAAAGGTGCCTGTTGACCAGCTTTAACAATTGTCGCTATCACTTCGTCAGAAGGCACTTGATCATCATATTTTCGGATTGACTTGTGACCAAGCATGGCTTGAATAACAAGATTATTCTTCATGACACTTCCTCCTGTCATATAGTGGTTTCTTAGTTTCTGCTTTATAATGTAATTTGAGATTTTATAACCTTCAAAAAACTAGGTTATGAAGTTTATCAGCACCCTGTGGTGGAGAGATCTACCGCGGGCGCGAAAAGTTGTCTCTCACAGACAGTTTTACAGCTATAGTCAATATGGTCAAAGAGTTCACCCAAAAACAGATGCATGCCTACATACCAAAGAATGGTTAAGGTGATGAAGTGAATAAAATATCGTTAAATGAACTTTCAAGAAAGATCGACAAACCTTGGTTCCCAATAGACGTAGCAGTTTTCAACAACTCTGTAATTAGAATGACAAAGGTAGAAGGTGAGTTTGTTTGGCATAAACACGATAACAGCGATGAGGTCTTCATGGTTTATCACGGCGAACTTACATTACAAACAAAAGAGAGGAATTTCGACCTAAAGAAAGGAGAGTGCATCGTTGTTCCAAAAGGGGTTCTACATCGCCCAAAAACTTATTCTTCAGCTACTGTGTTATTGTTTGAGTTGAAAGAGACTAAGCAATATGGAGATTAATTGCGCGCATGCACTATTAGGAACCATGTAAACCATTTATGCAGTTATTGGTACGATCTGCAGTGAGAATGCCATGCTCGTAGCAAATAGGGATTTATTATTACCCGCCATGCGGGAGGCTTATGCCGTTGGAGCCTTCAATATCAGCAATCTAGAAAGCTTACTGGCTGTTGTTGAGGCTGCTACTGAGGAAAAATCACCTGTCATAATTGCTGTTACACCAGTTCTATTAATTATGCTGGTTTGGCTTACATCGAAAAAATGGTTAAAACGCAGGCGGAATGCACTCCAGTGTCTATGTCTATACATCTTGACCATGGCAAAGACGTGGAAACGGTTTCAAAATGCATTGAAGCTGGCTTCACGTCAGTTATGATTGATGGATCCCATCTGAAGTTCGGAGAAAACGCTTCCTTAACGAAGCATGTGGTTGATTTAGCACATCCGAGAGGGGTTTCGGTTGAAGCAGAACTTGGAAGACTCAGTGGCATAGAGGAGTCAGCCGTTAAGGAGAAAGAAGCCGTTTTGACCGACCCTAACGTGGCTAAAGATTTTGTCAAACGTACAGGTGTTGACGCCCTTGCAGTTGCGATAGGGACCTCCCACGGAGCCTACAAGTTTAAGGGAGAACCGAAACTCGATTTTGAAAGGTTAGAGCTTATACGCGAAAGGGTTGACGTTCCGCTTGTCTTGCATGGTGCCTCAAGCGTTCCATCATGGATCATTAAAAAAGCCACTAAATACGGGGCTGAACTAAGCGGAGCGAAAGGTATACCGGAAGAATGCATCAGAAAGGCTATTTCTTTAGGAGTAACCAAAATAAATATCGATACGGATCTGCGGCTTGCTTTCACAGCAACTATACGGGAGTTTCTAGCGAAATCACCAAGGGAGTTTGACCCTAGGAAGATGTTGAGTCCAGCTAAAGAAGCTATGAAAGATGTTGTTAAGGGCAAGATACGCCTATTTGGAAGTTCTGGAAAGGCGTCTTAAAGATCAAGGTAGAATCCCAGTTTGCCAGTAGTTCTTCATTGAGGTTACAGGTAGGCCTCGGTTACATATCTGTGCATCATTCTGTGACTGTTAAAGTAGTAGGCGATTTTTCCCATAGAGTTCTCCATCATCCTTATCCACTCATCTCTTCTCTGGTAGAACATTGGAATAATTATGTATTCCAACTTATTGTACAGATCATCTAATTCTCTGATATGGCTCTCCTCCATCGAGGCGTGCTCGTCCGGGTGTGTTCCTATTGCCCAGCCTGTAACACCCTCGATCCAGCCTTCGATCCACCAACCGTCCAAGACACTGAAGTTTATCACTCCGTTGTGGGCTGCCTTCATTCCGCTTGTACCTGAGGCCTCCATGGGCCGCGAAGGTGTGTTTAACCAAACATCGACCCCTGAAACTAATTTTATCGCGAGATTCATGTCGTAATCTTCTAAATAAGCAATCTTGATCTCGTCTTTCAGCTTCTTGATGTAGCCAAAGATCTGTTCGATCAGTTTTTTGCCTGATTCATCTTTGGGATGGGCTTTTCCAGCAAAGATTACTTGGATCTTGCCTTTTCTATTTACCTTTTTTAGTTTTTCTAGATCTGAGAACAACAAATCGGGCCTCTTATATCCGGTTACTCTTCGTGCAAATCCCAATGTCAATGTGTCGTAGTCCATACCGATATTCGTTGCCTTATTAACGTAATCTATCAAAACCGTTTTTGCTTCCCTATGAGCTTCCCAGATATCTTCATCTGGAATACCATCCACTCTTACGAGTAAATTCGGTTCATTTGCCCATCCAGGCAAGTACTTATCGTAAATTTTCCTGAAGCTCTCACAGGTCCATGTATAAGAATGGATGCCGTTTGTTATTGCGTGGATCTCGTAGCCTGGAAACATTTCCCTAGAGATATCTCGGTGCTTTTTGGCTACACCATTAATGTAGTTACTTGAGTTTAAGGCAAAGAGAGTCATGTTCAATTTTTCCTGTCCACCGAATCTTCTCAAGACTTCCAAGTCGGCTGTTTCTTCCATCAATTCCTTAACGACATCATAGGAGAATCTGTCGTGACCTGCTTCCACTGGAGTATGGGTGGTAAAGATACACAGCTCGCGGACCTTATCTATGTCCATTCCAGGTCTATGCAACAGCTCCAAAGTAAGAAGACTGGAATGCCCTTCGTTCATGTGATATTTTCTGATTTGGAGACCCAAGGCACCAAGAATTCTCACGCCTCCGATTCCTAGAACAATCTCTTGTTTTAGTCTGTATCTTTCATCTCCCCCATACAGAAAAAAGGTGATCTCTCTGTCTTCCGGAGTGTTTTCTTCTACATCAGTGTCGAGAAAAAGGACAGGGATCACCCCTCCTGTTATGCTCTGCACTTTATAAAGCCAAGCTTTAATCTTCACGTTCCTATTTTGAATCTGCACTGTCACCTCTACAGGTAACAGTTCCATGAATTTGGAGGGATCCCACTCTTGAGGACACTCAATCTGCCTTCCATCATCGGTTATTTCCTGCCTGAAGTATCCCTTTTTACTGATCAACGTAACAGCCACTAATGGAAGTTTTAAGTCCGCACTTGACCTTATGGTATCGCCAGCCAAAACTCCTAAGCCTCCGGCATAGGTGGGGATTTCATTCGTCAAGCCTATCTCCATTGAAAAATAGGCAATTTCTTGTCCTTTTAGGACTTGTAGATCCTCCATCTCAATCTTCATCCTTCAATTTTGGTTTTACGAGATTTAAGGAACCATTATGAGGACAGAATCTCAGCCAAACGGTATCGGCTCATGTCTAAGTCTTTTCTTTCCTTCCATGTGTAGTCTAGATCAACAGAAACAATTCTTCGTCCTTTAATTCCAACCATATTCTTCTTTGCACCTTTTAGAAGTAGTTCCACAGCGTAAGCTCCGAATTGGTTGGCCAAGATTCTGCTTCGAGCTGTTGGAGGTCCTCCCCTTTGCGCATGCCCCAAAACAGTCAAACGCACCTCGTATCCGGTCTCCCTCTCAATCTGCTCCACAATAGCGGCAGAATTTCCAGCCCCTTCAGCCATAACTATGATCTGAGATGTTTTACTCTTCCTTCGACCTTGTTCAAGTTTTCTACATATATCCTCTAGATTATACTTAATTTCCGGGATGAGAATAAATTCCGCTCCTTCGGCGAGACCCACCTCTACGGCGAGGAATCCCCGTTTCCGACCCATCACTTCCACCACAAAAACTCTCTCGTGGGATGTAGCTGTATCCCGAATTCTATCAATCGTGAACAGGGCTGTGTTGATAGCCGTGTCAAAACCAATTGTGGTGTCCGTGCCAGCTACATCGTTGTCAATGGTGGCTGGCACTCCTACTATGGGTAATCCACTGGCTTCGTGTACTTCACTTGCGGCTTTGAAGGAGCCGCCGCCTCCAATTACTATGAGGCCATCAATCCCGCTTGCCTTTAAGGTATTTTTCACCTCCTGGATTCCTTGACTAGTTTTAATCTCTTCACATCGCGCAGTCCTGAGTATGGTTCCACCACGATTAATTATTCCGCTTACGGAGCGGGAGTCTAACGGGTGAACTTGGCCTTCAATGAGTCCCGCATATCCTCTTTCGACTCCTAAGACCTTTAGCCCATGGAATATGGCCACGCGAACTATAGAGCGGATGGCCGCGTTCATTCCAGGAGCGTCTCCACCCGCGGTTACAACGCCAATTCTCCGCATATTAACAGACCTCTTCTTAAGTTGCTATATCTTCAAAACCTCTTCTTTTATTACTTTATGAGTTTCGACTGCGGGCAATGTGGTGTTTACTAGGTAGATTTCAAGGCGCCCGAAGAACTCTTGGAAGAACCTCCTTCGCAAATGGTTTTTCCGTGGATCTTTCACTAGCAGGTGAGGATTACAGAAATCCACAGTTTCCATGTATTCAACTGCTTCTTTAGGCGTCAATTTTTTGACTATAGTTCCATCCTCCGGATTGCGTCTTAGCAAAATGGCGGTTCTCAACGTGGTAAGGGGGAATATCTTTCCCTTTCCAACGATCCACCTAACATTTAAAACTCCCCTACCTTTCGCGTCAAATTCTGCTTTATCGACGAGTTTTTGGTATTCTCCCCAGGTTTCTGCTATGTCGGCTTGAACATAGAAGTTTTTCTCAGAACTGAAAGCAACGTTTTCCTCAGCCAAGAAACGAACAAAAAACCAATCGTCAGATATGACACGTACGCCCTTCACTCTAAGAAGCCCGTAGGTGTGCGTTGTTTTACCAGTACCAGG
>JAOUKN010000106.1 GCA_029882515.1 Candidatus Bathyarchaeota archaeon
TGGTCGGTGCCGCTAGTGTTTGGACGTACTTTTTGTGTTTCAATTGCTTTTGGGGTTGCCACCGGACGGTTGAAAAGTCCTGTTGCGAGGAGACATGCGAAACAAAAACGCTCAAACAAAAAGGAAATAGAGAGCACTTACTAGGCTAAAGACAGGCAAAAAGCTTTATCGTATGCGGAATTATGTGTTGTTATGGTGACGCTCTGACCAGTAAGAAAGTTTGCTCACTTCCAGGGCACTTCCTACCTCAAAAATGGTCCCAAAAAGGTATAAGTGCCTTGCTCACAAAAACCATTAAAAAGTCACTTTTCTATAGTGTGCGCATATTTTCCTTTAATGAAACCATTTAATTGCCACATAGTGAACTAGTTACTAAAGGCGTTCGTATGTCAGTGATCCAAGAGATTCGATGTCCAAATTGTGGTGCACCTACCACATATAATCCTGGCGAAATCATCGCTACATGTCAGTATTGTGGGTTCACATCCGTCATACAAACTGGAAAGGCTTTCACGCTCGAACATTCCATGATCGTCAACGAATATGCCCCCACTCAAGTGGACGAGCTTGTAAGAAATTGGATGCGCTCTGGCTTTCTAAAGCCTCGAAACCTAGCAAAATCATCGAAAATCCACGAGAAAAACCTAACTTATTTACCATTCTGGATTATCCCAGTCACTGCCGTCAGTAAATATAAGGGTGTTTTTGAACGACTGGTTCCTCCAGTAGTAAAGGAAGGAAACATAGAGAAGAAATATGATTGGTTAGTCTTGGCGAGAAAAGCAACCGAATTTCCAACAAGAGAATATGATGTCCCTCTTGAAGGAAAAATCTCTTATGACTTTCGAAAAATTGAAAGGTTTGCCAAAGTGCTTAACAGCGAAGTTGATAAAGGACAAGCAGTGGAGATTGCCAGACAACAAATCGAAAGCCATCACCAGTTTCTGGTTAAACAAGACGTTGACAAGATAATAGAGATAACAAACGATTTTTCCACTGGCAACTCCGTGTATTTACACGCGCCAGTCTGGTTCATCGTTTATGAATACAAGGGAGAGCGACATAACATCCTCTTGGACGGAGCAACTGGAACGGTTATAAAAGGGGACATCCCTGCAACAAGATTTAGTCCCTTCTGAAAGTTTTTATAGCCATTCATGAAACATAAACCTAGTGAGCTTTTATGCCGAAGAAACCCGTGGCCGTTCTTTCACTCGGAATTCTAGTTGTAATTTTGGCTGTATCCGCAGCCGCCTTCGCCGCGAACATGCTTGTCGACCTATCTGAGATATTTTCACTCACTCTTATCCTCTTTGGCCTATGGATTATCGTTCTAGCTGGAATCCGCGCCATCAATCCAGAAGAATTCGGAGCAGGAGCTTTTAACACCTTTTCAGGGGGAATATTGATAACAACACTTGGTGTTGTTTGGTTGCTCTATGTTCGTGCACTATTTGTTGAATATCTCTTTCCAGCCTTGCTGCTTGTCATCGGCATCTTAGTCGCGGTTGTCGGAATCCGAGCGTGGCGAAGATAACCGATGCCAGATCTAAGCAGCCCGTTTAGCTTATTGTCAGTGTAAAAAGCGAACACTGTGCATACGCAGATTCTGGTAAAAAATGGATGAAATATTGGTTGGTTGCCGCAGGAGCGACTTCTATCTCGCTCGTGACCTGACTTTGGGTTCAAGTAGCGTCCAAAGCCATTCTACAAATTCCCTTAGGTTTTTCGTTTGTATGTATACGTCACCAGGACCTTGGATTTCGGTAACTAGTCCTTCACCGCCTAGTAAGGTTGATTTTAGTCCGCCGAATTTTTTGACGTTGTAGTCGCAAGTGTCACTGAAGGCGACTAGGTGAAAGTTATCCACGACTAGAGTCTGACCTGGTTTCAATGTATGTTTGTCTATAGCGCCAAAGGTATTGATGAAGAGTGTTCCGTCGCCTGTGACTTTTATCATGAAGAGTCCCTGTCCGAAGAGTCCTTTTGTGAAGCCTTGCCACTTGATGTCCAATTCCACGTTCTGTGTAGAAGCAATGTAAGAAGTTTTTTGCACTATGTACCCTTGGTTCGGTTTGACTTCTAGAGTTTCGATATCGCCGACTGGGGCGGAGACAAAGGCAACTTCACCTAGGTTTTGTTGGGCTTTGTAGTCGTTTACCCAGAAAGATTGACCTCCAAGCAGTTTCAAGCCGATACTTCCGAGAATGCTTTTTTCACGTCTTCTTGTTTGAACATCAATGTTTGGGTCCATGTAGGTCATGGCACCTGACTCCGCAGATATTGATTCATTGGGCTCTAACTTAACAACCAGCATCGAATACGATGGTTTATATTTGATCTCATATTCCATGTTTCTCGCTCACCTCCTCCATGTTTTTTCTTCCAGGTACACTAGATTGAAAGCTAAATGAGCGGCAGCCAAATCCAGCCAACTAAAATTCCGATTCCAGCTAATACCAGAACTATTATTGCGAAGATGATCACCGCCACAATGGAAATAGCGAGAGCCTTTAGCCATCCGCAGTCGAAGAAGTGTTTCACCAATGCGAGCCACAGTATCAGTTGTATTATGGAAGCGATGATGCCTGCGAAGAAAGCGCCAAAGATGGAACCAACTACGGTTCCAAGGACAACTATCCAGATGGCATCAATGAACCTTGCTTTATCCTTGCCAACGAGCAATCTCCCTGACAACCACAGGATTGGCGCCAGTACAATAGCACTTACTATGACGTTAATGACAAGCATATCCAAATTAATGGCCATGCAATTCCTCCTTTTTCCAGCGTAGTTTCTCCTTTGGATATATTAGGTTTTCTCTGTAACATGGATGAATCTATATATTCTATATATGAGTTTGCCAGTCTGGGCGCATTTAGTCGAATATGTGGACTACAAGATATGCGCAATTGAGAAGATGTATGAAATATTTTGCTGAGGCACCTTTGTGGCAGCCAATTTGACAAACTTCTGTGAAGACGGGACTACCGGTTAGAAAGAGCAAAGAACCTACAAGAACAACAATGCTCACACTAACAAAATCGCGAGCTTCTTAGTCACAGAAACGCAAGAAATGTTCACATTCTTCTGACTGAACAACTTTGCCGCTTTAGGCTTTTCTTGTTGCTCCACAATTAGGGCATGATGTCGCCGTTTGAGGCGTCAAAGTGCCGCAGTACTCGCAGGGTATCATGACTACTTCCTTCACTATCTCCTTCACAACCGTTGGGGCGGCTGCTGGTCTAATCACTTGAAGTTCCACAGTTTCGCTGGTGACATCAGGGCGTCCATCGATGGCCACAACCCCTTTAATAGACCAGGTAACACCTCCATCCACACTATCGAAGGATTCTCGTCCACCAGCAGGAATGTTAACGCTAAAGGGAAACGTTTTGTTGAAGCCCCGTGTCAAATGCATTGCACCACTCGCCCTCGGATCAACAGAATGCAGAGTAGCCGTATCCCAGTAGACCCGTCGCACCTTGCGCCGTCGCCGTTCATCGTATTCCCTTTTCTCTCGTTTCTTTTTCTCAACGCATCGCAGCTCTGCCCTCACTTCAGTTGCATCAAATTCCTCTTGGGACGACACAACAATTGCGCCTTTCAGATCCTCACCCAATTCGAAAGTGTTTTTGGGGGTTGTCAAAGAAACGCTGGCTTCAGGTGTTGTAAACCTCCCCTTTAGTTTCTTAAAGAAGCTCATGATTACCATCTCTTTTGAGGTCAATCACTATTCTGGTTATTCGCCGCCGTTTTATAATTCTTCTGATAGACAACGTTAGAATCTTTATATACAGTGCCAATGCATCAATAGCTAGATTCACTATCTGATACGAAAGAGGGTCAATGAATGGCAGAGCGAAAAACCATCGAGAAGGTGAAAGATAAGCAAGGCGCCCTTTCCCAGATTCAAAATTTCTTTACATTAGGGTATGGAACAAAAGAAGATCTGAGAGAACTTGACAGAAAGCTTCGAAACCTATACTACGGGGACCTCCGCGATATGCGTCATGTGTGGGAAGACATTTACTTAGCAGCATTGGAAGCAGGTTTGAAGGCTGCAAGTAGTGATTTCAAGAAAGTCATTCAAGTCCTGGACCGCGTCATGGAGAAAGTCAGACATGCAGATTACGGTTATGCTGGTCTTATGGACAGAAAGGGGCATATACGCGAGAACGAACTGGCGCGCGTATTCGACTATGATAGAACATTAAGTAGCGATGTTGAGAGCTTGAAGGAAACCGTCAAACAGACTCACAGTGAAGCAGAAACTGAAAACTGGACCAACATACCTGCCAATGTGAAGCAGATAAAAGGTTTATTACTTGCTTTTGAGGATAAATGGCGTGAAAGAGAGAAACAGTTTAGGCCTTTAGAAATTTAGAAGAGCTGGAACAACATGCCTGTAATTGATAAAGTGGCTTGGGATTTCGCAGGTGCTGAAGATATAGCGCATCGATTTCCTAATCTCTCCCTGAAATACGGAAGCCAAGTTATCGTCAAGGAAAACCAATGGGCTGTCTTCTTTCGCGATGGAAAAGCCTACGACATTTTTGGCCCAGGTAGACATACAATAACAAGTAATAACATTCCACTCCTAACCGGTGCCCTAAAAGCCCTCAGAATAATCGGCGACATATTCAACTGCGAAGTCATATTTGTGAGCAACAGCCAATTCAGAGGAAACTTTGGTGGACAAGCCTATTCCGCACCCAGCGGACCCATACAGTATCAAGCTGAACTTGGTTTCTACGGGTACCTACTCTACAAAGTGGAGGATCCGATGCTATTCGTAGTAGAGTTTTTCGGAAACCGAGGAGCCACTTCGTCCAAAGACATTGAAACATATATTCGCGGCTTCATAAATGAGCGAGTCATAGACGACTTTGCCCACTACGATATTTTCACGCTGGTTAAGAACGTTGATGAAACCACCGACAAAGTTGCCCTAAAAATCAGCGACGAAGCCGCACGGATAGGTCTCAAAATCATAGACACATTATTTGAAGGGGTCAAAATCCCAGAGGAAGCAAGGAGATTCGCGTCTGGTGTTGGACAGCAGGCGATGGCGATGCAATACATGAAGGAGACAGCAGAAGTACTTCCAGAGGGTGGAGGTGGAGCCGCAGGAGCAGGTGTCGGAGCAGGCGTGGGATTGGCGATGGGAACCACGATGGCCCGGCAGATGCAGCAACCTGGAGTCCCACAGCAACTCGTAATCTGTCAAAGTTGCGGAGCTCAGAATCCGGTTGGAACAAAGTTTTGCGGCAACTGTGGAAAAAGCCTCGCTCCAGTGGCAAAGATGAAATGCCCGAAATGTGGAGCAGAAATTCCAGCGACGATGAAGTTCTGTGGCAACTGCGGATCCAGACTAAAACCAGAGGAAATCAGCTGCCCAAAATGCAAGACAAAGAATCCAGCCGGAACCAAATTCTGTGGCAACTGCGGAGCTAAGCTTAAAAAATAACCATAAACCACTTCTTTACATCCTATTCTGAAGTCTATTTTTTGGTTAGTTATCTCTTTAGCGCCCTACCGCAATCTCCACAGAATTTCATAGTGACTGGCATTTCTGAAAGACAGTCTTGGCACTTGTTTTTTGGAGGTGGATAGAGGCTCTGTCCGCAGTTGGTACAAAACTTGTTGTCAACAGAGTTCCCTGCAGCACATTTTTGGCATATGATGACCCATTTAGTTATAACCTCTGCTGAAGGCCCTGTGACTCTCAATAAATATTGGCCCATAAGTAAGCCAATGCCTAGTCCTAACCCTGCTGAGAAGGCTTCTCCAGCGCTCATTTCAGGTCCCAGCTTCACCTAATACCTCCACGTTGCAACATAAATTGATTTATGAGATGTTATCAACTAGAGACAAACTGAAGCTCTCCAACCATTCGAGAAAGTAAAGTAAATGCGGATAAAGTGAAACGTTTTTTATTAAACATTAAAATAAAAGGAGACATTTATATAGACCCGAGCCTACGTTATTTGGTGGTAAATAACAACGAAGGAGGCAAGAAAAGTTGGCGAAGAAAAAATACAAAATATCAAGAGACGAAATAATCGATAAATGGGCGATAAACCATCCGATCGTGATGACGTGGCTAACGAGGTATTCGAAGAAAAACCAGAAGGCGCACATGTTTTGGATATTCTGCGATTGGGCGAAATTGTCTCCTGGAGAATTGCTGGCGTTAAAGGATGACCCGTCGAGCCTTAAGGCCGAAAGGCTCCTCGATCAATTCGTTGCAGATGAAGGTTTCGATGTACCTAATAGCGTAAGATGGAACGTCGTTAATAGCGTGAGGGGGTTTTTCAGCGCTAATTACAAGGATTTGGCGAAACGTGCAGGTAAAATGGATTTAGAGAAGGTCAAGCCATATAATAAGCCAACGAAAGAGGATCTGCGAAGATTATATGATGTCTGCTATAATCCTCGTGATCGTTCAATGGTGGTTTCGCTGCCTAATTCAACGGGTATAGCGAAAGAAACCATTGTAAATCTAAAATGGAAACATCTTGAAGAAAATTGGGAAGCAAAAGATGTTCCGCATATTTCGTTGCCGCCTGAATTAATTAAAGGGCACGGCAGAGGAAAATACAAAGGTGTTCGACAGGAGACATTTTTGACACCTGAAGCGAAGGAAG
>JAOUKN010000107.1 GCA_029882515.1 Candidatus Bathyarchaeota archaeon
GCAGCAAGGAAAACTAACAATGAAGCGGAGAAAATGTACGACCGTCTTCTTCGTAGGCTTTTCTCTGCGATCTCGCTTCTCTCGATTCTTTTGGTCTTGAGCTTTGACGACATGAGAAGCACAAATCCCCAAATGAGAATAGGACATGCCCAAAAGAGGTAAACCCACCTCCATCCTACCGTTGAGAGAAACAGTGCCAGGCTCAAAATCCCGGACGCTGAGCCTACGTTTCCCAGAGCATTATGGAAACCGATTGACCTTCCGATACGTTCGAGCTTCACAAACCTGCTTATTTGACTCAGCCCTGGAATATGGTAAATAGGTGAAGCAACTTTGAGCAAGGACACGCCGAGCACGAACGCCCAAAAATTGTTTGTTTGACTAATCAAAAGTGCCGAACACCCCTCGGTCAACATGCTTACGAACAACAAATGATTCGTACTGAGACGATCTGCTAGAAATCCTGAAGGAACATTCATTAGAAGCGCAACCAAGCTCGGAACCGTAGCGATAAGAGACGCCTCGACGAGACTCAGCTCAAATTCTTGAATTATGACCGGTATGAGGGCAACCTGTACAAGAAGATAGATTTCAATAAACATATGTGTAACACTGATCATCCAAACAGGTTTTTCCATCCGCTTACACGCCACATCATTTAGGGCTCCAAAATAGAGAGCCGCAAATAAAAGCTTGCTGAACACACACGAAACACGTGCACATTTTCAGAGTAAGGCGGCGATTCCAAGAATAAAAACACGGGACGTCTAATGACAAGGGCTGTCTGCCTCGCTCTAGTGATATTACGAAGCTCTAGAACAGCAATGAAACATCTACTATCATACCCATAGCTGCAACTGTTCCTGAGACTGCATTCACTGATGAAAGATCCATTATTCTATCACTTAACAGTGGAATGGATGAAGTGGGTATAAAAAATGTCAACATGCGAAGAATGATGGGCATACATGCAGAAACTTTCAGTTTTCTGCTTCGTCTTCAGATTCGATATGTTTCCGTAGCCATTCTAAGTCGAATTTCAGGGTGATCTGAATCCATCTATCATCTTGAATAGTCGGACGTGAAACGTAAACCTGCGGGGGCTTTTTGTGTTGCGCATAAGGGATTTTTGGCGTGTACCCCATCTTTCGTTTCATCTTGTCTTGCCGCGATAAGTTGAAGCATTTCGGCGCACTTTTGCAAACTGTGCACATTGGATGTTCTCCGTCGAAACTCCAACCAAATGTTGGACAACTATCTATCACATGCACCATTTACTCCACGTATAGAACTATGTTCTAGAACTCTTAAAAGGCAATTTTCCACTTAATGAATATGTCGAAAAACGGAACGTCCCTTGACTTGAATGATACAATCAACGGATGCTCTTCTGATTAATGCACAGACTAACGTTTATCAATGATACCAAAAAAATGCTGGGAACCACTCTTCATGTAGAAGGAAGGAACGGAATTCTTCCTTCCTGCAAATGGGAGGCTATGCCCCTATGTCTCCGTCTACAGAAATGTAAGAGCATTTGTATGATTTGAAAAGAAAGATATGCCACTCTGAACGTCACCCAGCAGGACTGTGTATCAGATCTGCAAATCCTTTAATAAGGAATGTTTCATAATTGTAGTTCATGCGAAGAGAATTACCTGAACAATTGTTGCGAGAGCTCCTTAAAAATTCGAAAAGAAGTGACAGAGAACTTGCGAAGGTGCTTGAAGTTTCTCAGCCAACCATTACCCGAGTTCGGCACAGACTTGAAGAGAACGGAATGATTAAAGATTACACAATTACTCCAAATTTCAGGAAGATGGGGTTTGAACTGATGACAATAACCCTTGTAAAACTGCGTTCTGATGCGTTTTCACCAGAGGCAATGATGAAAGCCAAAAAATATGCGACAACCCATCCAGAGACAATATTATCCTGTCTCGGAGAAGGATTAGGCATGAATGGAATCGCCATCTCTTTTCACAAAGACTATACAGAGTACCATCGCCACTTAACTCAGATGAGAACTGTATGGAAAGATTTTCTTGAGGACATACAGAGTTTCATTATTCCCATTGGAGAAGGAGATTTCAAAAGATTCTCGCTAACACACCTGACGGATGTACCGCCTTAATTCCTAATGCGCACGCATTTACCTACAAACTGAAGCAACTAAGCGAGAGAGACATTGAACGGCAAACTAGGTTTTGGAAGAGAAGAGTAAGTCAAAAGAAACTGATGGTACGGACCATCGGCGTCTTTCACGAAAGCTTTGCGCAAAGGGCGGTTGATCTTGCGCTACATAAGATGAAGATACAGGTCACGTTCTGGCGCAGGATCTCAGGGAAAAAAGGCACACTATGACGTAAAATTAAGCAATGCATGGCAAATTGACCGGGTGCTGCAGGTCGACTTTTACTATAGCAAGCAGTTGTTATGAAGCCACTACTACCCGATTGAATGCAAATTCTACAAGGACGGAGCTATACCGGAACATGTTAGAGAGTTCCTGTTCAAGTTGAGAACTAGCAGAGAGTTTGGAGAAGAAATCGAATTACGAGAAGGCAACCAGACCCTACGGGTTCACGTGGTCAAGCAAAACGTGTTTCCCATCTTCATAAGCCCCTACTTCAAAAAAGACACCTACGCTTTAGCGAAGAAATACCACGTCGAGCTAGTGCCCACATGGCTACTGGCAAAACTCGCCGGCGAAACCTTAGGCAAAAAAATCGAAATGCGAAAACTCTTCAACCAATACATGAAAGAAGGCGGAGGACCAATAGAAACCTTCCTGTCAGAAGTATTCAGGACGAAATAGCACGCGATATAAGCAATCATTGATAGCTGGTTTCATCGGGATGCGCGCACGCAAATCAAAAAAGAAGAAGTAGAGGGGTCACTGCTTCTTTGCGTCTTTGGCGTTACCGTGTTTTCCCGAAGTTGAGAGCGATCGTCAAGATGTCGTCCACTCGCACTTGACTGTCTCCGTTTAGGTCGGCGGCCGGATTCCATCTGGGATGCCCTGGATGTGAGCCAAAAGCCATTGCTGCCGCCAACACGTCAGATATGTCCACTTTTCCGTCATCATTGAGGTCACAAAACAATGGAACATAAGGATTCATTAGTGGATAGTTGTCCTGATTATTCTCATCAATGACGTGTGCTGTGTCGCCTATCCCATCACTACCAGTTAGATTCTGATATGGCCCACTATAAGAGTCTGAACCACCGTAGTCACTCCAGTAGTTCCCACCCGAAGGATACCCATCATCCCAAACATTTGTTGAGGCATTTTCATAATTGTAAATCTGCTGGGTGTTGTCAACGAAGTCATTATGGTGAAATTTGTTGTCTGAAGAATCGTAGAGCCGGATGCCACCCCAGTTGTTAGTTATTTTGTTTCCAGAAACGCTGTTATAGTTTGAAGAAACAGTGAGCCAGATACCATGTTCGTTGTTTGTTATGTTGTTCCCAGAAATAGTGTTGTCTGAAGAATTAGAGAGCCGAATGCCATCCCACTCGTTTGCTGTTATGTTGTTCCCAGAAATAGTGTTGTCTGAAGAATTAGAGAGCCGAATGCCATCGTCATTGTTTGTTATGCTGTTTCCAGAAATCATGTTATAATCTGAAGACCAATAGACCCTGATGCCATCGTCATTGTTTGTTATGCTGTTTCCACATATGGTGTTATAATTTGCAGAATGAGTGAGCCAGATACCATGTTCGTTGTTTGTTATGTTGTTCCCAGAAATAGTGTTGTTTGAAAACTGATAAAGTTGGAAACCCATGCTATTGTTTGTTACGCTGTTTCCCGTTATGATGTTGTTTGAAGACGGAGACGGAGGTACACCAAAAGGGACACAGATGCCATCGTCATTGTTTGTTATGCTGTTTCCACATATGGTGTTATAATTTGCAGAATGAGCGAGCCAGATACCATCCCACTCGTTTGCTGTTATGTTGTTCCCAGAAATAGTGTTGTCTGAAGAATTAGAGAGCCGAATGCCATCGTCATTGTTTGTTATGCTGTTTCCAGAAACAGTGTTGTTTGAAGATGAATCGAACAGGATGCCATGCCAGAACGATTTGATTTCCGTATTCTTGATTGTTACGTTGCTTCTGCCTGACAGGCTTATTCCTTTGGAGTCCCAAGCTCCCGTTCCCTGAAGGGTGTAACCTGCTCCGTCAATTACAATGTTATTCCTCTCCACAACTATCTCGTCATAAATGTTGTCAGTAAAAGTGTAGGTAATGTTGTCGACACTCGAAATGTGTGTTGTACCCTCAACGCTTCCATCAGCCCGAATATAAATGGTTTCACTTGCCTCAACCGGTTGAACGTTAAACGTCAACGTGACCATACCTACTAACAGCAGTGTTAGCACTATTCCAGAAATTGTTTTCCTAGTCATTTCTTTTTCCGCTACTACGAGTAGATAATTCAACCATTTAAAGCTTCAGAAACATTGTTCTATTAACAAGAGCGAAGAAATGTATCAATTACAACAATATTTCTCGTAGTTCTCAACACAGTCCGTTCCGAGACCGTCCAAGTATCCAAAGACTACATTTCGTCGTGCATCAAATGAAATAATCCATGGCTCCTTAGAAAAGAAAGTTTTCTGAAGTGAAGCAAGATGAAGGAGCTGCAGTTTGTCAATATCAAGTGCCTGCGCACGCGGATCTTTCCATAGAAGATAGACTTTGGTTTGAGCTAGGAAGCTGAGGGCTTTTAACATTCTGGCAAGCTTCTCTAATGATACCTTTTCCACGGCAGAATGATATTTGTTCGCGAACCCGTACGGTGCGTAGGAGTTGCTGAATTTGAGGCGAGGGCTACGAACAGATGCCAAAATCTCTCTACATTCCGTGATCTGCATTGGTTTCATATTTTTCAGTTTTTCCAAGTTGTAGTGTGTAGACGATAGTACTGTGGGTTCGAATCTCACCCGATGAAGATGCTCTATAGCCTCAGTTATGTCATGATCTGGAAAGCGCTCCATGATCTTACGCATTCCATCTTTCTCGAAAAAAGGATTATAACAGGATATAACCGCTATTGCCTCTACATACGGCAACCCAACAAGAGGCAACGTCTCACTAACCAACTTGGCGCCTCGATGTGTTCACCCGAACTTGAAGGCGCCGATGTCACCTCCTTCAGCTCCTTGAATCGCAGCAGTACACGCTAACGCCAACGCCCACAACATATCATCGTGGCTGCCAACAGGATGACTAAACTGCAAATGCCCCGACTTGCTATATTCAAACTGTTGCTCATTAATCTGAGCGCACAATGCACGATTATATGGCAGTGCAAGACGCTCCTGCTCCATCGTAATCTTCAAGTAACTGAGCAGTTCTTCCTTGGTGCGAACGGTAAATACCAACCCATCAATGTTTGTCAGGTTTTGTTGCCGAAACTCTTCAAGTATCGGTTCTCCGACACCCGTTTGATCTACAAGGACTTTACGGAAACAGAACTTCTTGTTAACCCTCACGACCTGACCTATCACTTGGCTGTAGCTTGTGCCAAGCGGAAACTGATGGAAATAGACAAGTTTGAGAACCTTGTCTTCACGTTTGAGGACCATTAAAACACTGAAATCTTCTTTCTTCCCGAGATCCAGCCCACCATAATATTCTCCGCGATGGATGGGCCCCTCCAGATTAGAAACATATTCTACTTCCAAGTTTTGGGCTAATTCAACGCAACGGCGGATAAGGTCTTGGCTGAAATAACAGTTTAGGGCTTCAACAAATTCTGCTTCATACTCCATCTTGTAAGCGTCTTCAGTCATGTTACTCCGCATCTCAGAGAGAAATTCATCTGTGATCAGCGGACACTCGAACTTTTGACCTTATGGACGCTATAGTCTGGGTTCATGAAAGCGCGATAGAAGAAGTGGTCTCGCCCCCACGGAGTAGACAGAAATATTGCAGTGCCTCTTGTTGTGCTAATCATCGGAAAGATAACTTGAGTGATAACATCTTCAGGCATGAAGGCTGCTTCGTCACAAATTATGCATTTTGCCGTGTAGCCCCTGAGCAAATGTTTACTGCAAGGCAAAGCCACGATCTTGCTGCCGTTAGTAAGCCGAATTATGGTCCTTGTCTTACGCACCACACTTTTAGGCAAAATTGAACTTGAATAGATAAACTCCAAAACTCGGTCAAACATGATCATGCTTTGCCTTAACGAAGGGGAAATAATCAACGTCGTCGTGTTCGGATAAGAATAAGCAAGATGAATAGTCCGTGCAGCTATGGTTGTAGTTTTACCGCTTTGACAACCCCAGCAGCCAACAATACGCTTGGACTTGTCACAGAGAAGTCGCCTCTGATAACTAAACGGCTTGAACCCCAGCAGCAACTCCGCAAAGAGAACAGGATTCCGCTTAAGTTTTCTTAAGGCCTTTCGATTCACGGGTCATTACTCGCACAAACTTCTTCGCTTTCTTACTGATTCGCTGCAATAATTTCGCCAAATCCTCTCCAGCTTCACCTCCACCACACTGCCCGATTAAATAGGCCAGCGTCCGACTATGACTAGAAAGGCTGAGATAATACTGGACACGATGCTTATCATCAGGTGCCTCATCC
>JAOUKN010000226.1 GCA_029882515.1 Candidatus Bathyarchaeota archaeon
TTGGAATACTTAGAAGAAGGCGTCTGGAGTCTGGGGATAATGCAAACATCAGCAGAATTGACGAAATTGGGAATTTCTTTGTAAGGCTGCCATCCAAAAAATCTTACTCTATGAGGAAATGTTTCTTCTAGTTTTGTGGCTATCGGCCGAAGCGGTCCGTCTCCAACAATCCAAAACACCGTTTTCTTATTTAGCTTCGATAATTTTTCAATGACACTTGGTAGAATGTTGAATCCTTCAACCTCGGATAATCTTCCTACAAATAGAACAATCTTTTCATCTTTCTTGGCACCGTGTATTGCCCTGAATTCATTAGCTGGAGTGCTGTTTTTGAATGTCTCCTTTTGCGGGTAGTTTGGGATGACGTAAATTTTCTTTCGAAACTCTTCTACGTTCTCAGCTAAGGTACTCGTGGTCAGGGTGAGGGCTTTTGAATGTTTTAATGCCATACGGGACAAAAGCTCAGCTAAGAGACCTAATCTACCGAATTCTATTTCAGTTTCCATTCCCCAAGGGGCACGATATTCTAAAATGTAGCTTTGCCTTTTCAAGATAATCGGGAGAACGAATATGTCAGGTGATGTGGTAACCCAATATAGGTCTGCGTTTGTGAAGAGTATCTGTACGATGAAACATGTATAATTGACAAGCGCAGAAATCATTCTTTCATGTTTTTTGCTTCCTAATTTTATTCTGACCTTGGGAACTAATGCTTGAAAAATAACATCTTCTGTCTCTCTTATTGCACTTCTTATTTTCTCAATTCTGGGGTATTTTTCTGGATAGAGCGTGATGTAAATCAATTTCAGGCTCAAAGACAATCACTTGAAGTTTGTATGTAAAATGTTCAAAATATTGTCGGATAGTATTTTTCTTTTGGTTTTCTCATCGAAGCTGCAACAGTCAACAGCATACAGCGACATTTTATAGCTGTGGAAAGGTCTGTCAGTACCGAAGATTATTTTGTCGTTTCCTAGTAATTGAACAGCTTTCGCTATCAATTCTGGATGAAAACAGCCTGAAGTATCTAAATAAATATTATCCAAATAGTTAGACTGCGATATTCTTTCATATGCTCTTACTATTAGATCTGTTGCTAAGCCTCCCATATGTGCGCAGATGAATTTCAGGTCGGGATGGTGTTCGTTTACTTTTAAAACGTAGTCTATTCTGCTTTTTTCGTTTCTCCCACAGTGAACTAGAATTGGTTTCTTATACTTTTCACATAAGTGGAGCATTTCTTCATTCTCAGCGATAGTCGTTTGTGATATTGATGAGTGGAATTTGAATCCGGAAAAGACAAATCTTTTGAAATGATCCTCCATTAGTTGGTTAGGATGTATCCATAGAAAAGGGAAAACTCGATTTTTTTGGGGGAATCCTTTTACTCTTTCAAAGAAATCAAGATTCAACGCGAACGAATCGCAGAATTGAACTATTTTCGGTATTATGACACATTTGCTTTCAGGTTCTGACACAAGCCATTGTTCCAGAGTGTCCCAATCAAACTTTACGTTTATTATAGAGGGATTGCCAAAATTTGAAACTATGTGAGTGTGGCCGTCAACAATCATGGCAAATCCCCATATGGTTTTTCTACAAGTCCGTAGGGACAGGTTATTT
>JAOUKN010000021.1 GCA_029882515.1 Candidatus Bathyarchaeota archaeon
CCAAGAACAACTCTGGTTGAGATATCTTGCAGGAGGCTTCCTCAGCAGGATAAAAAAGACCGAAAACGGACGATACCATGTCTGAACGCAGATACGTCCTCACTAGCACATTCATAACGCGCGCGTAGTCTTTTCAACCCACCTATCTGACTAGCGGTTTGGAGGTTTGGGGGTTTTGGGTTGGGTTGGTTGGGATTAAAATTTAATTCCTTCCTTCCTCCAACACTCTAACCTCTCTATAGACTCTCTGGTTCTGTATAGTCTCCCTACTATGAAGAGGTTAATTGAGTTAGGATATTTTCAACCCACTTCTTGCGCGCGCGCTTCGCACGCACGTAAACTATGGTTACTCTTAGGTAACCATTTCTACGCGCGCGCTAAATAAAAAATAAAATGAGCTATTGGTTTGAGTTTGTTTCTCTATTTCAAAGAAGCTAACCAGCTAAAACATGGAATACCTTGTAATCAAGTCATTGTTGCTTTTCGTTTTTGCTAATTAAATAATATCTTCCGTCCTTTGTTGCAACAACACCAGAAGGTATGATTGTATTGGCACTCATTTTCAGCCACCTTTCATCAAGTTTGAGTTCTTTGGGTGTTTTAGCAGTCTCTTCAGAAGTAGCTCCCGCTTCTTTGAGTGCCTTTTTAGTACGCTCCAATACCCATCCTGCATAAGCTGCTACTGCCAATTGAATCACCTCCTTATCCTGTCAATCCAATTTCTCAGTTTTTAACAATTAAGCCTTAAATTACATGTGTTACGTTTGCGCGCGCAGTTACGTGTGTGCTCTTTTTCAATTTCTCTAATAATCTTCTGTGTATTCACTCAAATCCAATTTGTAAACTGGGTTTCCTTCAATTTTTCTGTCTGTCATTTTGAATCCTGCTGTCTTGTAGAGATTTATAGCTACTTCATTTTCAGGTTCAACGTCTAAGTAAATCTCAGCGCATGAAAATTTATCTCTTAAGTGTTCAATCACTTTCTTCAAGCCAGCCTTTCCATATCCTTGGCCTTGGTGTTTTGCATCAACCATGTGTCTTACAATCCAAACTGACTTATTATGTGGACTTTGACCAACTGCTGAAAAACCAATCATTTCACCTTCTGAGTAGATGCCATAACATTCAATATAGGGTTGAAATTTTGATTGTGCTAAATAACCTGCATTTGCTGCCTCAAAATTCTCTTGTTCTTTTTTCACTCTCAGTTTTACTGCTTGGATCCAATTTTCCTCAGTAATTTCTCTAATAGTTATTACTATTGAAGCCTCCTTTTTCATCAAATCCCCACTCATTATTGGTGACCTTATTTATGGTTTTGGTAAAAAGTGGTCAATACTTAACCAATCAGTGTGTGTGTGGGGGTGGGGGGATTAAAATTTAATTCCTTCCTTTCAACTATTCTTTCTCTGATTCCGGTATTCCTATCCATCTTGGAGTTCTGTTCATGTATTCTCGATAGGCGGCACCGTAATGTCCAAGGCACTCGGCTTCTTCAACCTTTAGGAAAAATGGACGAGTGAATCCAACTCCTGATATGATGGTCAACAACAAGAAACCCCACGAAGCCGAAAGTATGCTCACACCCAAAAGAAGCAAAACCATCGTTACATACATAGGATGTCGAGAATACCGATAAATTCCTCTGGTAACTGGTTCACCCGCTGGAGTGTTCGCCCAACTCACATGCACGCGTTTAATGTAGTATTACTCTGAATTGGCACTGCTGAAAATTTAAGAGATATAGCGAAGAATGTATTAATGATTTGAATGGCAAAGACAAAGAAAAACAGAGTCAGACATTATAAATGTAAGTGGAAAACGTGGCAAAGACCTTTGACCTGTCCCTTTAGAACAGGAAAAGCCAGCTATAAATGCACGCAAGCACTACCAATTGTCGTCTCGCCTTCTCGTAGATGCTCAGGTTTGATCGAATATTACAAATGACCTTTGCGTGCATTCTCCTATGTTGTAGTGCATTATGTGACAATTTCATCCTGTCTTTTTCAATGCCTTATTCTAGGGATGTTTATCTAATGGGGCATGGGGGGCGAAGCCCCTCGAATCTACTTGAAGGAAGGAATAAGAATAAGAATTTTATCCACACACCTAGATGGAAGAGAATTCAGTTCTCAGCATCCCATAATAGAGCAAACCGTATCGCTTGCCATTTTCAATTCTAGATTCCCTAAAGTGTCCTTCTCTTCGAAACCCCAACCTTTCTGCTAACTTGAGGCTCCTAGGGTTGGTGTCACGTGTAATTACGATGACCTTGTGAGCATTGAGATCGTTGAAAAGGAATTCTAATGCGCGTTGAGCAGCCTCTGTCGCAATACCTCTTCTTTGATAGCCCTGGTCCAGAAACCATCCAATCTCAAATGATGGAACTTCCCACTTCTTGGGTTCTATCCATATCTCTCCTACATATTTGTTCTCGCTTTTCAGCCAGAGGCCCATAACAAATCTATCACGAGCAAACCATTCAGCTGAATGCTTCCGAACTTTTATCTCAGCTTCTCTTTCCGTTTTGATGGATGCTACCTCCTCCACGTTTTCCCAAAGAAATTCTCGGTTATTGTTTCTTCCGAGCAACAAGTAGAGTTCTCGTCCGTCACCCTCAGTGTACTTCCTAATAATCAATCTCTCAGTGTCCAGTCGTGAAGGAATATCCAGTAGCAGCTTATGCAATAACTCATCCCTCACCTTATCATGAACCTGCAGCTTACAAGCTTTGCAAAGATATAATTTTCTCAAGAATCGCGAATCTTTACACACACGTATATTTTCCCACAAGTGTCCACAATGAATATAAAATGCTGTGTATACACCAACTTGATATCCGTGCAGTTTCAGAAGAAATCTACTCATAAAGAAGAGATGACTTGGACATAATGGAGAGATAGATTGAAAAAGAAACATCGGACAACTTTTGGAATAATCGCCATAATTCTGGCAATTGTTGCAGTATCTATTTACTTGAAGAGTACTCTTCCAGGTAGCCCACCAGTTACAGCGTTAGGCCATCATTATCTTGAGGATGACAACCAGACTGGAATCGTTCTAGAATACACTGGAGAATTACCAGTTACAATACTGATCCCAGAACAAGAGGGCATTGCACAACCTGAAAGCCTACCCCGTGAAATAGACCTACCCCATCCACCTGGAACTGGATTGATGCCAACACGCTTCACAGTTTTTCTGCATAAAGGATACTTCGCCTTCACCTTGATAATCAACGATCAAGTATGGGAAATAGCAATTCCCGAGTTCGATCAACCCTGAACTAACTCACACCAATCGTGTTCCCAATTAGCATATATACACGTGCATCGCATCATAATGCGCACCATCAAAACGTCTTGACTCAATCATGCATCCTCTGATATTCTGCGAACAATTTATCCATTTTTCCGACTGATGCACAACATCAGATATGGCTTTCGGGTTGGTCAAATAGAAAACTACTCGAGATAGCGTGGGTTACAGAGTCTTCACCAGAAGCTCTGAGATATCCTTCACACTCAACTGATCTTCGACATCCAAAACCTTCACAGCATCCTCGAAAGTCGTTACACAAAACGGACAAGCCGTAGCCACAACCTCCACACCCATTTTCAAAGCCTCCTTAACCCTGTCCACGCAAGGGCGATTCTCAGGCGTCGCCTCCTCGGTCCAAACCCGCCCAGCACCACCGCCACAACAAAAACTATTCTCCCTCACCCTCCCAAACTCAATCAACTCCAGACCAGGAATCGCCTTCAACACCCTCCGAGGCTCATCATAAACACCACTCCGCTTGCCTAAGAAACACGGATCATGGTAAGTGACCTTCTTCTTCACAGCCTTAACCGGTTTCAACTTACCTTTCTCGATAGCCTCAGCCAAGAACTGAGTATAATGCTGAGCATTAATGTCAACACTTGTATATGGCTTCTCATTGTTAAAAACATAAAGACAGTGAGGCGACAAGGTCACGACCCTGTCAAAATCATACCGCTTAAACAACTCTACATTATGTTCCGCCAACTCCTCAAACAGACCCCTTTCACCAAGTCGTAGAATGTGATCTCCACAACACCACTCCTCATTCCCCAAAACCGCAAAATCCTCACCCAGTCTCCGAAATATCTGAGCCATAGCCTTAGCCATCTCCTGATTCCTCACATCATAAGACGCGGCACACCCAACGAAATACAGGACCCCCGTCTTCCCGACCTTCGAAAGCTCCTTAACCTCCATCCCTTTACTCCAGTCTATCCGCTTCGACGGAGCCATACGCAAAGGGTTATGATACTTAAACGCGCTCTCCAAAACATCCTTCACAGTTCTCGGCACCAACAATCCGTCCTCAACGATCAAACCGCGCTCCCCATCCAACGACAACGCACAATCAATCTCTTTAGGACAACTCAACGTACAGGAACTACATGAAGTACACAACCAAATACTCCCAGCTGCATCCTTCAACCGCTCACTAGCTCCGTCATCCCGTGTATCCACGAGAAACCGATAATTCGCAGTCAAACTCGAAGGACCCAGAAACTGCACATCAATCGACGCAGGACAAGCCGCATAACACAACGAACACTTGGTACAGATCGATTTATCCCAATACTTCTTAAAGTCACTTGGCGACTGAATAAATTCAGTAGACTTTCTAAACTCTTCCGCACGCTTAATCAAAAGAGGCTTAATCTTCTCAAACGTGTCAAAGAACGGATCAATATCAACCACCAAATCTTTGATGACTGGCAAATTAGAAAGAGGTTCAATCTTTAACGTATCAACGCCCAGTTGAAGCACTTGGGTATAACACGCCAACATAGGCTTCCCATTAACCATAACACCACAACTACCGCATTGACCCATCCTACACTGATGCCTGAAAGTCAACGTCCCATCCACATTCTCCTTAATATAACTGAATACATCAAGCACGGTCATCCCTACACGTACAGGCACCTGAAACGTAGACACGTACTGCCTATTGCTTCCGCGATCGAAACGTCTTATCTGGAATTCAACAATTTTATCCGTCTTAGTCGCCACAACACATCCTCCTAATAGGCCCTCTTAGTCGGAGGCCACTTCGTAACAGTCACAGGAATATACTCAAGCCGAGGCCCATTCTTCGAGTAGTACGCCAAAATATGTTTCAACCAGTTTTCATCGTCGCGTTTGGTATGGTCAAGCCTCGAATGAGCCCCCCTCGACTCCGTCCTATCAAGCGCACAAGTCACCGTAACCTCAGCCAAATCCAACGTAAAATCAAGCTGCAACGCTTCAACAAGCCCAGTATTAAAAGACCTACCCTTATCCTCAACCCTTACATTCCGAAACCGCTTCTTGAGCCCCCTAATCTCCTTCAGGGCACTCTCAAGTTCATCACCAGTTCTATACACCCACGCTTTCTCTTTCATGAGACGCCTCATCTCATCCCTAATAACAGGCACCCGCTCGTCTCCTTCACTGCCCAAAATCCCATCGAAAACTCGGCTTTCTTCGGCCATGATTGCGTCCTTTGAGAGTTCCCGGAAAGTACTCGACAAGGCATGTTTGGCAGCTTCTTCCCCAGCAACAGTACCAAAAACTAGACAACCAGCTGTCGAGTTTGTGCCAAGCCTATTTGCCCCATGTGCACTCAGACATGCACATTCACCCGTGGCATAAAGCCCAGAAGCTGACGTCTCCGTCTTTACGTTGGCATGAATGCCTCCCATAGAATAGTGAGCCGCCGGCTTAATGGGAATAGGCTCATCAACGGGATCCACACCACCAAGCTTTATCGCAACATCGCGTATGAGAGGAAGTCGCTCGTTTATCTTGTCCTCACCCAAATGCCTAAGGTCCAAACCAATGTAAGGACCATAGGGACCCTCTAATCCACGCCCCCCCTGAAGCTCCGTTGTCTCCGCCCTAGCAACTATATCCCGTGGAGCCAATTCCATCTTCTCAGGAGCATAATGTTTCATGAAACGCTTGCCTTCAGCGTTGATTAAATATCCGCCTTCACCACGAGCGCCTCCAGTTATTAAAATTCCTGGGGGGACAAGACCGGTGGGATGAAATTGCACAAACTCCATATCCTTCAGAGGGACACCTGCTCGATAAACTATGGTCATCCCGTCGCCAGTTGATGTGTGTGAAAATGTTGTAAACTCGTATATACGCGCGTAGCCACCAGTCGCCATTATAATAGCTTTTCCGCGAAATGCATGCATCTCACCTGTCTTCAAATCTATAGCTGTCAAGCCCTTGACAACGTTATCCTCAATGATGATTGATGTAATGAACCATTCATCGTAGAATGTTATGTTCTTCTGCACTATAGCCCTTCCATGAAGGGTGTGCATTTCAACGAGCCCTGTCATATCGGCTGCGAAGCACGCTCTGGGGAAGCTATGCCCCCCAAAAGGGCGTTGATCCATTTTCCCTTCAGGTGTTCTGCTCCAGGGACATCCCCAATGCTCTAACGTGACGAGTTCTTTTGGGGACCGTTCTACAAAAAACTCCACGACATCTTGGTCGGATAGGAAATCAGCTCCCTTGACTGTATCCCAGGCATGGAGATCGTGTGAATCACCTTCTCTCATTACAGCAGCCGTTCCGCCTTGGGCGCAAACGGAGTGGGAACGTACTGAGTACACTTTCGAAATGACAGCCACGTCGATCTTCTTGTTAGTCTCAGCAGCAGCAATGGCTGCCCTGAGGCCCGCTATACCAGCTCCAACTATAACTATATCATGCGCTAATACTTCCATTACTTACACCTCATATTAGGTTGACAGCCTGCAACGTTGTCATCGTCGTTCTTGACGATATTGAAGGTTGCCCTATACGCCTAGCTTTTGATAAATCTTCTGTTTGTTTTCTTCTACCTTTTCTTGAACGTCTTTAAAGAGATTGTTTCCATGAGCGTCTATTGCCACAGTTAAGGGTCCAAAATCTTCAACTTCCAGAATCCACAGGGCTTCAGGCATACCCAAGTCAAACCATTCTACACTTTTCACATTTTTCACTGCTTTTGCCGCCAAGACAGCAGCTCCCCCTGTAAAGGCTCCATAAACCGCACCATACTGCTTCATAGCATCGGTTGTTTTTGGACCCATGCCACCTTTCCCGACAACTACGCGAACCTTAAAATTTTTTATGAACTCATCTTCAAAGAGTTCCATTCGAGTGCTAGTAGTTGGACCAGCCGCAACTATCATCCATTTATCCTGTTCCTTTCGCACGATAGGGCCGCAATGGAAAACTGCCAGTCCCTCCATTTCTAGTGGAGGCTTTTTTCCTTCTTTGTACAATTCCAAGGCTCTTCTGTGTGCCTGATCACGCGCTGTAAACATGGTCCCCGAGATGTAGATAACATCGTTCACCTGAAGGTTCCGAATCTCTTCTTCTGAGATTGGAGTGTTCAGCTTGTATGTTGCCATTTTTACATCACCTTATGAGTCAGATATTCAACAGTTCCATCTGCGTGAATACGAGCAGACGCTCTCCTAGCTGCCCAGCATTGAAAGGCAACTGCTACTGGATATGATGCTGGATGTCGGTGTGCATAATCAACCTTTACACCTAATACTGTGAATTTACCTCCCAACCCCATGGGACCGATTCCAGTCATGTTTGCGGCGTCATAGAGTTCCGTCTCAAGCTTCGCCAATTCAGGATCAGGATTCGATTCATTTAAAGGTCTTAAGAGCGCTTCTTTTGCCAGTTTCATTGCGATGTCTGCTCCCCCACCTACTGCAACGCCTAGAATATTTGGGGGACACGGTTTGGCCCCAGCGTTCATCACAGTGTCTATGACAAAATTTTTCAGTCCTTTTACACCTGTGCCAGGAGAAATCATGCCTAGGGAGCACACGTTCTCAGATCCGCCTCCCTTTGGCAAGACTGTAATTTCAATGGTGTTTCCAGACACTATTTCCCAATGGATAAAAGGGACATATCTTCCTGTGTTGTCTCCAGAATTCTTTTGTGTAAAGGGATTTACCGCGTTGGGACGTAGCGGCACTTCTTTGGTTGCTCGGATAGTCGCCTTTGAAAGAGCTTTTTCTATCTTGTCCAGGTTTTGTGTTTGAGCACCTGCCTTGATGTAAAAGATGATTACGCCAGTATCTTGACACATAGGAGTGCTGGTTTTTTCGGCCAAATCAATGTTTTTCAATATAGCTTCTAGCTGAGTCTTACCTGCTCCGTTTTCTTCCTCACGATAAGCTTGTTGAAGTGACTCTTTCACATCTTGGGGTAATTTTGTGACTGCCAATTGTAAGAGTTTAACTCCAACATCTTCAACAAGTGTTTCGATCTTCAAATATATCTCCTCCCTGAAGAGGATACGAGTTTAGACCACTAACTCTTATAATTTTTGCATCACGTCGATTAATCCTCGGATACCAGTGATCTATCTATCTTCGCATTCAAATTAAAGCAAGCAAACGTAGAGCCACGTCTTTTCCGCTTATTTTGAGAAACATCAAAGACAGATACGTCACCATGATTCTTGTAGAAGATTATTTCAAAAACGTTAAATGCACAAATATACAGTAGATAATACGCATAGGAGGAGTATGCATAGGAGGAGCGATGACCGCGTGATTCGTTCGGTTAAAATGTTTTTCAGGAGAAGCTTCATGGATGCCTTTTCAATACTTAAGGATTTATTCGTTATCTTAAGTTGGTGGGAAACGTGGGTACCAGTACTTGTTGCAGTGGCAATTATCGGTTTTTGGAGTTCTTACGCTTTTGCACTTACACTACCTAACCCATGGAAATCTCTAGTTATATGGGGAATGATTCTTACCCTTGTGACACTGATTCCTGGATATTCATTCCTCTCAGGACGCAGAGAATGACTATAGATGATCGCATGTAGTTTTTTCTGAACCACCAAAAAACATTAGTTTCAGTTTACACTCTCAGAATCTTGTATTTTTTCCTGCGCTTAATTTAAATAAGAACCGGCTTTAACTTACTTTCAATTCTGCCCCCAGTGTTGGGCGTGTAATGAATGACTGAAGAAAGCTCTACTGAAAAAAAGAAGTACGAGTACGTCGAAGACCTTCCAGGGATTGGTCCTGTAACCGCTCAAAAGCTAGGTGAACTCGGGTTTCGCACTGTTGAATCTGTCGCCACTGCCACATCTCGGGAACTAGAACTTGCAGGTATCGGTGCGAAAAAAGCGTTGGAAGTTATTCGTGAAGCAAGATCATGCCTTGACATCTCTTTCATTAGAGCTGATGAACTCTTAAAAATGCGCCAAAACATTCTACGCCTAACCACCGGAAGCAAGGCTTTAGATGAACTTCTTGGAGGAGGACTTGAAACTCAAACTATCACTGAATTCTATGGAGCGTACGGAAGCGGAAAAAGTCAAATGTGCCATCAATTATCCGTCAACGTACAACTTCCCCCGGAAAGAGGAGGCCTAAATGGGAGCGTCTTATACATCGACACAGAAAATACGTTCAGAACTGAACGCATTGTACAAATGGCAAAACATCTAGAGGTGAACCCAGAAGAGATTGCAAAGAACATCATCTACGCAGAAGCATACACTTCAGATCATCAAGCCTTTCTCCTCGACAATGCAGATGAAATTATCAAGAAAAATAACATCCGCTTAATTATTGTAGACTCTTTGGTCTCCCACTTTAGAAGCGAATATCTTGGTAGGGAGATGCTGGCTGAGAGACAGCAGAAGCTTAACAAACATCTGCACAGGTTGATTCGTTTAGCCAGAGCCTTTAATGCGATCGCAATTGTGACAAATCAAGTAATGGCTAAACCAGACGTTTTCTTCGGTCAAGCTGTGCATCCAGTTGGAGGCCACATAGTTGCACATACCAGCCACACACGCATGTACCTTAGAAAATCCGTCCGCGGACCAGTGAGAATCGCACGTTTGGTTTCAAGCTCCTATCTACCTGAAGGAGAGAGAGTCTTCAAAATTACTGAGAACGGAGTAGAAGACGTTACAGAAGAAGATCGACCGAAACGGAGATAAAATTGCCCCTTTCATCTGCTTTTGTAACCAGATTCTTTCAACTTGTAAGGAAAAGACAATTTGCTGAAGCGGAACGAGTGCTGGAGAGACTCAAACTCAAGACACGAAAGAACGAAAGAAATAGAGGGTATCTTCAAGCACTCTATGGCATATTCTTGGCTTCTAAGTCAAATAATGATCAATATCTCTTTCTCTCCAATGTAAACTTGAAAGATAAAGGTGAACTGGAAAAATATCGACGTGAGTTTCTGAAGTATACTCGAGACAATCTTCACGCAGAGTATGATCATGGGTTCTTTTCGGCTTGGGCTAAATACATGCACGTTTTACTGAAATTAATAGAGGGTGAAGAACGCGCTGTTCAAAGTGAAGCTAAACAGACGACAAGTACTAGGCCAAGACAAATGGTAGCGAAGAAACCTAAAAAGATTGTACAGGCTAGGCTTGTGTAGATTATGCAGATCAAAGCCATAATGTGAGCGCCAACGTATAGAAAAGCCCCCAGGCGACAATCCAGCTCATGAAGTAGACTCCTATTCCCATAGTTAACACTTTGGATGGCTTTTCAGTCTCTGTTGTAAATCGCCTCCTAAAAATGTAGTAGGTAAGAATGTAAAAGAGAATCCCAAATGATAACCCACTTATAAAATTGTCTAACCTCAAGAGAGTGCATATGACGGCTGCAAAAATACCTAAGCCAACTCTGCTCCAATAAAGAATTTTTAATGGCTCCACTCGGTTTCCACTCAGTTTTTTTGTCTTCTCTGCACACAATTATAATTGTACATATTAAAGTTTTCAGATCCCCAATGGTTACATCTGTCATCTCTTTTCTAATGTTTTCTTGAAATACATCTTTGGGAGTATAGCACGAACTTTTCTGGAACTAACGAAAGAAAAGTATGCAATCAGTATCTATTATAATTATTTGCTGATGTTAAGGAGATTATTTAGATAAGCTAGGAAGTATCTAACTTCAAGTTTTCTTCTGTTCCGCCTAAGCTTAAGATAATAGATTTCGATGAAGCTGACTTCGTTTCTACTTGCTGGGCAAAGCCAAAGAGGTGATTGTTATTCTCTTCCGAAGTTCTCCGCTGCGATGAGTACATCATCTACTCGTATCTTCAAGTCTCCATTAACATCGAGATAAGGCTCATATTCGGGATCTCCATAGTAACTGCCAAAAGCTAGAGCTATGGCTAGTATATCATCTATTCGTACTCGCCCATCTCTGTTCACATCGCCGAGTATAAATCCAACAGCAAATGGAATACGCTTGACTTCCATCCCCAAAACCATGAAACGAAAAGTGTAGAGTCCTTCTTCTAAGTATCCAAGATCATAAGTATGAAGTATCGGTGGCGCAATGAAACACCAGCAAAATCCAGTCCACCACCAAATCTCAGAACTCACTGATAGACTAGAGTTGTCTCTCACTATTTCTCCCCAACTTGATACATTCACACAAGGATATCCGATATCTAATGTGACATTAATGTAACCAGTTTGGTTCAACATCCAAAACTTCAAATCGACGTCATCTGAACTTGGAACATAGATAATCCACACTTCTAAACTACGAACTGACCTAGGAATGATAGCTAATATCAACACACATGCTAAAAGAGGAATCCCAAAATACTGAAGCCTACTACTCATCTTCTCTTCTTCCCATACCTAAATATACCTTTCACATATTTAATAGTTCAGACACATTTTTCTATCCAACATAGAGGATTCCTCCATAAACCTCAAATCATCGGCGAGGAAAATAATTCTGGGAATGCGTTTCCATTCACATAATTCCTGAGACTGAAAGAGAAAGGAGAATTAACTTTAATTAACGCATTCCCTTCATCCAATTAATACTATGCTAAATGAAATTCTAAAGTCTAACTCTACTGAAGCTGAACACAGAATAATCAGCCAATCCAGAACACATCTATCTTTTTTCCCTCAAACACAATTTATTTCTCCGAAGAAATTTTAGCTCTTCCAATCACCTAAAACTTCATGACGTATTGTGTGGCAACTAAACGTACACACATTCATGCATTAACATACAATCACCTACTCGAACAATTATGACAAGAAGAGTTATAGTACAACTAATTGAACTAGTTCTAAGATCCATAGGGTGTCAGAAATGCTTGAAGGTAAGAATGTGAATTTGAGAGTTGTTGAGAAAGAGGACTTACCACAACTTGCAGAATGGATTAACGATCCTGACTTCTATGGTGAATACGAACCTCTCATTCAAGTGACCAGAGTAGAGCTGGAGAAGCAGTATGATAATCTTCTTTCTGAAGAGAGATGGTTTATTGTTGAGAAGAAGGACGGGAGCAGCATTGGTGGCATGAGCCACTTTCCAGAGGGGAAACTAATAGAAATAGGTTATACTCTGATTCCAGGTGAGAGAGGCAAAAGCTACTGTACTGAGGCTGTCAAACTTATGATTGACTATCTGTTTCTTTCAAAAAACATAATACGTGTTCAAGCTCCAACCGACCCAAGAAACATATCTTCCCAAAGAGTTCTAGAGAAAGCAGGGTTCAAGAAAGAGGCAATTGTTCGCAAATCAAATGTTATAAGAGGAAAATGGAGAGATCGAGCTCTTTATAGTATTCTTAGAAAAGAATGGAAAGAACCAAAGATACTTACAAAAACAGCTCCAGGTTGACCCTCTTATCAGTGGAGAAATAGAAATCTTCGGACAGATTGAAATCGATCTTTAGAAAAAAATGGGGTGTATGGATTCTTATCAGATTTTTCTTTTGCTTAAGACAGATCTGAAGGTTCCGCAACAATCGAAGAGTCCTATAGTAAGTTCTGTTCTTTTTCCGCTCTTGTCTGGTCTACCAGCCATCTTCCAAGTCTTTCTAGGAGTACTGACTTCCATTCCACACTTAGGACATTTAGCCATTAAATTCCCTTCTATAACATCTCTCTGATGATGATAAAAGATTTTCCGTAGGTCAATGTAAGTGGATAGGATGGTAAATCTGAGAGTGACCTATCCAACCTCTATGTATGGAACCCCTTTCTATTTTGTTGGAAATTTTTCCCATATCTTCTTCAAGTTCTTCGCCGTATACAAGTAAGAAGAGATCCTTGAGAGACTTCCGGATGGGAAGTGGGGAGTACTCTTGACCACATGCACGCTTGGCACTTCATTTCTTAGGTAATCATTAAGGAGTCTATTTCGTTTCTAGGACCATTGATGGTTATCTTTCTTTGCAGTAAACATGATCTCTGCATTGTTTTTCCTTCTTTTCATCTCAATGTTTCCCTAAGGCGCAACATATTAAGCGCTTCAGCTTTTCTTCTTTCGGCTTCTAACATTGCCTTTTTAACATCAAAGAAGACTGGTTTTATTTCTTGACCTGTGATTGCGTTTAGACCCATACTTTTGTTAGTGCCCTCTACGAAAACCGCATTAAGCTTTGTCGCCAGTTTTTCATTAACACATTGATTGAGACGTATGTGCATTTGATATGTCAGTACATTTTGAAGTCCTAACATACTGTGCTCATACACAATTTGTGTGTTCATACGCATCACCTCTCTTTACTATTTAAATCTCCGTTTTAGTAGTATATAATGGTTTTATATAAAGTTTTATTTTAAATAGCACAACACTAATATGCTTGTAATACCAAAATTTAAATGGTTAAAAAGAGAGCGAGTGGCGGAATTCGTCAAAAACCCTGTTCCCCTTGCACAAAAGTGAACACCTTGAAACCAATAAAAGAAGTTGACCCAGAAGCCTTCAAATTACTTGGTGACGAAACAAGACGAAAAATAATCTTCCTATTAAGAGTAAAGGAATTTACGGTGGGTCAGATCTCAGCCGAACTTGGCGTGACACCGCAAGCCATCTATCATCATATAAAGAAACTTGAAACCGCAGGATTGATTCATGTTACTCGCGAAAAGCGTTGTGGCCACCTTATCGAAAGCTACTATCAGGCAACAGCAGAAACCTTCATTTGCAGTATTGGGGCCTTTCGCAAGGAAACAGTAAAAGTCGATATGTTAGATGTCCTAAACGGATTGAATAAAATAGGCTTTAAAATAGAAAGTAGCGATGAGATTGCTTCTAAGCTTGTTGATTTCGAAACAAAAACGATGAAGCACAAGGGTACCGAGAGCCTGAAGGATGCTATTGTGAAACTCGAAAAAGACATGGACTTCATGACTTTAGAGATGGTAAAACATTATGCTGACATCATGCTAATGTCTGACAAAGAATTCGCCAAGAGACAAGAATTCAGTAGAGAATTCAGGAAGTTTCTACTTTCCGTCTGTAAAGAAAAGCCGAAATTCTAACACGACGAAGAAGAAAGTTTTTCGGGAGATATCGCCAATCTATTTATGTTCAACTTGACACTTTCCTAGTGAAACAAGTTGAAGAAAGAATCGACAAGCTTCGACATTGCTGTACTAGTTCTCGAACTTAACCATATGATCAACGGTGCTTACATAGACAATATTTATCAAACTAATCATACGTTCATTTTCAAACTTCGCAAACCAGATAACCCCCCATTTCACTTTCTCATGGAATCGGGAAAGCGTTTTCATTTAACATCTTACACCTATGAGAAACCACAAAGACCTCCAACTTTTTGCATGGCTCTCAGAAAATACCTTAGAAATGGTAAAATCACAGAAATTCTACAACATGAATTTGAGCGCTTGATTGCCATAAAAGTAAGTGCCAAGGGAGGAATCTTTCAACTCATATGCGAACTCTTCGGACAAGGAAATATTATCCTGGTGGACCCAGAAAACAAGATTTTGCATGCATTGGCCTATCGAAAAATGCGAGACCGAAGTATTTTACGTAGTGAACCCTTTCAATACCCCCCATCAAGTGGAAAGAACCCTTACAAAATAAACCGTCAAAACTTTGATGAAATAAAAAGACTGAACCAAATAGAAATAGTGAAAGCACTCACCAAATACTTAAGCATCGGTGGTCTTTATGCTGAAGAAATACTTCATCGTGCACAAATTAACAAAGACACTTCATGCGAATCTCTAAAAAAACAACAATTAGACAAAATCTTCACCCAACTCAAAGAAATACTTTCCCAGATCCAAAACGAGAACGTTGACCCACACATCATAATAGATGAAAAGGATAAATGGATTGATGCAATCCCCCTGACGTTGAACAAATATCTCGGGTTTCGACAAAAATCGTATAAGACCATGAATGAGACCCTCGACGAATATTATGCCAAAATAACTATGAAAAGGAGAGCAGCAGAAGCCTCTAAAGAAGGTGAGCAAAAACTAGCAAAACTAGAAAGAATTTCCCAAAATCAACAAAAAACTATAGAAGATATGAAGCAACGAATTGAGAAAAACCGGAAGATAGGCGACACAATATATTCACATTTTGGTGAATTACAGTCTCTTCTTCAAAGAATTGTGGATCAAAGAAAACTTGGGAAATCATGGGAAGACGTGAAATCAACTGTTGAAGAAGAACTCAAACATACCCCAACAATTTATTTCCATTCTATGGACCCAAAACGTCTGCTTATTGACATCTCAATCGAACAATTAATGATCTCAATAAATCTACGACATTCAACACAAGAAAACGCTGCAAAATATTATGCAGTAGCTAAGAAATCAAAAAGGAAACTTGAAGGTGCAGAAAAAGCTTTGAAGACAACCCAACTCAAAATCGTTCAGTTGAAGCAACAATTTATCAAGCAAGATGAAAAAACGCAAAGGCGCTTGTCTAAGCAAAGAAGAAGAGAATGGTATGAAAAATTTCGATGGTTTCACTCGTCTGAAGGATTCTTAGTGATCGGAGGCAGAGACGCAACTACAAATGAAATTCTTATAAAAAAGCATATGGAATCCCATGACATTGTCTTTCACGCAAATGTTCATGGTGCACCCTTCGCTTTAATCAAAACCGAAGGAAGAAAACCAACCGAACAAACGATAAGAGAAGCAGCACAACTTGCTGCCTCCTACTCCCGTGCTTGGAGAGAAATGCTGGGGGCAGTTGACGTTTACTGGGTATCTCCAGAACAAGTAAGCAAGAGTCCACCGTCAGGCCAATATATCAGGAAAGGTTCCTTTGTAATCCAAGGATCGAAGAATTATATTCGTCAGGTTCCATTACAAGTAGTTGTAGGAATCAAAGCAGAAAAAGAGTGCCCGATTGTTATTGGAGGACCCCCAGAAGCCACCATGAAGCAGACAAACATTGTTGTTAAAATAATTCCTGGAAATCAAACAAGCAGCAAACTTGCCAAGCAAATTAAAAACCTACTGGCTAAACAAAGCCCACCGAACATACAAAGAAAGATACATGAGATTCCGCTTGAGGAAATACAAAGATTCATACCTTCAGGCAAAGGAACCATAAAGTCTTCCGGCTAGTGATAATCGGCGCCTTCATCTGACAATTCATCCAATCGCATAAAATCTGTGCTATCGGATATTTTGAGGAAAAGTGACTTCTAGAGAAGTATACATTTTTTACAGAATGATGATTGTTAAGGTGGGTACAGATAGAAAATCCCTAGGTGATAAGTGTCGTCGCACTCCGAACTTATCTGACAAAAAATTGAAAAAACAAAAATGAATCGGCACACACAACAACTTTTCCACAGCTGTGGTTCAAGTTGCCTTGCAGGCACTGTCCTTCTCTAGATCCTAGTTTTTGTGGACATAATTTACCAAGGCTATCTTCTAGCTATAGAAGGAAATCAACTAATCCTAATATTTGAACTGATTGAGGTTTTCACTTTTCTCCACTTCATTTTTATCAGACAGAGATTTATTCGATCACTTAGAGAAGATATCGTCTCCGAATCTTGAACAAGATTTAATAGGACTTTCCATTTATTCTCGTTGGAGGAGTGACAATGGCAGAGATAGGCATAAGAGAACGAATGTTAGTCAAGGACATCATGAGTAGCCCAGTCATAACAATTGATGAAGACAAAACTGTAGATAAGGCAGCTCGACTGATGGCCACACACAACGTAGGCTGTATTGTTGTGATTGGCAAACAAGGAAAACCCTTGGGTGTCATAACTGAAAGAGACTTGGTCGTGAGAGTCCTGGCCAGAAACAATCAACCTACTAAGCTTGTTGCTAAAGAGGTAATGACCTCACCCTTGATCACTGTGGATCCAGATGAACCCTTGAGTGAAGCTGCTAGAAGAATGAGTCGAATAAATGTCCGGAGATTGGGAGTTATGTATAAGGGAAATTTGGTTGGGTTGATATCTAGTAAGGATATTCTGGCGGTGACACCTGAACTTTTTGAAATTATTCAAGAGAAAGCCCGCATTGAAGGTGGACAGGCGACAGAGGTCATTTCAGAATCTCCTTCTTTGGCTGGCTATTGTGACCAATGTGGAGGTTGGTCTGATAATCTCGAAGAGGTTGAGGGGAATTTTCTCTGTGAAGACTGTAAAGAGGAATTAAAAGGTGAGCTTTAGAGGTCAATTGGTTGCTTGTTAAGGACTTAACAGACAGAAATCATCCTTTCCTTTACGTAGATGACCTTGCAACAAAGGCTCGAGCAGTCATGCGCAACAGAGGGCTAAGAGCTCTTCCTATAGTGGACGAACATAAACGTCTTTTGGGAGTAGTTTCTCGAATGAATATCATGACCATAACTTCTTCAATCTCACCGATCCGAGTAAAAGGAATTATGTCACCTCCAAAAATTGTGACAACAATTGGCATGGATGCTTCTAACATATTGAGAGAAATGATACGTTTGGATGAATGGTATGTTCCTGTCACAGTCTCTTCTACTGATCCCATATACACAGGAATTCTGGGATTAGAAGCCTTTATCCGCACATCCCTGGAAAAGGATTTCACAAATCTTTCGAAACCTCTTTCTGAGATCATGTCAAATCACCTCCTTACATGCTCCCCAGAAGACGATATAGATAATGTCTGGCGTCTAATGCAGAAACGGGCCTTCGCTGGATTGCCAGTAGTGACAAAAGGGAAGCTCATCGGAATGATAACACAGAAAGATTTGTTAGATACTGGAGCAGTGTCTCTCGGCTTTGAAGCAAAAAAAGGTCGATTCAGGGCACCGCCAAAAATATTGGCTATAATGAAAACTTCAGTTGAAACACTTAAACCAGAGGCTACCATCAAGGAAGCAGCTGAACTTATGCTCCGAAAGGATATAGGTCGCGTGCCTACTGCAAATGAAGAGGGCAATCTCGTTGGCATAGTCGACCGAGAAGATATTGCAAAAGCACTCCTTTAACAAATGGGGGGAGGTTCAAACTTGGTTGCACGACATGGTGGAGAACCACGGGAAACCTTTCGACGTGTTTTGAGAGAAAAGGGCCCCATAGACTTGAAAACTCACGCTTCTAAGAAACATGAAGGGGAAATAATGACCATTGCCAAAAGTCCAGTAGTTACGATGTCGCCTACCACACCAGTGTATGATGCCATAAAAATTATGGTGAATGAGGGTTTTCGCCGTATGCCCCTAGTAGACCCCGGCACCAAGAAACTTCGGGGTACGGTAACTGCAAGTGATATCATAAATTATCTTGGGGGTGGTGAGAAATTTCAGATAATTCAAAAGAAGTATGCTGGTAACTTCTTTAAAGCAATTAACGAGCCTATAAAATCCCTTATGACTCCTAGAGCTCTTTCAATGTCTACAACTGCAAAAATCAGTGATGCTATAGATATAATGAGAAAGCATAATGTCGGTGGCTTGCCTGTTGTTGATGAACGCGGTCATGTATGGGCTATTGTGACAGAGAAAGACATAATCACACTTTTCAGTGGGAAAATTAGAGAAGCGAAAGTCGCAAACCTCATGTCCAGAAATCTCATCACAGCAAGCTCTGAGGTATCAATAAGAGAAGCTGAAAAGATAATGATTAAACGTGGCTTCAGACGGTTACCCATCATTTCAAACAGTGAATTTATAGGGATGGCTACTGTCAGAAGTATACTACGCTTTTTCGGTTCAGGAGAGGTTTTCAAGCATTTACAATCGGGAACTATCAATCAAGTTTTGCAAACATCAGTTCTTGAAGTAACGATGAAGAATGTGGCAACAATAGAGCCAGATGCAGACATTGGAAAGGCTGCAAAAACAATGCAAGAGAAGAATGTTGGTTCACTACCAGTGGTGAAAGACGGAAAACTGGTTGGCATAATAACCGAACGAGACTTCTTCAAACTAATTATTGGATAAAATCTTTTACTTTTTCAACAACACCTAGTTTTGGATGAACTTGAGGATTAATTTTGCCAGTTGATCTAGTTCTTCATAACGCTAAAATCTACACTACCAAAGGCTTAGCTACAGCACATATCGCCATTGATAACGGCAAGATCTTCAAAATAGCTAAGACGAACCTTCCCAAATCTTCAACTAAACTGAACTTGAAAGGAAACCTAGTTCTTCCTGGCTTGATTGATTCCCATGTGCATCTTCGGGATCAGCTACTAGCATACAAAGAGGATTTCTTCAGCGGAACAGCAGCAGCCGCAGCTGGAGGTGTGACATCAGTGATGGATATGCCCAATAACAATCCTATAACGATGGATTCAAAATCCTTAAGAGAACGAATGTCACAGGCAAAAAATCGAATATTTGTCAATGTTGCCTTCTATTCAACTTTCCCCAAAAACACGAAGAAACCCCCTTTAGTAGTAAAAGAAGGAGCAATTGCTTTCAAACTCTACTTATCAAAAAAAATAGGGGACCTAAACATTAACGATGATGAGTCCTTATCGCATGCTTTTGAAAAGGCCATGGAAATGAACATTCCTTTTGCAGTGCATGCGGAGGACAGAGGAATGCTTGAACAAGGCAAAGAAGAGATGAAACGAGCTGGAAAGGACGATATAGAGGCTTACATCAAGGTTCACTCTCCCAATGCTGAAGAAAAGGCAATAAGTCGTGTTACTCGCCTTGCAAGAAGATCTGGTGCTCCTATTCACTTCTGTCATCTTAGCTCACTCGCTGGATTGCAAGCCTTATCCAAGGCGAGAACCACTAGTCTTTCCATCACATGTGAGGTAACGCCTCATCACCTTCTACTGTCTTCCAGAGATCTAAAGCATCACAAAACCTGTGCTCTCACTGACCCTCCGTTGAGGAGCAGAAAAGATACTGAGACTCTTTGGAGCGCTCTCAAACTTGGTTCAATCGACACCATTGCCTCTGACCATGCTCCTCACACAATTGAAGAGAAGAAAGCAGAGTCTGTGTGGGACGCCAAGCCAGGCATACCCGGGCTAGAAACAACACTCCCTTTGCTACTAACCCAAGTGAATGAAAAACGCCTCACAATACAGGAGCTGATCAGGTTGACTTCTGAAAAGCCAGCGACAATATTCCATCTAAGAGATAGAGGACATTTAGAGGAAGGCTACAGGGCTGATCTAGCAGTTGTTGATATGAAACAAGAACATAAAATTAATCCGTCACAGTTTTTTTCGAAGGCTAAGTATTCTCCCTTTGATGGATGGAAAGTCAAAGGTAAATTGCTGAAAACTTTTGTTAATGGACATCTGGCGTATGATGACGGAGAGATGGTTAGTAAACCTGGAACTGGACAGATCATAAGGTGCGTGCGTTGAGGTTTATTACGAATGGCATGCTTGGAAAACTCACTCGATGGCTCCGCATGCTTGGTCACGATGTTGAGTATTCCGGGTCTCTTGATGATGACAAGCTGATTGATAGAGCGAAAACTGAGAAACGAATTCTTCTCACCCGTGACCTTAGGCTTTGCCAACGGGCAATAACGCAAGGGGCAAACGCCTTTTTGGTGGATGGAGACACAGGAACCAGAAAACTTGCTCAGTTGTCAAAACGATTCAACTTCAAACTTGAAATAGACGTGGAGATTTCACGTTGCCCAAAGTGTAACGCTTCAATCGAATCTGTTCCTATAGAAAAGGTTATAGATAGAATTCCGAAAGCCACCATTTTGTACCATAACGAGTTTTGGAAATGCCCAAGTTGCGAGCAGATATATTGGCGTGGGTCTCACTGGAAACGAATAGAGAAAACCTTGAGAGAGGCCAAGGAGATGTTGTAAGAAGTGAACTTCCACCGTTCTAGGAGATCTATTATTTCAAGGGTTTGATATCGACAGGAAAGTAAACGATTCTTGGTTTACCTTCATGTAGTGCTACAGCTAGATAGTCTCCATCTTGCAGATTGAGGGCTTTCCTGATATTTCGTGGAATAGTAACTTTTCCTCCGTTGAGTATCTTCACCAGTTCAAGTTTGTTGTTGCTCTTCATTGGAATTATCTTCTTTAGGTTCTACTTTCAAGTGCTTTTGGCATTTGTTGCTTATTAGTTTTTTGTCATAGAGTTCTAGTACTTTTTTATATATTTTTAATAAAGTTTTTTAGTGACAAAGTACTATAAATATCTTGAGGTCACTGCATTGGAGAGAGAAGGGGGAAACAAAAAAGAGGTTAGAAGTGAAGAGTGGGCTTTTGGCTCAGAGATGGCTAGGTCGATTCTTTTCAGGGCAGAGTTAAGAAGTCTTTGGATCGAAAAATTGAGGAATCTTTTAGATTATTTGATTCTGCGACTTTTGAAGGATAAGCCCATGCATGGTTACCGAGTCTTGTGTACTATTAGAGACCGCTATGGATACTATCCTGCTCCATCGAATATTTATCCAATTCTATCGTCTTTTGAGAGGAAAAATTACGTTGAGAGTAGATTAGAGGTCTGTAACGGAAAATCAAGAAGAGTATACAGTATTACTTCAGAAGGGGAGACTATATTAGACTATGAAGAAGAATTACTGAGTCACATAATAAATCTGGCTAATGTCAAGACTTGAAGAAAGAATATAACAAAAAGCGGCATCCCAGCTTTAATACATGAAGTAAACGACTCAATGATCATTCCAGCGACACATTTTCTTAGTCTTTAGAAATATTATCTATCTCGAAATCATCCTCGCACCGAAGTTCACTTAATTCAAGATATCACGTGTAGAGAACCTTTTTACATAAAGGGAAGGAACACAGATACGAAGGTTACTGCAACAAATGATAAAACTGTGGGAACTGTCGACCTTATCGTTGACATTTTGTAGTTTTCGTGAGTGGCGATTATGAGGAGAGCTATTGACCATAATCTGAAGATTGTGAAAATGCCCACTGCTGCGTTTGCAATCGAGTTAAGAAGCGGATCGACCGATATCTGAAGAGATGCTGTAAGTTGGAGTGCCTCCTGACTGATCATAAACGAGTCTGCGAGGCGGAGTACATGCTGTATAAGGAGAGGTGTTGAGGCGTATCCAGCTAACGTCAACATGCTCCTAAAGGTGCCCTTCCCTCCAAGAGGACGTGCAATGCCATGGACGAGAACCGAACTTAATAACCAAGTTCCGAAAACACCGATTAACGCCATCATCGCACTCATCATCACAATCACTTGGGTGAATTGGCCAAGTCCGACAGGTCGTTGATCTTGATCCAAGTCGGGCAGAGGAAGTTTCCCCGTATAATTGAAACTTGCCCACCCTGCAGCGATGGCTATCACAAGGATTAGTACGGTCGCCTTCTTGAGGCTTGGCTTCTCCAATATTGACTTGAACGAACCTCGAGGAGAGGTTAAACATCCTATGATATCTCTTATGAACCCTGATTTTCTATTTTCCCCTTCACTCATATCTTAAAGCCTCCACAGGAGCTAGTTTTGACGCTTTCCTAGAGGGGTAAAACCCGGATAGCGTTCCAGTTATAGCTGCAAATGCTATCCCAATTATTCCAACTTCTAGTGATGACACAGATATCAGAGAAACATCCATAGTAAACGTCAACATGACTGATGCCATCTGACCAAGGAAGACCCCAAAAACTACGCCGATCACTCCTCCGATTAGTCCCGTCAATAAGGATTCGGTGAGAAACATCGTCAATACATCCCTGCTTTTCGCGCCTAGTGCCTTCATCACGCCGATCTCACGTGTCCGCTCCATAACTGAGATTGTCATAGTGTTGATGACTGCAATCCCCGCGACAACTAAGGATATTGCGGCTATTCCGCCGAGTACCGCCTCCAACATTGTCATTACGCTTTCTACCATCGCTGTAAGAGACTCAGACGACATAACCATCACATCTTCACCGAGTTCATCTTGCACTTCCTCTGTGATCTGATCGACGGATTCTACGCTCTCAGCTTTTATTATGATCTGATCGACTATGTTGCCGGTGTGGAAAATCCGTTGTGCCGTTGTGAAGGTAATGAATATCTGGGTATCTACAGAGGTTAACATCGTTCCCCCGACTTCCTCCAGAATCCCAGCCACTCTAAAAGCGACAGTCTCCTTTTCTTCCTGGCTGGTAATACCCAATGTTACACGACTTCCAAGGCTTGCTAAAGGTTCCTCAAGGTGTTGAGGGTGGGCAACTGTAGCTCCTAATACTGTAGACATACCATCGCTTCCCCGTAAGAACCTACCCTCGGTCACTTCCACGGTGGCAAAAGCTTGAGTATACTCTTCTGGAATCATGCCTATGATTGATACAGAGTCTGAGTATCCGCTTATATAGATCTCCGCCCTTTTGCTTATCACCGGAGTTACCATAGCCACACCTGATATCCTTTCTATTCGATCGATATCTCTCAAAGTCAGAGTCGCTCCACCTCCCAGACTAGGAGCTTCACCCCCTTCTCTAGACATTCCCATGAAACTCCCAGGCATAACAATTATCGTTTGGGGATCCAAAAGCTCCAACTCCTGGTTTATGGATACGCTCATCCCTTCCGTGAGGGAGAGAAGAGCTACTATGGCTGAGATCCCTACCAATATGCCCAGCACGTTGAGGGTTACTCTGAACTTACGTTCTCTTATTCCATCTGCAGCCATGAAAACTATGTCCAAAAGCTTCACATATGACCCCCTAAGGCTTCATACCCAGTAGGATTCTAATTACGGTCCAGATTATGTCCCACAACGATACGCTCGTGTTCTCACTATTTCCTGAGGCTTCATTGATAATAACTGGTAACTCAATCATGGGGGTGTGGCGTTGCTCATTGTATCCATCATAACAACTAACACTCATCTGAAGCACATAACTTCCGGAGGTAGCATTTGGGTCTACCATAAATTGGATAGTGAATAGAATAGGACTGTCCGGGTCTACACGACCAATGTATTCGTAACTCTCAGGGATGGACAAAATGAATGGATCTTCAACGATTCCAATTTCTACAAAGTCAACAGTTTCGGTTCCCAGCAACAGCAGATCAGCCTCAATCTCAACAACATCTCCAGGTACAGCCGTTATCTGTGAAGGTTGAATGTCAAGAAGTTGAAAGTGGATGATACTATGCACGCGTATTGACACTGCTTCAGTTAGACTTTTTGCTTGATCATAGAGATCATTATATGAGACGCCCAACGAAAGGACGTAGAGAAGTGCATCTGCATCTCCACTGACATGTAGATTGTAAACAACTTTCGCAGTTTGATTTGACTTCAGGTCTCCAATGTAAACAAGCGTGGGATCAAGAGAACCCAATGGGCTCTCAGAATCAATTGCTAACTGCACTTGAACATCGTGAGCGTTCGCTCCCCAATTTTTCAGCTCCATCTCCATGATCAGAGTATCGCCAGGATAAATCTCAGTCGGTGATACTTGGAATTCTTGAACCACAATTCTTGCATGCTCTGTCGGCTCAACCGAATCAACAAAAACGCCAACAGTTACTTCTTTGTGGTACGCAACGCCTTTGGAATCCTTATAATCTAGAGTAAGCGTCAGGGAGTAAGCCCCTAATGTAACACTTCTTGAGACACCAATTACGGGTCTAAAATCAATTTGATCCCCAACATCAATTTTGTCAAACACATAAGATAGTTCTCTCAAGACAACTATGCTTGTGCTGGTTGAGGTTAACATCGCGTCAATATCATACACTGTTTCCTCGCCAATGTTGGTTACATTTATGTTTATCTCATTCTCGGTGCCGGCTGTGACATGATACTCCC
>JAOUKN010000108.1 GCA_029882515.1 Candidatus Bathyarchaeota archaeon
GCGTCAAGAACATCAGATTGGGAAGCTTTGATTCTTCAATACCCATTTTTAATTTATCTTCTTCCATATTATCCACCTTTTTTCTTTGCTCACTCTAACGTAGCAGATACAAATCATCAATTTAGTTCTATACTTTAGAACTACCGTTCTAATTTTAGAACAAGAAGTCATAATCTGAAACTATGGGTGTCTTCGGATTGGGCAGTAACCAATAAGACAGGGATATCTTTGTCCTGAAAGTTATACTTGTTCATTTGCTCTTCCATTCTTCTCACCAATTTGAACGAGAGCAGAGTGATTGCCAAGATAGCGACTGAGGTGATTATTCCGATGATTGCAATGCCATTAATCGTTGGTCCAAAGGTTGGTTCTTGGCTGATCATCTGCCATGTCGTGGGAATCAGAGAGAAACCAAGTACTATGGCTATTATTATTCCAGATAGAATCGCATGTACCAGTCTGGTTTGCATGTGTATCTTCTCACTGTATGTAGTTTTTCGTGGTTATAGTTCTATTCTTTAGAACATTGGTCAAACAGGTTTCAGCCTCCACTGTCTCCACGTTTCATATCCTGTGATGACAAGTCCGCTCACTCCAAAGACCAAAGCGAAGACACCTTGCAGGGATAGTGATCTAGCATATCCAACTACGAACACGATGAGAAGAGTGAAGAAAAAGGTCGTGTAGAATATGTATCGCGGAATCATCAGATGGCTGATCCTCACAAAGGAGCTCATAGCCTCCAAGCTAACCTTTTTTTCAGTTTGTAGTCTCCCATGACACTTTTCTTGACAAGATCCATGTCCATAAGTTTCTCAAGATGACATGATGCCACGCTTGGACTTGAAAAACCTAGACTTCTCTGAAGACGCCTGATAGTGATTGGTTTCCCACTCCTCAGCAGATGCCAGCAAACCCGAAGCGTCGTACCTTTCAACTTCGTTTCACGGTCCCCGATTGATAGCCCTCAAAACAACCTACAATTGCTTGGCTTATAAGTTTCGGATGCTCGTGCACGCATTCTATTAGGGGTAGTTTTTCTCTGCTTTTTACCCCTCATTTATTATTCTCTATTCCCTCCTTCCTTATGCCTATTCCATTAGGAACCTATGCCAAATGAGGGGTATGCATGGTATAGGACCGTCCATGAACCGTTAGCCGTCGTCCGTCGTCGTCCGTCGTGGTTGGTTGGTTGGTTGGTTGGTTGGATTAAAATTTGACCCCAAACCCAAACGGTTGGTTGGTTGTTTTTCCCTGTTGGTTGGATCAAATTTTAATGCTGTCAGCCGCGCACGTAGTACCTGTGTAAACAGGAGTGCTGATCCCAGCGCCAGTCCGTACACGATTGCTCTGTTCAGCGGTTGTGACCCTGTTTCCAACAGGACGGGAAGATAGTTCAGGGTTCCATGTAGAGCTCCAACGAGATAGAGCGACCCTGTCAAATGATACAGTAGCCCTATAAGAAGGAACAGAATACTGCCAGTCAATACTTCAAGAGGAGACACGGGACCAGCCAATAGATGGAAGAGGACGAAGGAAACAGCGACCACTGGAATCCCAATGTGAGCGCCGTAACTCTCCACAAACCTCGTCTGTAGATACCCTCTGAATGCGATTTCTTGCCAGAAGCTGTTCAACATGGCTGCGGTTGCTCCGGTCAAGACTGCAACGGGGGCAATATTTGGTGTCATGGGTGTTTCTACAATCCCTTGTGCGATGCCCAGCCCCAAAGAGAGGAGTTCCAGAACCCCGCCAAGTATTACTCCTCCACCGAAAAAGATGAACACGGTGGGTTTCCATGCCATGCCGATTTCAGCCCAGCTGAAATCTCTCTGGTCTAACTTGGTGGTTAGCACATACGTCAACCCTGCTACCGCCATGAGGTCCATGACACCGGATACTATTTGCGATTCAGTGGTATCGTTGAGTAAACCAATTCCCCTCAGGATTGTGCGATTCAAGACAATTATCGCCAACACGGAGAAGGTTACTATGAACAGATTCCAGTATGCTCTGACAGTTCCCGTTTCATTCCTGAGTAGTTGAACAAACATCCTGCCGATCACCTAAACCAAACTATATCGATTCTGCTATAACTTTTCGCATGCGCGCGCGTATTGGTAGGTGCAAAGAAAAAGAGTAATATGGGACAAGAGTTGTTTCTATGCCCAATTGTAAGGAATGCCTGATCGTATGAAGAAGACGCAATCAGTTCGCGAAGGATTAAGGCGGCTACCTATCAGACCCGTATATTTGGTTTCGATGGAACATGACGGAAAAAGAAACATCATAACGATAGGTATGTTTGCTTTTTTCTCAGGGAATCCCGCTTTGGTGGGAATTGGCGTAGCACCAGCAAGGTACTCTTACGACCTGATTCGAAAAAGTCGAGAATACGTGATTAACGTAGTTGACGAGAGGCTTATGGAGGCAGTGCGGATTTGCGGAGAGTACTCAGGAAGAGATACAGACAAGTTCAGAAAGGCAAAGCTGACTCCTGTAGAGGGAGTCAAAGTCAGTGCGCCATACATTCAAGAGTGTCCTGTTAGCCTCGAGTGCAAAGTTGTTCAAGAAGTTGAGACAGGCGATCATGTTTGGTTCATAGGCGAAGTACAAGCTACACATGTCAATGAAGACTATGATTGGAAGCAGGGCTTGCTGTTTAAGTGGATAGGAAAAGACGGGTTCTACTACAGGGTCGGAAAACAGATGGGAAAGTACTGAATACGCATGCGCACGCGCAATAAGCTTCCAGACTTTTAGGCATTGGAAGGCCACGATGAAGTACCACAAGACCAGGGACATCTTACACGTCATGAAAATGTTAGGGCATAAACAGTTTGGCACAACACTGTTGTACATTCAACTTGAGGAAGCACTGTTCAAGAATGATTCAGGCGAGTTTACAGTCAGAGTATCTAGGAAGCCAACGGAGATTCAAGCGTTGCTTGAAGTAGGTTTCGAATACGTCTGCAACAAGGATGGATTAATGTTCTTTAGGAAGCGAAAATGAACTGTAAATCCTGAAAATGGATTCTGAATCTTTATTTTCATTTCATAACTGTTTTTGATGGAATTGTTTCTAGTCGTCTTCTGTGAAACTAATGAGTGCTAAGCTTGAGGAAATTCGACGCAAAATCGCCAAGCTGAAGAAAGACGCCGACGAACTACGCCGCTTGAAAGTTGATTGCGACACTGTCAGAAGATTCCAAAGATCAATCGTAGACACAGAATTCGACTAGACGACACTAACTCCATCGGGAACTTCTTCATGAATCGTAAGCAACGGAACCATATGTTTCTGATATGTCGTGAGAATCATACCGTCTGAAACCTCATCACTGAATTTCGTCAGGTTGAGATTAGCCAGAAAAATGACTTTCTTGTACAAGAGCTTTTGAGGAGTGTAATACTTCACTAGACTTGTAACTGCCTACCTAGTTTCAAGTTGCCCTTAATCAAATACTATCTTGTAAAGTTTCTCAGTTCGCCAAGTATGTAAACGCCCAAGTTCTTCTGTTACTCCTTACAAAATCGTCAACGAATCAATGTCTCGCGGATAATACGTTATGACTTCTGCCCCATCTTCGGTTATCACCACCGTATCAGAATGGCGAAAACCACCAAATCCCGACTCGTATATCCCAGGTTCACAACTGAAAACCATACCTGGCTTCATCACTGTATCATCACCAACATCAAGCCACGGAGGCTCATGTCCCTCCAATCCTAATCCATGACCAGTATGATGCTTCAAGAGCGTCCCATAGCCCATCTTCCGAATAATCCTTATCGAAGCCTTATCCACCTCAGAACACTTCTTCCCAGGAGCAAATGCCTCCATAGCGGCTTTTTGAGCCTCAACCATCACTCCAAAATATTTCCTCTGCTTCTCCGTAGGCTTCCCCATAATCATGGTCCGCTCAAGCTCACAACTATATCCACCCACATCAGCCCCAGCACCAGTCACCAAAACATCTCCTTCCATCATCACTCGCTTAGTAGACATAGAATGAGGGATCGCCGACATCGAACCAACTTGCCCTCTAAAACCAGCACCAACAGGTCTGAACGCCCTCAACGGCTCATAATCAGGTCCCAGAGTCTTCTTCATAATCATAGAAGCCTCATAGGAAGCAGTCAAGGCAATATCAACATCCCACAAGCCAGGGCTAACATATTCCTGAAGCAGGGTATGAGCAAGATTTGCCCACTTCGCACTTTCTTTCATGAGCTCAATCTCTTCCGTTGACTTAACCAACCGCATATTGGGCACCACGTCTTTGGCGTCAACAAATTTAGTCTGAGGCAACTTTTTCTTGATCGGGGGACCCGTGTAGCCCCAGATTCCCGCAGCTCCCGCGGGATTGTCTATGCCGATTCTTTTGCGATCGAATCCAAGGTCTCTAAGAAAAGCGGCAAAATGATCTATTGGATGTTTTTCTCCAGGATAATCGGGATAGGTTTTGATGTTTTTGATCAGCCTTGTTTTTAGTGGGATGTGGTCGATTTCAAGAAGTGGTCCCATAAAGGTTATCTCGCCGTCCACGGGGATTACCAAGGCCGCCGGTCTCTCGGTTGTGATGTATGAGTATCCTGTCAGATAGAAAAAGCTAGTCCCATTGGTTAGATAGAGGGCGTCAAGTTTCTTTTTGACCAGTATTTTCGTGAGGTTCTCAATTCTCTGTTCATATTCACTTTGGCTTATAGCTAATTGTACCATACAATCACATATTATGCATGGATTTAATTAATTCTATGGTAGGCTTCATACATCCAGAAAAGTCTACACGTCTATCTTGCTACCATCAAAATCTCGTCTAACCCGTCCGAACTCAGCCTTCACTTCGCTCAACTGCTCACCAGAAAAGACAGGTCCATCCTTACACACTCTATATTTGCCTATCACACAACTTCCACACAAACCTATCGCACAGCGCATAAGCCTTTCCAAACTAAATTCGATAGGTACCTGATACTTTTCAGCCAACAAGAACAGTTTATACATCATTTGCTCAGGTCCACAAGAGTAAACCATGTCAAATCGCGATCTTTCCAGCATCTCTTCCGCCACTTCGGTGACGACTCCGTCAAATCCATAGCTTCCATCTTCAGTCGCCGCAATAACCTTAACGTCTTTCGAAGGAACTTTACTTATCCTATCGTAGAACAAGAGCTCACCTCGAGTCTTCGCTCCAAACAACATAGTAACATCAGCATTCGCCTCCACAAGTTTATCAGTCAAAACGGCCAACGGCGCTAGACCAGTTCCTCCACCAACGACCAGCACTTTTCGCGTTCTGCCAACTGAGAATCCTTTGCCAAACGGTCCACGAACTCCAAAACAATCACCTTCTCTCAGCTTGTGAATAGCGTCTGTTGCCTCGCCAACCAGACCGACGCAGATCGAACAGACGCCATCTGAACCGATTCCAGACAGGCTCATAGGCACCTCATCCACTCCAGGAATCCAAACCATAACAAATTGTCCAGGCACGGCTCTTCCACAGAGTCTATCATGAAAAACGAAGGTCTTGACACTAGGACTTTCCCTAATAACTCCCAAAATGTCTACGATTCTCAAACGATTAACAGCGATGGGATAGACCGACAATGTCTTTTACGCTCCTAAATCTGTTCTTCCTTAGATAGAGGCTAATTCCATGATTAATGGATTTGAAAACTTTTAGTCCTTTGAAAGCGATGGCGGTTCCAACTTGAACTGCTGATGCCCCCGCCAACATGAATTCCACAGCATCTCGCCATGTTGCTATCCCACCGCAACCAACAACGGGAACATCCACTTCGTGATAGATTTCATAGACACATCTGACGGTAATCGGCTTTATGGCAGGTCCAGATAAACCACCGATTTTGTTCGCTAATATAGGATGGGTGGTTTCAACGTTTATTGCCATGGCTCGTACAGTGTTAATCGCCGTTATCGCGTCCGCTCCGCCCTCAACCGCTGCCTTAGCAATTTCAGTTATGTCGCCAACATTCGCCGTCAGCTTCACAAAAACAGGCTTCCGCACCCGCTTCTTTACCTCTCTTACGACCTCTTTGACCAACTGTGGGTCTTGTCCAATTTCTGCCCCTGCCTTTTCAACATGGGGACATGAAACGTTCAGTTCCAAGGCATCGGCCCCCGCTTTTGCAGCATAACTCGCTACCTCACCAAATTCATCCACGGAGAAACCAAAGATGTTTACAATGAGGGGAACTCCTACCTTTTTTGCCTCGGCTATTTCTGTACCAAACTCGTGAATACCTGGATTGGACAGCCCAATCGCATTAAGTAATCCGCAATCAACTTGAACTATCGTAGGGTTACGATACCCAGACCGTGGGTTTAACCCAATGGATTTTGTAACCACTGCGCCTACTTCAGTATGTGCTATTTCTTTCAAGAAAGCCCCGGACAATC
>JAOUKN010000109.1 GCA_029882515.1 Candidatus Bathyarchaeota archaeon
GCTAATCTACAAAAAGAACCTCCTGAATGCTACAGGATGTGCTTACACCGCAGGAAGCAAAAGCGACTTCTTCAAAGACTTAAATACTTTACCCTTAACCCCCACACTTGACACAATAAACACAACTCACAATTACGCGCTACACGGAGAAGTTGCATTTATGTCTGAGCGAAGTCCAGGCTACGGCAGCTTAGCATGGGTTGAATTCGAAGTAATCGCGGTCCCATCTGAAGGCGAATCCTACACCAGCCCGCTTGATATCGCTACTAATTATCCCGGTGAAACTTATGCCCAAGATCCAGATCAGAAGAAAATTCCATTGATACCATTCAACAGTAATTATAGAATCAGCGGTCCAGGAGCACCTCCGGAGTTAAGCGTTTCCATAAGCCCAACCTCAGTGACCATGAACGTCGGCGCGTCTCAAACTTTCACCTCAACGGTTACGGGTGGAACACCTCCATACTCTTATCAGTGGTATCTCAACGACACCGCTGTTTCCGGCGCCACCTCCAACAGTTGGGCCTTCACCCCAACCTCCGCTGGAGTGTATTCGGTATACCTGAATATAACGGACAGTGTGGGTGCTTGGAAGAAGTCAAACGTTGCACACGTGACTGTCAATCCGCCTCCTCCACCCGGTGGAGCCATACTTTATGTGAATCCTCCAAACATCACTGATCCTACAATGGAGCCTTCATCAATCTTTACGATTAACATAACTATAGCCAATGTTTCGGACATGAGAATATGTGAGTTCAATTTGACCTATAACCCTGATATAATAGGATTTATGGGAATCATTTTGTTCAAGGTTCAAAATCAAGTTCCAACGACACAGATGGTGCTTGACGATGAAGTGGGATTCTTATGGGTGAAACTTGTGTATCAAACAGGAATCACAACTGAATCGTCTCCTCTTGTTGCCATAACATTTCACATGGAATCATACGGAGAATCAGTCTTAGACCTTCACAATACAATACTCACAGATTCAGATGGTGAACCTATACCTCACGAAGCCAGAGACGGATTATTCCTTATAATAATACGAGACGTAGCAATAATTGACGTCTATCCTTCTAGAAACTGGACCTACATAGGTCTCGACGTGAACGTCACCGTGGTTGCTAAAAACCTTGGAGATCAAAACGAAACATTTACAGTAACAGCCTACTACGACAACCTTGAGATAGGAAACTTGACAGTTGAAGATTTACAACCAAATGACGAAATCACACTCATTTTCGTTTGGGACACCAACGATACTACACCTTGCAACAACTACACCATCAGCGCAAAAGCTTCAACGGTTCCCTACGAAATGAATACAACAAATAATGAGCACATCAATGGACATGTAAAAATACGAATTCTTGGCGATATAAATGGAGATGGCAAAGTACGCGTTGATGATGTATACTTAGCTGCGGAAGCCTTTGGAAGCTATCCTGGGCATCCAAGATGGGAACCTGCAGCCGACTTAAACGGCGACGGTAAGATCCGCGTTGATGACGTATACTTGGTAGCAATCAACTTTGGGGCAGACTGTTCTTCATAATTCGCTTTTTTTTATTTAGGAAAAACTTTTAACCAAGATTCACATTAACATAAAAGAATTAGGGAATTAGGAGGAAAATTCATGAAAGGAAAAATCAACAAGGTCATACACATTGCCGTTCTTGCAGCACTAATACTTACAACACTAGTACTCATGGTGCCTAGTGTTTTTGCTGCTGTTCCTGATGAGCCCCATACCGGTGATGCCATGTGGGTTGAGCCTTCCACAGTCAACCTGTCTGACTCATTCCCAGTCGGCTACCGATTCAATGTTACCCTCTGGATAAACCTAACAGTGGCCTCCGCCAGCTGGCAGTTCAAGCTAGTCTACAACAAAAACTACCTAAACGCTGCCGAAAGCGGCTACACCGCTGGAGACAAAAGCGACTTCTATTCTAACATTACGACTATATCCTTACCATTCACCTATGGATCCCTTAATAGCACCCACAATTACGTGTTAGCCGCCGAATCATATCTTACTGGTCCATTCCGAAGCTCAGGTTATGGCAGCTTAGCGTGGATCGAATTTGCTGTGGTAGCTCTTCCGCCAGAAGGAGAGATATGGACTAGCAAAATTGCTCTGGTTGAGGTTTTTCCCACAGGCACAGAAACATACGCGCAAGATACAGTTGGAACTAAAATTCCGCTTAATGTCGACCATTGCACCTACATAATACCAGAGTTTTCAGGTCTTCTGGCTATTGGATTGATAATGTGCCTAACTGTCATCGCCATGTTTTCAAGAAAACTTCGAAGTCATCTCAGACACCAGTAAGCAACAACTCTCCTTTTTTCTTTTCGGTTTTTTACCCACATTACCCATGAAAGAGAATCATCGTTTCAAGAGATGGTTTTTGAATAATTATTCCAATACCGAAAATCTTTTAACTTTGGACATAGAACTTTGTTCGAGAATAAATCTCTAGGTGAGAAAAGTTTGAAAAAAATGTTATTGCTGTTAGTTTCATTGCTGGTTATTGCAAACGTGCCTATCTTGACAAAGGTATACGCTCAGACCACTACGATCATCAAAGTGGAACCAGAAATTAACATCCGCTCGCCCTATGCAGTTTGGCCTAATTATGTGAACAAAACTTTCAAAATCAATGTAACACTAAATGATGTTACTTCTGAGCAGGAGCTTGTAGCTGCACAGTTCTACCTAACCTACAATAAGACCCTACTGGAAGTTGTTTCCGTGACAGAAGGACCTTTCTTCCAAGATCCGCGATGGAATTTAGCCGGAACCTTCTTCATATCATTTGTAGAAGTGCTGCCTGATGGAAGCGGTGTTGTAAAGTATATGGATATGATATATCCGAACTTGACAACTGGTAACTATGACGATTGGACAATCTTCCCAAACGGAAACGGTACAATAGCTACTATTACCTTTAAATCTATTTACCAACCCATCGCGCCGCAATCCTCTGAATCATGTGATCTAGGGATTACAGAGACCATGCTTCTTGATTCCGGTGCAAACGAGATTTCTCATGACTTTCAAAGTGGAACGTATGAAGTTATACCCCTCCAGATACCTCGTACAGCTATAGATGTTAGTATAGATGTAGGGAAGATATACTTTAAAGGCGAAATAGCCGAGTTTTACATATTAACTTCTGACTATGGTAAGGCTGTTGATACGACAGAGATCAAAGCTTACTTATATTACGATGGAACATTGTTCGCGAGTTTAACCGATGCGATAGAACATGTAACAACAGGGCTGTACATGATATCATACTCTATACCTTCAGATGCCGAACCCGGAACCTACACACTGCTTGTGGAAGCTGAATTTTTCGAGGCGAAAGGGACCAATATTAATAGTTTTCTGATTAGCTCTACATTTGAGCAGTTGGAAGCATTTGTCGCTGAGATAAATGATGATATCGCCACAATCATACTGCCCGATCTAAATCAAATCAAATTAAACCTTACGGCTATTGACGCAAAGCTAATTGACTTGCAGGGAACTACAGCGGTAATCAACTCAACTCTTGGGAAGTTGAAAGTGAATATAGAAACTATTAACGCAACAATAACCAATCTTATCATCAGCAATGGCGAAATCCTAGCTGACATAGATACTTCCCTAGGCCATATCGTAACAGAACTTCAAAATGTTAGTACAACATTAGCTGGAGTTGATGATAACATTGCTTCATTACACTCATTCGCAACAATAGGCCTGTCAGTGGCTTCAATATTCTCTGCAATAGCAGCAGTAGCAGCCGTGGCAGTACTAATTCTGCTAAGAAAATCACCTAAGTAAATATAATTCCCAAAATCTCCCTCTTTTTATAACGATTAAACCATTGATTTCTATCCATTTAAAAAAAGTGAGAGCTTTTAGGAAATCAATTTCCCCGTCAAAAACTAGTTAACTAACACAAATTTCCCTTTTCACTTCAATCGCGTCTTGTGATTCTAGATCTTACTACTAATCGTTTGAGAGTCATATTTCATCAAATAACCGCTAAATTATTAAGTCAAAAAGTAAAAGCTAACTAACGTGCATAGAATTGAACGAAGGATCAAATCACAGCTTTCGCAACAAAGGTCTGGTATCCAAATACGTTAAAGCAGTAAAGATCATTACCGCCATCCTAGGGCTTATCGGGACCTTAAACACCGTAATCCTCGGAGTCTACATAGTGTCAACATACCTAATTGTGTCAAAACTTAACGCCAAATTTTATGCTGTACATACATACTGTGCGTTGCTTATAACATTGCTTATAATGATGATTTCCGTGGTTCTTCTCATATACGGTAGCTTCCTTCAGTGGAAAATGCATCGTCGAGGATATTTAATTAATGCACTCACAGGAGTGGCTGTAGTCGTGGCATATGCTTACCTCGCATTTGCCACACCCATTCTGAACTGGCTGGGAATATTAGCAGTTGCCTTACTTATTCCAGCTCCACTAAGTGGGATATTAGGAGTACTGACCAGAAATTTTAGAGAGCAATAAACAAGTTTTGACGTAAAACAAATCGAGAATCAAAACTAAGTTTTGAACGAAGCTTTCAATTGAATCCAACCACAAAAGAACCTGAACTTCTTCAGTCAATTTAAGCGTCGCAGAAATTTATTTATCATAAATTGTTTGCTGTTATTTTGACTACTTCAACATCGAAAGTGTAGAGCTTTTAATCAGTCCTATTTGAATGTGTGTGGAAAAAATCAAAGATTTTTCCCTTTTGTATTATTAGGCTCGGGAATATCGGTAATCTTTCCCGTGGAAAGTGAGACAATATGGACAAAAAGTGTAAACTCCAGGGAATTCTCTTTCACATACGCCACATGTTTTGCCAGTTTTGGACGGAGTTTCTTTTCGAGCTTTAACTGCAGCACCAGTTAGTTGCTTATTTTTGACCTCTTTCTTCCTTTCACATGTCCACCGCAACGCTAAACCAGCAAGAAGAACAATGTAGGCTCCAACAAGCACAGCCAACGAAAATAGATAAGCTGAGAGCCACCTTGGCAGTACATACTCAACGGGAGACGGAAGCATCCAAGGCTTAATTCTTACAACTCCATTAGAAAACCTATTATCCCCTATATCAATCTCCCCAAGCACAACGCTTGCCTCCGCACTTATACTATAGTTTCTGGGAGGGATACAACAAGTGAACCAGCTGAATGTCAAAGCTTTCTCGGCCAGAAGGGGAAGGTTCTCAACAGCCAACATTCCAATTAAAACCGAATCATAATAACAATTGACGTCAAAAGTTTCACTTACGTCTCCCTCATTCATAACAACGACAGAAATGTTAACCATTTGGCAAGGAAAAACTTCATTTGCAGAAGGCACTACACTAATAACAGCCACATCATGCACAATCGCCTTCACTACGGAAAAAGCTGTAGACACCTGTGGACACCAAGATACCCCACCTAATGAGGCAATGCAGTATAAGCATTGGTATAAACCATCCCAGCCCCAAGACTAGCCCATTTTGGAATTAATAAATCCTCAATAAAGAACACCGTAACACTAGGAGAAATCTGTTCATTTTCAACAATAACTTGCCCCAAAGAAGAGCTAAGGTTATCATATACATCGATGATCAAAGTTGTAATTTTATCGGCTATGGCGATATTCCTCAATATAAGCTTAAAACACATATTCTCATCCATCATGGGCCTGGTCTTAGACACATAATTGACGTCAACGGTCTCTACCCTAAGAAGCTCCACAATCCAACCAACTTTAAAAGTAAGAGTGTCATTAACCGCAACCTCAGCGATGTCCACGATAGCAATAACGTCCCAAACTCCGAAAACGACTTCCTCAGCGTACCGTTTGGCCACGGTATCCTAAAGCTTACATTAGCCACGCCATCCATGTCCGTCGCGGTGGTTCTACTGAAAGAAAAGTTCTCGGTAGGATTTTTTGGCCCGCTACCTGAAAAGCGACGATTTTTCCAGACATTGGATAGTGTTTATAGGTGACATTTGCGTACAAAATCACCTCCTCTTGGGGTGCGAAAGCATCGCTGGGTTGATTTCGCCCTCTCCCGCTATTGGGCTCTTTCTGAGTGTACACGTCAATGGGTTTGTCTAATAAGTTCGTCTCGCTCTCAACATCCAAGTTCAAACCATTAATAACTACAATATGCGAAGCCATCAGCTGACAAATCGTGCTAAGTAAACAAAAAAGCATTGTCATTACAACAGAGGATTTCAACCTATACGTATTCATTAAGATCTGCTCCCATACTCACGTTTTAAATCACTCCTGTTTACCCCAGGTTTACTAACACACGAAACCGCATTTTTAACGTTCTGGAGATATCTTCTCTAATCTTATTCGAGAAAAACTGTATAATCCATATTCCTAGAA
>JAOUKN010000227.1 GCA_029882515.1 Candidatus Bathyarchaeota archaeon
AAAGTTTGTCATGTTGATACTTGTTGTTGTATTGGCATGGATTACCTTGGACACTTTTTTCTGTAAGTTTTGTCCGGCTGGAAGTCTTTTCGCAGCCATCCCCGCTCCTATTTTTTATCCATCTTTGAGACTGGGAGTCTTTTTCTATATACACATGGCAACGCTTATCTTGACCATTCTTCTAGTGCTACTTTTCTCTAGGTTTTGGTGTCGCTATTTGTGCCCAGTGGCTCCGATAGGCATCTTCAACAAGCTGTCTGTCCTCACCGTATCCATTGACTTAAAGAGATGTAAGGAATGCTCACGGTGCTTGGATGCATGTCCGATGGGGATAGACACGTTGTCAGACATAGGTTCGTCAAGCGATTGCATCTTATGCGGGAAATGCGTTGAAGTTTGCGGAACAGATGCCTTAAAAATGAGTGTAAGGAAATGAAACAAGACTTATTAGATGTCATTCATCAAATCTAGTCGATAAAATATGCGAGTTAAAGTCAGTGTCTATTTTATCTCATTGATGATCATGTTTCTTTTTGGTGTCCATTCAGTACTTGGGCAAAAGGAGGCACCTGATTTTACATTAGTTGACATCAACGGAACCACATTCACTCTATCCAATTGCTCAGCAAGGGTTGTCCTAATAGATTTCTTTGCCACATGGTGCACGCCATGTAAAGTTGAGATTCCAGTTCTTAGAAGCCTTTATGATGAATATTTGCGAGATCAATTGGAGATTATCTCTATAAGTTCAGAAAATGAAGGCACTCTTCGAAACTTTGTTCAAAGAGCAGACATCAATATGACATGGATTGTTGCTTGTGATACAGCTGGAGTTATGGATGATTACTACGGAGGGGCTTTCTCTCGACCAATACCAAGAACCTTCCTTGTAGACGCTGATGGTTACATTCGTTATGATCACACTGGCTGGAGTGGTGCAGGTGACGAATTAGAACTGCGCTCCAAAATTAGTTCTCTGCTTTCGGGAACAGAGAACGGTGATTTTGACACAGAACCATCCGGGATACCTTACTGGCTCATCGCCATCGTAGGAGGAATTGTTGTAGTATCTTTAATTGTTGGTATCATTGTAGCACCGCGAATGCTCAGGCGGTCAAAACCTCCCAATAAACGCCATAGCCGCGGGCGCGGTGGCGTGTTCATTCTCCGCTAATGAGTATGCGCGCAATTTGGCCTGAATTATGTATTTAAATCCATTCTTACTGAATATTTTGTGGGTTCAAGAGTGCATAAGACGCCTTGCTTAAAAGTTCCTAAAATCTATGGTGAGAAAACTATAACTCTAGTGAAGGAACTCAATCTTCTTAACCAAGAGTTGAAGATTCAGCAAATAGAAGATTATCTGTACATTCCACTGACTAGTGAACCCCTGCCGATTGACATTGAAAAATTTGAGAAAAATCTTCCGCGGTTTAAAATTTCTGTCTGTGAATTTCTTATGAAAGTCAGACGTCCACTGAGGCTTGTTGATGTATTGGAAGATAAATTGGCTCCCCATCTTTTGGTGAGCCTCCCTCATGCAATAGATTTCGTGGGAAATATCGCC
>JAOUKN010000228.1 GCA_029882515.1 Candidatus Bathyarchaeota archaeon
AGAGAATAGAGTGTTCCACCCTCATTTTTTCTAACTAAACAGAAGCCTGTTCCTCCGTCGCTTATGAGGCATCTTCTGCCGCATAAGTTGCATCTAACCTTCTTATCTTCCAATTTTTCGTAGAGCATGGCTTCATGTAAAGACATCTAGATCTCGCCTAAACTGTGTAAACCTTTGCTTCCGGAGTATATGATCTATTCGCTTGCTGCTGAATCCGCCTTTTCCTTGATCTCAAAAACAAATGGTGGAGTAGAAGTTTTTATGTCCAGTTCTATGTTGAATAGGCCATTTAAAAAGCCAGTCCAGATTTTAGGTTGGCTTATGAATGGCGCTTTTATAAGGATGTACTTGTCTCTTAAGTACAAGTCGCCGAAACCCTGCACCCTCAAGCGTTTGAAAACTTCTCGCCATTTTTCACGATCTGTTGTTTGGATACCGAGGGTTGCCTCCATGGAAACCTTTGCTGCTTCACCCATTTTTCCTCCAATTTCTCGCCATTTCTCCTCTGGAATATGCTGGATGAGGATGTTGATTAACTCTATGTTCATGAATGCCATGCGGCTTATACCGCAATAATATTCGCCTGGGAACCGCCAATCATAAATCATCATGCTTCTGTAAACGTCAAGCATTTTGGAAATAAGGGGTTTGATGCCTGGCTCTCTGCCTTCTCGAATCAAAGAGTCGATGAATTCTCTTTCTTCTCTTTCCAGAATTATCGTTGTTCTCCTAACCGATTGTCTTTTCTTCTTTAGCATGCTTTCAAGCTTTTTTTCCTCATCAGATTGCATAACTGTTATATCCTTCAGCATATCTTATATGCTTTGCTAACACATCATTCATAAACGAATAATTTTTGACAGGGCATAGGCGTTTTAGCATCGCGAATGAAGAGCTTGCTTTGTGAAAAAACGATGCACCTTCGGGTATCTCGGGCATAAAACCGTTAAGAAACAATTTTGTTCTTAATCAGGTACCATATAAGCGCCAAACCAATCATGAAGAGAACAACCCCGGAGATCATCGAAAGAAAATAGTCGATTTTCAGGATATTTATAAACACATAGACCATGTAGGTTGGTCCAGCAAAAATTAAGATAGCCGCCAAAACCGTTAGTGATGTTTTCCAGAATTTTGAACTCAAATCCAGCCTAGCCGATGTTTTACGTTTGCTTTCCCTTTTTTTCTCAGTCATGCTTCCACGTTCCAGCATCTTTCGGTAACGTTTCTAAAGTTAACATTTTCTCTTATATTGTTTTGGTTAGGAAAGAATATAAAATAAGCGCGCGCTCTGTGTGCATGAGACATATATTCTTAACCATTTAGGATTTTTGGGCCGAAAGGACAAGAAGCATCAGGTCCTAGCCAGTCTCCATGAGTGATGTATGCCGTGTATCTACAACCACCACATAGGTCGGTGTATGCGCATATTTTGCAGGAACCTTTTAGCGCTTTTCGGTTTCTAATGCGATTTAATAGTTCATTGTTAGTCCAGATTTCTTCTAAGCGTTGTTCGAGAAGGCTGCCCAGTTTTATTGGAGCAGGGACGCAGGGAAGGAGGTCC
>JAOUKN010000229.1 GCA_029882515.1 Candidatus Bathyarchaeota archaeon
AATGTTGGTTACATTTTCGAAGAACTGACTTTTCATTCCTGCCGTGTAAGCACATCCAGTAGCAGTCAAGTGGTTAATGTTATAGCCTATTTTGAATTGCCAGGCGGCGCAAGCCACAGTTAGGTTAAGCCAGACAGTGATGTTGAATTTGTAGCCAACTGAAACAGTGTCGGTAGAAAGGTCGATGGCGGAAGGTTCAATCCACATGGCATTGGCAGCATGAGACTCATCGGGAACATCAGCATATGCTGGAGAGATTGTGTGAAATTGTGCCACAATAATTGTGAGTGTGAGAACTATTACTAAAAGGACGGCCGTACTGAAGGTCTTTCTCGTTTTTTCCATTTGGATTTCTCCCTTCTCAAATTACTAATTATGTTTTGTCGGAAATACGTCTTAAACGTTTTGGAGATATGTTCTATTCTTGTTGCTTGCCAATAGAATCTCTTAAGGTCTTTTTTCCAGTTCGCGGCAGCTGCTCAGTCACCTTTATTCATTGACTTATCTCGAAACTTGCTAAGGTGCTTTTCATTAGAATCAAAGAATGTTTGGTTATCCCATTCCAAAGTTTACAGCTGCAACGAGTACGTCATCTATTCGGATTTTGCCGTCGCCATTGATGTCCAGGTTGGCCTTGTATAAGACGTCAGGGTAGTCACTGCCAAAAGCAAGAGCTATAACAAGAATGTCGTCGACCCGCACCTTATAATCACCATTCACATCACCGGGAAACGTAACCGTAACTGTACCATCAATCCGCGTGTTGCCTATCGTGTATGTTTCTCCGGGGAGTATGATGGCTTTGGTAGATATCGTGTAGTTGCCCTTGGCCACGCCAGTAGTGTTCCACGTGAAGGTAACGGCTGTACAGTTTCCACCTGATAGAGTATCCCTTTGTGTTCCAATGATGATTTCATCTCCTAGGAACACCGTATTTAGATCCGCACAAGTTGTGACATTGAAGGTTTCCGCAGAATCACCTTGATTTTCAACGGTAATGGTGAGGTTCACGGAGTATCCTTGGCCTACAACAGTCTTGGAAGTTGTAACATCAGTTACTATGATATCAGGTGGCTCAGTCCATCTGAACTGGAATTCGATATCCCCCAGATAGTCGATCGCATGGTAGACCTTGTTCGAATCTTGTATGCATGTTTCTACATATCCAGGCGGACCCTCATATAGAGCGGAAATGGAGATTGAACTTTCATGTGTCTGACCTTCCTCTGGAATGGCAACGATCTCAAACTCCACGTAGGCAACACTTGCAGGGGAGGTCGATGCGTTTGGGTGCGGACCTGAAGCCCATGACTCACCAAAGAGCACATAATCGTGTGTGGTATTATGATATTTGTTGAGATTCGGAACCACTCCGTAATGGGTACTTCCAGCTTTCTCGAAGAGTTGACTCACTGGGTTGAACGGCGTACCACCTGAATACCAGCAACCAGTTGCTTTCAAGAACGCATGATTGTACGTCATCCCGAACTGCCAACAAATTAGATCAAAGTCTATGTTAAGATAGACTGTTACGTTGAATCTATAACCGATGAAAGCG
>JAOUKN010000110.1 GCA_029882515.1 Candidatus Bathyarchaeota archaeon
AAGGACCACTGAGATGGTTTTTTCGTGGTTTTGCTTTGTTTCTGTGCTTTGTAAAGGCTCTGTATACCCTTTGATTACATGAATTCTCAATATGAATCACGTGAAAAATCAGTGTGTGTATGGATTGAGTGTTCTATTTTGGGAGCGATCTTTACTATCACAGAGGCTTTCTTACAGACACGTAGTTAACTATATTTTGGATGGCTTGCTTGGTTCTTTTGGTTCTGCTATAACTTCTCAAGCACATAAACTCTAACGATAGACAGAACATAGTAAAGGAAACTACGACGACTTCTTACCTTGCTGTTTCCTCAAAGCATCAACCGCGGCACTTCCCAAAGTTAAGACTGATATCAGCGACCAGATGGCTATGGCTCTGATAATGATGACGGGGATGGTGAGTAAGAAATAGAACAGAACCCAGATGCCCATCACCACAGTTGATGCACCCACGACTATCCATAACTCCTTCCATGTGTAGATCGTCAACAGATCTTTGAGCCACTGAAACATGAGATCACGCTTTCTCTTCCCTTTCATTAAGGAGATAAAGGTTCTTAAATCTTTAGTATAGTTCAAAATGAGATACAAGTTGAAATAATGTATTGGATGGTCAAAAACGAAACTACTTGATAGTCGCTGTAGGAAGGTCACTGATTTTTGTAGTCCTGGCAAAGCATATATGTTCTGGCTACTTTTCTATCAGGGATATTGAATGAGGTTTATTTTTGAGCGAAATGCCCATTGGATTAGATTTGTGATGAAGGTTTTTGGGTATGTTGCAGTTGTAAATTTGTTCGTTTTGCCTATTCTGTGGATATCAAACATTCTTTCTGCTATCATTTTTGTGTATGAGGGGGGTTTTTGGTGTTTGTGGGTGGCGTCCAATTTCTTCTCTCTTTTATCCATTATAAGAAGAACAATTATTCGACAATAGATCAAAGATATCCTTATCCAGGTTCAGGGTGGCTGGACCATAGAATTGTCTTCAAGAGATTAACGCCTGAGGAAAGGAAACGCTATCGAAAGGAAGGAATAATCATGGTGATGATCGGTTCTATACTGTGGCTTATAGCCATAATCGCACATTTTTTAATCTTTATTCATTGAATACCGGTGTCAAGCATGATGAAGTAAACACTAAAATAAATTGTTATCACATCTAAAAGGAGAAGTGCTTAATCGTTTCTTCCATCTCTTCTGGGGCCCAATGCGGGAATAACATACTGAAACTATTGATGCCAGTCTCAAAAACCCTATTTCAGATTTCATAGTACCACGTGTAGAAGTGGATGCGACGGTCTCCATTTTACTATGATTGTTTGTAGGCAGAAGATTTCTCCTTTAACTATTAATGTAACTTGAAGTGAAATAAAAGGCGGAACATTGGAGGATAGATTGATCATTCATCGCCTAACGGTTATATTGGATGATTCTAGATAGAGGTCAAGAAGCTCACTAAAAGAAAGAGAAGGATGAGTAGAACCCCCGTAATTAGCATGGCAATACCCCATTTTTGCTGAGACAAACGTCTTTCTCTCCATCTTCTTGCTTGGTCACTAGCAAGTGTTGGCCACAATGCCGCCTGACCCATAAGCCTATATTCACTATAGCCATAAAACATGAAGGCCCCTACAGCACCAATAAGCGATCCTTCCAATAAAAGAAGTATTGCTAGAAGCTCTATGAACCTGGGAAGATTCCATAATCCTTGAGAGAAAAGGAAAAACCACAGGCCCATCACATCAAATAGCAGAATAACTCCAACGACTATCCCTACACGCATAAGAAATCGGAGAACAGGTTTAATATGCTCTCGTCTGACATATTCTCTCACTTTAATACCCATAAAGAAACGTGTAATTGGAACAAAAAAGCTTTCTCTCGAAAATAAGCCTGAATGTACGGAAAATTACAGTTTGTTTGAAATCAAATGTAAATGTGATTTTGTCCTTTGTATAAACGAAGTGGGGTTACAAGGCTTTATATGATTTGAATATGATTTATAAGGATTCAAATAGAACCTACAAGACCGGAGAAAGAACGAGAATGAGAGAACTAGCCGCAACCTCTCTTTTACTAGTCTTGTTCGTCACCTTGGTCACGCCAGCCTACGCCTCTATGACCATCCAAGCCACAATAGATCAAAACATCCATGTTATCTTTGATTTTCAAGACGTCGACTCTACGATATATAATGAGACTATACGTCAACATTTATTCAACGTCTCAACGATTCCACGAGCTATCGAAAAAAGTTTAGAACAAAAAGACCTAAAAAACGCAGAATGCATATACGATCCTACACAGGAGATTTTTGACGATTCAACGAGGTCAATACGTGTAGAGTTTCTTTTAGTCGGCTCAGACATCATCCGCACTACGATTAACAAGACAACAACGAACAAGATTTATAACGTGAGGACTGATTGGAGAAAGTTTCACTTCAACCTAACAGGCAATTACACGCTGGACTTTAACGAATACTTCGGAAGGCCAATAGCAGAATGGGAATTCGAAAACAAAACAACGCCAGTTCACTATTACTACAACCACACAAGTTCAATCGAATTCAACCCCATTTGTTACTTCACCCTACCGTCGAGAGCGATCAACCCTCACGTAGCTGAAGACGGCGATACTCTAATCTTTGAACTTCCATTATCCAACGTAGAGTCTCTACTCAGTAGTCCATTCTTAATCCTCGTTGCATTAATAATCGTGAACTTAGTTGCCGTCCTCTATCGAAAAATCAGAAAGTAGAGAATTTCAATACGCGTCTTTTTCATTCTCTTGCCATGCCTTCAGCTTTCAGTTCCTAAAAGTAGATCAACCAGAGCTTTCTGATCAATCTCCGTGCAGGTTCTCCAGTCGAGGTATAGTTGTTTGTTCTCATCTTCAGCTAGGTAGCCGGATCGGATGTAACGATTCATGTTTATATCTACCCTCCAGCCTGGAAGTTTGTTGCGCAAAAGGGCTTCCACCTCTTCTCTCGGCGCCTTTCCCTTCTTCGATATTATGCAAGAGATAGCTGTAGCCAGACCTGCGATGTCGTCGATGCGCCAACCCATCATTTTGGTCTCCTTTGGTGTGAGACTTCCCCGAAGCGTTATATAGAATCGAGCCTTATCCAGCTGCTGGACAGTCGGTTTCTCAACGGGTTTTTCCTCGTCAAAAACTGTCTTCACTTGTAAATCCAATTTTTCCAAATAACTGTCCAGTATCCCAAGCACCTTAGGATAGTCAGAGCCTAACCTTCTTCTTAGTTCCCAGCCCTTCACTCCGGGCTTTCTGTGGTGCTTGTAAAATAGGAGATGCGTGGCTCTCTTAATTTTTCTCACGTAATACGCTTTTCGCCTCAATCCTGTTCGCCTCTTTTCCACTTCGTCCATTCTTCGACGCTCACAGAAATGGGAATAGAGATCAGCTGCTTTTTCCCGATTATGGACGCTGGTTTTTCGAAGGGTTTAACGAAAATCTCTTCCTCTAGTCGATGCACTTCCAAGGTTGCATATCCATATGTTACAAGAAAACTCGTCATATACGCTCGTTTTATCGTTTCGGAATACGTGTCGGCGCCAACAAAATCCCAGTATCGAATCTTGCCCGCATCACTGACCCTCTGTTTCAATTCTTCCCAAAACATTTCTAATTCTTCTGAGAAAGCTTTTTCAGCGAGTATTCTCTGCTTGATTAACTCTTCCCGTGTTGTGGCTCCAGTTTCCGTTTCTAGAGAAGAGGTTTTTAGCCATCTCTCGCTAATTGGAAGGAGGCTTTGCCAGTATTTGATGGCTTCAGCCAAGCTATGAGAGGATATCTGTTCTAACTCAACAATAGGATGCCAAACCTCAAGAAAAAGGTTAGCAAGCTCTTCTTTGCTTAGCCTTCGTATTTTCTCCTCAAGCAAAAACGGATCAGTGTAGAGAGAAGTTGACTGATGCTTCACCCAGTCGCTTTGGAGCTTGATGACCGAGGCTAGTTTGTGAATAGCTTCGGCGTCTAAGCAGAGTTCTTCCGGCAGCTCCCACTCTGGAAAATATTCTCGAACAACCATTAGTATGTCATCAACATCCACGATGAAAGGATCAAGACTTCTTTCCTCAATAGACTTACATAGGTCGATGACGCGTTGAAGACGTTCGCTGCCGAGTTTTTTCCTATGTCTTTTTGAGGACAATTAGAGTACCTCTTTGACAAGCGAAGTTCCTTCAACGTTTTGAACTGTAATGATGTGAACGTCTTTTCCCGTGAACGTCATCTGACTAGGCGTGATTGCTAAGTATTGAGCACCCCGTCCCTCAATCGAAGAAACGAGTAGATTAGCGATAATCTCTCTATTTTTAGGGTCCATGTGAATATCATACTCGTCAACAGCTCTGAACGGAGATCGAACGTGCTGCTGCAACGCGAGGAGAAAACTCATGGTTGCAATGCTTCTTTCCCCACCGCTCTGCGTGTAGGAGTTAAGAGGAACAGGTTTTCCTCCCTTGAAACCCACCAGTATTTCGAGACCCGCATCTTCGATATCATGTTCGTTTGTCAGCTTGACCTCTCCGATCGCTTGAGCTTGTGAAAGGATTCCCTCATATCGAAGGTTTACATGCTTCAGGAGGTCTTGAATAATCATTCTCCAAGCTGTCATCCTCGTCTTTACTTCTTCCAAGGCTTTTTCACGGTTTTCCGCAACCAACTGAGCTTTTTCCTTCAGTTCCAAGTAAAGCTTAGAGTAGGATTCATACATACGTTCGATGTCTTCGGAAACGTCGGCAAGGGCGGCGAGGTGCCCATCTGTCACTCGAATCTCGTCTAAAATCTCTGCAATGTTTTTCGTGGGCACGATTTGTGGGCCGGTCTCCTTAGCTTTTTCTACTGCTTCGTCAAGATCAGCAAGTGAGACTTGAAGCTGGCTTTCCATTTTTTCCAGAGTCTTAGTGGTGATTTCTTTTCGATACTGCAGTAAAGCCAAGTTAATCTTACGATCCAAAATGTCTCCGTTGGTACTTTCGATCTCAAAATTCAGGTGATTCCTTCTTGATTCAACGTCCGAGATTTGGACACGCAACTTTTCGAGTTGCTCGTAAGAGTTTTTAATAGAGGCTTCCAAGCCTTCACTTCTAAGATTCAACTGTTGAGTCCATGCGTTTTCAAAATTTCCGTAGGTTTCCTTGAGTCCTGCAAATCGAGTTTTGATATCTACGGGATTTACACTCCTATGAAACGTCGTCTCCAGCTGCGTTATTTTGTCTAAGCAGTCCTTTATTCCTTTCTGTCGAATTTCTGACCAAGATTGTGCTTCTTCTAGAGCTTGATTGGCCAGTGAAACGCCTACTTCGTGCTTTGCCTTTTCGTATTCCAAGTTCAATCGTTTCTGAACATGGTTTTGCCATTCTGTCTTCGCCCGTTCCACCATCATCTGAAGCTTGTTTAGTTGATCGCCAATGATTTCTGTTTCATTCTCGATATGAGAGATTTCACTTTGTTTCCCTCGAACCTGATTTCTCAGTTCAGTCACCGCTTTCTCACGCCTTGCAACTTCGACCCATGCCAATTCTCGTTCAAGGAATTTCCGCTTCATTCTTAGCTGTTTTTTCCGTTGGTACCTATCGTACTGTTCTCTCCAATAACCCAATGTTTGTTCAGCAGATTCGAGGAGCTTACCCACCGACTCTTCTTGACTTAGAATACGCCTAAGCTTTTGCTGAGCCTTAGAAACGTTTTGGCGGTAGGATTCGAACCCCACCGCTGCTTCCACCATCTTGAGCTTTTCTTCAGACTGGAGCACCGTGAACTGTTCCACCATATTTTGGTGCATAAGAATCAACATGTTGTCCGGGTCAACTCCGAGCTTTGAGAGAAGCCTTTCGACATCTCTCTTATTTGCAGCTCTGTTTTCTAGTTCAAACCAGTATTTTCCATCGCGCCTCAACATTCTAGTCAAAAAAATGTAATCTTTATTGATTTTTGGAACTGGTCGACGCCCACTTTTTCGAGAGTTGTCCAAAACTAACGTGACGCGAGCTTGGTCTTTACCCCATCGAATGAGATCGCTTAACTTTTTAGATCGTTCGGTGTAGGATTGCCCTAGCGCAACTGAAATCCCAAGCAGTATAGATGACTTACCTGAGCCATTAGGTCCGCAAGCAACGTTGACGCCTGGTTTAAAGGGTATCCTAGCGTATTCGTAAGACATG
>JAOUKN010000111.1 GCA_029882515.1 Candidatus Bathyarchaeota archaeon
CTGCAGTCCCAAAACGGCCAACGCGCGATTTTTCAGCGAGGGTTGCTAGTGATTTTCTGTAGAAGATGGCTGCGACACCAACGAATATGAAAAGTATAAGCAAACTTCCTACTAGTGCTGCCACATGAGCCATTAAGTTGTCAAAGACTATTGCTTCTGTCCAATCAATGTTTGAGAAAGCTGTCGGGTCGCTCCAAGCTGTAGAGAGTTCGATGCCCAAAACATTTCTGAAAAAACTTAGGGCTGTCACAAAAAGTGCTGCCACAAAGACTACTCCACCTACTATCGACGAGATAACGCCATATAGCGAGTTGTTGAATATGCTGGCTTCCTTGTAATGGTCGGACAATCCTTTAACCGCTATCAACACTAGGATTAATCCAACCAATCCTACCAGGAGTGTGAAACCACTTACCAAGAATGGGGAGATTACCATCAATAGTGCTCCTACACCACCCAAAGTCTTGTTCGATTGTAGCGTCATTTCACATCACGCAACCCTGTTTTTGCATGCATACATATAAAGATATGTTACTGTTGCATCACAGTCACACAAGCTTGAAAGTCCCCACTACCATTGAAACTTAAGTTGCATGCATGCAATTAGGTTTTGTCTCATTTTTGTTTTCGTTTGGAGAAATGTGGATTGTGCTCCAAAATTTTCTTCACGATCCATCTGGCAAGGTCTCCAGTTACTTCTTGGCAGGTAGTCCATAATGCGCGCGCATGCGCCTAAGTACTCTATGCGTGTGCATTTCTTCCATTTCACGTCATTTTTTACTGTTTAAATAGACCAAATGAACTTTAGAAATTAGAGGTTAGTGAAATGGTTGAATACTGGGATAAGATAGCCCCATAATATGATATAGGAGAGGAAGAAGAGGAAACAATAATTGAGATAAATTTTTTGCGATATGCCTTCAAAAAGATAGCGCAAAGGGAGATAAAGACTGTCTTGGACGTTTGCTGTGGCACAGGTCGATGGGCGATTCCGCTTGTTAGTAAGGGATATGTGGTCATAGGTATAGATAAGCACAAAAAAATGCTTGCGATTGCAAAGAAGAAAGCAAAAGAACAGAATCTAAAGATAGACTTCAAAGAAGGCGACATGAGAGACATTCATATGATGAAGAAAGTTGACGCTATTTTAGTTTGCAATGGGATCTATTTCCTCCTAAGCCACGACGATATACTCAAAGCGTTTTCTGTTTTCTTAAGATCTTTAGAAGAAGGTGGCGTGCTCATTTTTAATGTGCCTAATTTAATAGGCAGAGAACAACGAGATCACGGAATAGAGACATTTCATGGAAAGAATGTATATTACATGGAAATTAGAAAATTAATATGCCTTGATGATGTCAAAGCAGTAACCCACGAGGAGTGGGTGTCTATTGTCGATGACAGAGGAAAGCTATGTATGATTAGTGGAGAAGTCAAAACTAAACTACTATCTTATGAAGAGGTCATAACGCTTTTGCAGAATTCTGGATTTACAAAAGACAAGATTCGCTGTTTCCCGAGCTACGAAGCGAGAGACGAAGTAAAAGATGAAGCTAAAGACCTGATCTTTGTAGTGGTCAAGTAAGATTACAGGAAAAATTTACAAGCGCGCGCAGAAAAAAAGAGGAAAGGTTAAGGGTCTTCGGAATCCGTTCCCAAGCCATTTATAAAGAGGTTAGGAATCGATTCCTAAGCGTGCGCACCAAGAAACTAGCAGCAATACATTATTTCATCGCAGCAGACGAGAGGACCTCTACCAGGTGTTGTACACACTATCTCGCAACCGCAGACATCGCATACGTATACACAATTTTTTTCAGATTTATTCATCTTGGTTTTTGCCTTTTTCGGCATTTAACCACCAAAAGTCCATATGAATGCGCGCTCTTTTAAAATTATGTTACTGTTGTGCCACAGTCACACATGGTTAAAAGTTATTCATACCAACTAGAATTAGGCAAAGGTGTTTGTTATGGGAAAGAAAGGAAGAGAAATAGTGGCAGTTAACATCAAAGAATTGTTGGAAGATCTAAACAGTGCCTATGCAGACGAATAGATAGCCTTTTTCTACTACTCCTGGGCAGCAACCTTCATTGAAGGCCCAGATTACCCAACCGTGGCCGGCGAACTGGATAAAATAGCAAAAGAAGAATTCGAGCACATGTCAGAAATAGCAGACAGAATCCTCGAATTGGGTGGGGAACCGGAAAGAGATCTCGAAGATTTACAGAAAATAGCAACCTGTAAGAAAGTTGTATTCCCCAAGAACGAAAGAGACCTTGAAGGCGTACTCAACGCGGTTTCCGAGGCAGAAGGATGCGCAATCGACGTTTACAATAAGCTTCTCAAGAAGGTGTCTGCTTGCTATGACAAGGATGTAAGAACCTTCCACCTAATAGAACACATACTGTCAGAAGAAATACAACACGAAGAGGCCTTCGAAAATCTGCTGGAGAAAAAGAGAAAATAACCATTGAAGACAGTCCCAAATTCCATTCCCTCATTTCCTTTCTCTCATTTAGATGGCAACTAAAACCCCGGATGTCGATAGCTGGCAGATACTTTGCTTCTTAACCTCTTTTAACAACAATAGAAAATACGTAGTTGAACAAAAGGTGTTTTGAGGGAACGAAATTAAGCATCGAAATAGAAGAGTTCGCTGACGAGTGGAGTATGCGCGCGCGCAACTTGGTTTAGAGCCGTGCTCGGACAAAATACATGTAAAAAAGCTTGCTTTACCATTTTGTAATGATTTCTTCAAAATTGTGCGCCCGCAAGTCTTATCTTTCCATGAAGCAACATAGCAACTTATGGCACGTCCGAATGGCAGAATAGCTGGGGTTCTCTTTTTGGTGGCTAGTGCCCAGTTCATCTTGGGCCTTGTGGTTGCAGAAGCTTTGTATTCTGGCTATAGTGTTGCCGACAATTACATCAGCGACCTTGGCGTCGGACCTTCCTCAATGGCCTTCAATTCTTCCACTTTCCTCTTCGGGGTGCTGTCAATAATCGGAGCATACTTTCTACCACGCACCGTTGATTTTAGGGGTCTAACCGTCCTACTCATCCTAATGGCTATTGGCGCTATGGGCGTTGGAATCTTCACGAGCGCGTTTACCACGATTCATGGCGTCGTGTCTTTGATGGCTTTTGGGTTCGGCGGTCTATCGGCCATAGCCTCGTTCAAAGTATCGAAACTACCTCTGTCCGCGATCAGTGTGATATTGGGGGCGATGACACTTGGAGCGTTGGTGCTCTTCACAGGCGGCCTAGTGACAACGGGCTCCCTGACCAACAGTGAACCGCCAGCCAGCGAGTTCTTCTTAGGTATAGGTCCCGGCGGAATGGAACGCATGATCGCATATCCCGCGCTCATTTGGCTCACCTTATTCAGCGGCCACCTAATCGCACTCTCAGAGAAACAAGAAACCCCGAAATAAGCGGGCGCATTCTAGTAAGCCTTATCTCTCTTGATTGGTTTATAATTGGGGGCAGAATATGCCATCAGAAGATCTCAACGCCAAACATGAAGACCTGCCTCCAAGTCAGAAACAAATTCAACGCCTATTAAGATGGGGGAAGGATCACCCAACTATAGGGGGTCATGTTCCAAAGATCGATCTTAGAAAATGGTTTTTAACTGTAGACGGAGACGTGAAGAACCCCCTGAAGCTGAATTGGAATGATCTTCAAAAACTTCAAACGGCTAAATCTGTAAGTGATTTTCATTGTGTTGAAGGGTGGAGTGTGTTAGGTCTTAAGTGGGAAGGAATACGTTTTGAACAGGTAGTGAACATGGTAGAACCTGAGGAGACTGCGAAGTTCATTTCCTTTGAATGTGCTGATGGGTACACAACTTCGCTGTCGCTGGAAGAACTTCTTGGAGATAACACCCTTCTAGCCTACAAACTTAATGGTAAATTTCTTGAAGAAGGCATCGGTGCTCCTTTGCGATTGGTAGTGCCAGATAAATACGCCTACAAGAGTGCCATGTGGATTACGAGGATAAAATTCACCTCAAAGAAGGAGACAGGCTACTGGGAACATCGAGGATACAGTGACACAGCAGACGTGTGGAAGAGCGATAGATTCTCACGATGATGTACGTTCACATAACTCTATTAAGGTTTTTCTACATTCACCTTTTACGGTCTAATATAGAATGTGGTTCGGGCTTGTTCTTCTGTGGATTCCTCAAAAACGTTTTTTCCATAGGGCTTTGGAACGCATTCGCGCGCGCAAGAATGCATTGGCATTGATCTTAAAGAAAGCTAGTCGGGTTTTGCGCCTTCAACAACCCTTCTTTTTTCTTATATGCTCAAGTATCTTGTTCTAAAAACTTGTCATTTTAGGGGAAATGACTACTCACACCATTAAGTAGCAAGCAAAAACCCGAAACTACAGTTGAATTCCCTCTATTATCTACTAATATATCATTGAGCGCAAGTATCTTGATTGAAAAAGTTTCCATTTTAGGTGAAATGGAAACTAGCATGGCTAGAAAAACGTTTGAGCATGAAGATAATCGTAAAATTCCTTCTATTATCTAACAATATATCATTTAGAGCTGTGCAGTAGATTCCTTTTATGTGTTGCGCGCGCGTTTTTTGTGTGTTTGCGATAAATTTTTAATCGCCTAGGTTAAACTGTTCATTTTCACCGATTCTCATTAGACACTACGCGAACGCTAGCGATTCAAGAGGACTCTCAAATTTCTTGTAAAAATCGGAAACGAATCCTTCGAGCTGGCGGGATAGAAATTTCTGAGTTTGTTGGACAAGGAATCCAGCAGTTTTTTGTCTGGTTTTCCTTTTAATATCTTTTTAGTCTCTTCTTCTGTGACGTCTTCAAGTCTTCCAGTTAGTTTAATGACTTCGCGATTTGCTGGGCAGTGCAATTGGCATTTCATACAACCCATTAGAGCATTATGTGCGTTCGGATCAATCCATTTTGGAAATTCACCTTCAATTTCATTGTACAAAGTAAGACATTTGCCAGCATCAATCACAAAATTTCTTCAGTTATGCACTTTGAAGGACACTGACTCATACAGATTTTACAGTCTTCACAGCCATCCATCATTCTTATCTCAGTCCAATTATTCACCTCAAACTGATGATCTGTAAAATAGGCGAATAGCTTGAGCAGACTTCCCATCCCTTCTACGTAACAGAGGTTGTTCCGTCCATATCTGCCAAGTCCACTTCTAACCGCCAACAGTTTTAAATGAACTTGCGTTGCCTTTTCGATTTTATGTCCAGATTCCTTTACTATTTCTTTTAACATAATATCACGTAGAATTTCCTCAGTTAATCCGCTAGCATAATATTGATGAGGCAGCATAACCTCATGTTTTGCACCATTCAAATGGAAGTTGATCAGCATTGGCTCAGTGAAAATTGCTAAAGCTATTAATGATCTAGCGTTGGGGAGACTTTCAGGAATCTCGAACTTCTTATCGCTCAAATAACTCCTATAGGTTTTATGATCGCTGAGCTTGCCTTCACGCTTCAATTTATCTATATCTTGTTGCAACTCATTTAGGTGACCAACAGACAGCGTTTTGTATTTGTAAACGAAATCTGTGGAATGAACGCTTGAGGAATTCATCTAATCTAGCCCGATTTCGAGAGTCTTAGGATCTCCTCACAAGATTTCTAAGCAATTATATTTAAGCTCTGGGTGCGCGCGCGCATTGAAGAGGTCCGTAGTGTTTGGCAGCGACAAGCATCGTGCGTGTATAATCTCTAACGAGAAGTAGCATGCGTTCTTTTCGATAACTGAAAATAGGCTCTTGGGGTTTTCGTTAGGAAGTAGATCAGGGAGCCTGCACTATAGACTAGCGGAGCGATACTTGCCAGAAATATTCGAAATCCATGAAAAGAGAAATAGCCCCGTCCGTCTAACCAAATGATACCATTAAGGAAATCTATTACGTATGCGAGCAAGCCAAAACAAGCCAAAAGCACTATCCAGAATACTATTGATGCGTAATATGCCCACTTTGATCCTTCGAGTTGGCCAATGGAAATAAAGAAGCCATACAGCGCAAGAAAAAGCGGAGTAAGAAGAATCAATGGTCCGTAGCCAGTTAATCCTGACGATGGGGGTCCCCCTACAGCGCTTAGAACAAAG
>JAOUKN010000023.1 GCA_029882515.1 Candidatus Bathyarchaeota archaeon
TTGGGTATTTTCTCTATCAACAATTCTTTCTTGGAGTGTTAGCTGTAGCTGAAATTCCTGTGAACATTGGTCAGATGACAATTGGTCTTATAGTGGCTCTTCCGATAGTGAGGGCAATATGGCGTTATCTGCCATCCATCAAAACTTGAAGCCGCTTTCCACACTGTTCAATTCTTAAGTTAGAAAAACCAATAGTCAACGTCAACACTGGAGGTTAAACATGACTCAGCAACCATTATCAGTGGGTAAACTTGAACCAAATATACTTGAACAGCTTGTTTTTGGTTGTTTAGGAGCAGTTAACTCTCGCGTCATCGTTGGTCCCAAAATAGGAGAAGACGCTGCGATTATCGACTTCAAAGATAGAGTTCTCGTTGTCCATTCAGACCCCATAACTGGTACTCTTGAAAATATCGGATGGTTGGCCATTAACGTGTGCACTAATGATGTTGCAACTAGAGGAATCCGTCCCCAATGGGTTCTAATTGTTATGCTCTTACCTCAAGACTTCAACTCAGAACAGTTGAATAGAATAACACAACAGATGAATAAAGCCGCTAAGAAACTTGATGTAGCGATAATAGGCGGGCACACCGAGGTTACATCCAGTGTCAACAGACCCGTTGTTGTTGCAACTGCCATCGGCGAAGCAGAAAAGGAAGGGTTTGTGAGGACAAGTGGCGCAGAAATTGGTGACTGCATTATTGTGACGAAAGGAGCCGCGATTGAAGGAACAGCAATTCTATCGACTGAAATGGATAAGTTTCTGCATCTCAAAGTTGACAAAAGATTAATTCGGAGCGCCAGAAATTTCATCCAGATGACAAGCGTGTTGGACGATGCTTTAACCGCCATGGAAATAGGAGAAGTTCACGCAATGCATGACGCTACGGAGGGCGGGGTAGCCGGAGCTTTACAAGAAGTCGCTTGGGCATCCAACATAGGAATCATGGCGTATGAAGAAAAAATCCCTATTCATAAAGAAACTGAAGCGATCTGCGACGCCTTGAACATTGACGCACTGAAGACCATCAGTTCTGGAACACTTCTAATTTTCTGTCATCCAAACAAAGCAGAAAAAATAGTAAATGCTCTTCGAAGGAAGGGTATTAAGGCGTCCATTGTTGGGGAAGCCCTTAAAAAAGAAGAGGGATGTCACATTTTACGCCATGATGGAAGTACGCTTGATCTTTCGATTCCTGTCAAAGAGGAATTGTGGACAATTTTGGAAAGCCATAACATACCTACCTAGTGTTCATTCTGACAAATTCTGTTTGGCCACGGAGATGCAGATTTGAAGCCCTCCATAAACTTGGGATTCTTTACTGAGGATACGGTTAAAGCTGTCAAGAGAAGAGACGTTATGGTTGTAATCGATGCCTTGCGATGTTGCTCCACAATCGTTACAGCCTTGGCAAACGGCGCCACTGATATAACTCCTGTAAAGACCATTTCAGAAGCACGAAGGCTAAAGAAGAAACATCCAGAGTTCGTGATTGCTGGTGAACGAAAAGGATTAAAACCAAAAAAGTTCGCTTTAGGAAATTCGCCCCTCGAGTTTTCTCCTGAAAATGTTAGAGGTAGAAGGATAATATTAACCACAACAAGCGGAACAAAAGCCATTCTCTTATCAGAACAGGGAAAATGGGTGTTAATCGGCGCCTTTCTAAACGCCAGAGCTGTTGCTGAAGCATCGCTTAAAATTGCTGAAAATGAAAAAACTGGAGTTTCCTTCGTGCTAGCTGGCAAAGAGGGGCAATTCTCTTTAGAAGACTTTCTTTGTGCCGGAGCAATTACTGAAAGTTTCCCACCGGGGAAAGCACAACTTAGTGACACAGCTATAGTATCATTGCTGAGTTTTGAAAGAGCAAGGCGTTCATTAAAGAAAGTCATTCAACGAGGCAGTCACGCCCAATACCTGAAAAGTAAGGGGTTCGGAGATGATGTAGCATTCTGTGCCAGAATGAACGTTTTCAACATTGTTCCATTCTTAGAAAAAGGAAGAACTGTGCCCCTAGAAACTTTTACATAGATACGCAGGGTTCCTCCAACTGACATTTAGCGTACACAAGAATTTTTGGTTAAATTTATGTGGGGTGTCTAGAAATAACAGATAGTGAAGATGATCTATGCAGACGCAAACTCAGAGAATTTCAGTGATTATTCCCACATTTCAGGAAGGAAGATACATAGTAAAAGTCTTGTCCAGAGTGGCTGAGATGGACCCTCCTATTGAAATTGTTGTAGTCGATAGTAAAAGTCAAGACAACACAATCGAGATTGCAAAGCAATTCACCGACAAAGCATATCTGATAAAAGAACGAGGAATATCGAAGGCAAAGAATCATGGAGCTCGTCAAGCAAACGGAGACATTCTTGTATTTCTAGACGCCGATGTAAAACCTCCTGCAGATTTTGCGGAAAAAGTCCTTGATGCATTCAACGATCTCACAGTCGTTGGGGCGACTTGTCACATAGTGCCTGAACATCCAACTTTCAGTGAGAAAGTGTTCTTCCAGTTTTATAATATGCTTCTTCAGATTTGCACTAAATTCCAGCCTCACTCTCGAGGTGAATTTCTCGCAGTCAAGAGAACGAGCTTTCTGGCCGTTGGTGGATTTAACGAAACTATACCCTGTCTAGAAGACCACGAACTTGCACGTCGCGTGTCCAAGCTTGGCAAATTTGTATTCATCAAAGACCTCACTGTGCAGGAATCGTTGAGGCGGTTCCGAAAACTTGGATTTTTCAAAGTTGTTGGCACATGGATAACAGACTACGTCTCCTTCACGTTACGGGGAAAACCCATATCAACGGTTTGGTCTCCAGTTCGCTGAGGCACATAAACCTTTAAAACATCGAGTGTCAGCTCAACCTTAATCTGTAGGGTGTTTGGAGTTCACAATTACGATGAGGCTCTCTTCACGAAAACTCTTGGGTTTGATGAAGCGTTCTCTTACTCCAAATAATCCTTACCATGCACAGTGGCTTCTAACACGTAGATGCAATTACCGCTGCAAAGGATGCACAGTTTGGCGTGAACCACAAAACCAGAAAGAGTTGTCAACCGAAGAAATCAAAGAAGGCTTCGGCATCCTAGAAAAGTTGGGCGTAGTGGAGATTGTTCTCTCGGGAGGAAACCCCTTGATAAGAGACGACATTGCTGAAATCATCGACTACTCCTCACAACGTTTCATAACGACCATCTATGACAACGGTAGCATGGCAGTGAAAAAGATCGATGCCTTACGTAATGCAGATTTCGTTGCCATTTCCTTAGACACGTTAAACGAGGAAAAGAACGACTACATAAAAGGAGTTCCAAGCGCCTGGAAAAAATCAATGGAAAGCATAGAAATCCTCCAGAAAGAAGGCATCAATGTAGGAGTCTCACCCACAATCTCTCAACTGAACTTAAATGAAATCATCGACTTCACAAGATATTTCACCTATAACGGCATTCCCGTGTGGTATTGCTTATACTGGTACGACTACCCATCAGAAAACCGACTGTTTCAAATAGGAAAAAGACAAGACGAATTCGAAATCACCGACATAGAAACCATGGCGAAAATCTGTGACGCCCTAATAGAAATGAAAAAAGAGCGAAAAGGAATCTTCATCACCAACAAAACACTAGAAGCCCTGAAACAATTCTTCCTGAACGGTCAAAGAATATGGGAATGTAAGGCTCTCCAAAGTTTCTTAATGGTGGATCATCTTGGTAATGTTGCAGGTTGTCATTTACGGGAACCGGTTGCTTCCATATTTGAACTACCTGACGTTTGGCACAGCCCAAAATTCCAAAACCTTCGAGCAGAATTCAGTCAGTGTAATCAATGTGCCTATCTCTGCTACATTTTCTATTCTCTTCATTCAAACGTCTTAAGCAATCTGGAGATCCTCCAAGACCAATGGAAAAACGCCAAATCTTTAGTGTCAAAAGCCTAAGATACAAGAACGCTAAATAACCTCAACCTATTATCAAAGTCTCTTCTATGGTTTTAGATTTTCATGGGATACGATGAAACCACCTGAAATAATATTTTTAGTAACCTTAGCACCTTGACCTAACTCAACGTTTCTTCCAGAAAAAAGAGAAAGTCTCACCAAAGCGTTTGGACCTAACTGAACTGAACCCTTGGCATTCAATGACCCATTTATCACCGTATTTTTGTCTACGCTGATGTCTTTCCCAGACACCAAATCTTTCTCCACAATGACATTGCATCCAATTTTCACATTTTCAGACGCTTGAACACTACCGTGAAAACGAGACTCATCTCCTATTGTTAAATGACCTTCTATCACGATATTTTCTAGTATTTCAATACCTGAAGGAAATTTCATATTACCAACTATCTTAGTAGTATCTGCGTCAATTTTTGAGATCTTCTTTCCATCAAGGCTCATTATGGTTTGTTGCAAATTTTCTGGGATGTATCCTTTGACAAAAAATGGTAACTCAAGCCTTCGAGAGCCAATCACAGTTTCATCGATTCCTTTAATCTCATCTTTAAGGATTCTTCGTGGTCCATGATTTCTTGGGCGTTTCAACTCTAAAATACTTGGTAAGAAAAGGAATACAGTAAAACCACATAATGCCATGATCAAGAGAACAAATAACCAAGGAATTTCAAGCATCTGCATCATCATCCTTTAATGTATTTACCCGGTAACTGATTCCCCCATTATGAGACGTTTTTACCCATTTATGTTGATTATTTCCCGAAACCTTTGATATGCAAAGATCAAGGAAAGCTTTCGTGCAAATCAACATGTTATATAAAAAGACTAGACACAACAAAGGTATAAGGAGGCACGCTTCCTTCCGTTCATCGAGATAGGCACCTATACCAACTTCGAAAAAGGGGGCAAAATTTCCGGTTGTGCTATAAACAGTAATGGAAAGAGGAATCCAATATAGCGTAGCCCCCGATAAGGATTGCGTGAGAAACATTATTGCTCCAAGGAGCCAAGCAAGCCCCACAAAGATCGGAATAAAATACACGTTAAGCAATAAGAACCCATCCACTTTTTCTCTTAACCGTAAGTTTTTGTTTCTTATTAGGGGCCATGAATGTTTGAAGGCGCACTGCATATGTCCTGCGGCCCATCTACACCGTTGATGCCAGTAAGATCGCCAGCCTTCAACGGCTTCTTCGTAGCATTCTGCTTCATTGCCATAGCGGATCTTGTATCCCGCGAGATATACTCGGAAGGTTAAGTCTGTGTCTTCGGCTAGCATGTTGGGATCCCATCCACCGAGGGATTCTATCAGATTGCGTCTGAACCCTCCAACAGTTCCGCCGAATTGTGGTATAAGTTGTAGGTCATCTCGCGCTTTTTGATCAATCCGGTAGCCGCCTATGCGTTCTAAGGCTACAAGTCTTGTGACTAAGGTGTTGGGTTCGTTTAAGACGGTAACTCTTCCTTGCACTGCTCCGATTCTGGGGTCAGTAAAATAGGTAGTCAGGTTTTCGATGATGTCACGTTGTGGATAGTAGTCGGCGTCAAAACAATAGATTATTTCACCGGTTGCATACTTTAGTCCTTCATTTAATGCTGTTGATTTTCCTTTTCCACCATTACGGTAGCGGTGAACCACTGTCATTGACTCGCATTTCTCCGCATATTTATCGGCAATTTCATTGGTTTTATCTGTAGATGCGTCGTCAATTACAATAATCTGAAGCTTGTCTTTTGGATATGTCAATTCAATCATTCTTTGGAGAATTCGCGCAATTACTCTTTCTTCGTTGCGGGCTGGAATGAGAACCGATACCGTAGGTTGATATGTCCCGCTTTGCGGCGTGGGATGAGGTTGCCCACGGTGATAATAGAGTGCTACCATTGTGAAGATGTAGTGGCGAAGGAGATAAGTTAGCATAATTATGACGAAAGGGATGAAAACTATATTCAATATCACTTCGTTTTATCTCCTCTTTCGGTGCTCCAAGGAGGATAAAGTAGAAAGTCCAAGAGCCCAGACTGGCACTAACCATATGAAATCAGTGGCAGGTCCTAAGAAAAAGTTGACTAAAGTTGAGGCTTCAGGTTTGATTCCAGTTGTGACCGTGATCAACGAGAAACGAACTAAATTCCACATTATTCCGACACAATTGCCCATCCCTAGCCAAGTGAGTTTGCACCAAAGTGGACCTTTGAGGGGAAATGTTAAGATAATGGACAACAGGTTGAAAACTAGGATAGTGACGAGGGCTGGGCCCTCAAGTAAATGCGTGAAAATGTAGAAGCAAAATATGGTAAATGCTGCACCAATTAGCATATGTGCGTATTGCGGCTTTATTTTGTCTGTCTTAGGAGTAGATTCTTTCTGTAAAGGTGGCGCCTCCTCAATCTCTTCCCTGGACTAACAAACTAACGTACCATTTTAGGTAAAAATTTTTTCACCGCACTTCATTAGAGACTGTAGACATCTCCTTCAATAACCCGATCCTTAGAGATCTTTAGCGTTTCAGATAAAAATTGAGACACTGTTTTCGGATTGAGTTCACCCTTGAATGAAATCGTCCATTTCCCCTTTTTTCTACTAAGTTTTGGGATCACGGTGTATGGTATACCGCACTCAAGTTTTTTCTGGAGAGGTTGGCGGCTGAAAACAACGAGGTCACTTGAGTTTTTGGGTTGCTTTTCATTATTTATTGTGTAACTTTTGAATTTCCACTTGGATCCATTTTTTGTAATTTCAGTTTTCTGAGGGAGAGGAATAAGCTCTTTGTGAGTGTAGATTCTCTCTTTGATGGCATAAACATGAAAGGAACCTTCTTTTATACTAAAATTATACACTACAGTCTCGGCCCCTTTAGAGAATTGTACAAAATCTTCCCAAAGATTGCACTTGACGTAGGGTGAATAGGTCTTCTTACTCATCATTTTTATCAGGTCGCTTTCGCTGAGAAGGTCACAGTTTGTAGCCTATCTTTCTGAGGAACCCCTTTCTGGCTTTGACATCCTGTTCAGTTTCGATTCCTTTGCTTTTCATGCCGTCGATGACGCCGAGGATTCCTCGGCCTTGGTTGGTTTCTGTGACAATTACTTCTAGAGGGTTGGCTGTTGCGGCGTATATACAACATCCTTCTGGCACGTTCCTGATCTTGGTCAAAACGTTGATCGGATAAGCTTTTTTCATGAAAATGATGAAAGCGTGTCCACAGGCTAATTCTAATGCGTAATGAGCGGCCGAATTCTTCATTTCTTCATCATTACCTTCACATCGTACCAAGCATGGCCCAGAACTCTCACAAAAACCGATGCCGAACTTGACGTCAGGAACCGCGTTCACTAACGCCTCATAGAGATCCTCGACCGTTTTGATGAAATGGGCCATCCCTAATATTACATTGCAACCCTCCGGTATGTCTATTTTAACTATCTGAACCTCCACCAATCTCACCTAATGATAGTTCAATCATTCTCTATTAAAATAAGACTGTAAGTTGTCTATGGCGAGTGCAGGCAGGGCTCACGGGACCCCCTAGGGGGGAGGAGGAGAGGGAGAACTCCTCTAGAGTAGCGCGCGCAGCAAAGATTGGCGGGCCCGCTGGGATTTGAACCCAGGATCTTCGGCTGTCTTCCACTCACAATAGAAGGCCGACGCCTTATCCGTACTAGGCCACGGGCCCTTTGTTAGTTGAAGTCTTTGATTTGCTCGAATATAATTCTAACCCATATGTAGACATAAACTAGATTAACTAGTGGCTAACAAGCACTCAATGATTTTAGGTTTTGTTATTCTTATGATGTGCGCGCACGATCAATCGAAAACCCTCTTTGTTTCAAAACATCAACAGCGACGGATTTAATTTGACAAAAGCCCCTTATCTTTCATTTGAAGGTTAGATTATGACGTCACACGACATAAAAACTTCCAAGCACAAAGGAAAAATCCCGAAAATTTCCATAAAGACTGTGCAAAAGCCATCCTATATTGTTGAACACTCTAAACTTCAGCGTTTTGATCAAAAAGCCATCATCTTTGAAAGAGTTATGTGGGACTCTTCATGGGAAGGCTATAAGAAAAGGTACGACGAAAAGGTCCTTGATGTGGTTACTCAAGGAAAAGATGGCTATTCAAGAGTAGACTTTGCCTTGGCTTACGCCTCATGGATAATACACGACGCCTTCGCAGGAGGATTCTCATGGACCAAAATTAAGACATACAGAACACCAGTAGACAATATTGGAATTGACTGGACAAAAACGAAACATGAAGTTGATGACCCCCAGAAGACAAATGCCTTTATCAAGCGAGCAGCAAAGCTTTTCGGTGCATCCCTTATTGGAATCTGTAGACTCAACAGAAACTGGCTATACGCAGACGTTAAAATTCCTGAGAGATTTGAGAACGCTATTGTGATGGCAGTTGAAATGGATGCAGGGGGAATTACAACCTCTCCAGCTGCTCCTGCCGCAGCTTCCACGGGAGTCGGATATTCGAAAATGGCATTTATACTTGCTGGTGTGGGCGAGTTTATCCGGAACCTCGGATACGAAGCAATCCAATGTGGAAACGATACAGCCCTAAGCATCCCCCTTGCGATTGACGCTGGACTAGGAGAACTAGGTCGCAACGGCTTGTTAATAACCCCTCATTACGGTCCACGAATTAGACTCTGCAAGATTTTCACAGATCTTCCACTGAAATACGACAAACCCATCGAATTCGGCGTAAAAGAGTTTTGCAAAAAATGTAAGTTGTGCGCCAAACACTGCGAGACAGAAGCAATTTCAATGGACAATGAACCAACCTTCGAAGTGACGTGCCGATCTAATAATCCAGGAGCATTAAAATGGTATGTCGACGTTGAACGATGCTATCTTTTCTGGTGGGAAAACGGCACAGACTGCTCGACATGCATAAAAATCTGCCCCTACAACATCATGTCAGCAGCAAGAATCAATCCGTCTCCAAGAGAATTTTAGGAATCAAAGGAACACTGATCTAAGACCCTTGAAATTTGATGAAAATGGCTGGGCGATAAGGTCTAGCGAGTGCGGCTTTCCTCTTAGGGTCGTGGCGTTTTGGGTCGTCTTCCGTATATACACAGATTTCTGCGTTGAATTCTCTTGTGAAAAAGTCTACAGCTTCCTTTAACACTTGATACTCGTCGATTGTTTCTGTTTCCAGTTGTCTCTGCTTTCTACCTTCGCTCATTTCATTTACTTCAGAGGCGATGACATTAATGAACCTTGCAACTTCATTTGCTGTCTTTCTAAGTTCCGGATCACGCATCAGTTCCTTCATAAGGTCGCGTACAACAACTCTGCCATGCATTGAGTTATCCAATGCTTTCATGTAAACTTTCCACTTCCATGGTGCAGCTGAGTAGTAATAGATTTTTGATGGCAACATTTTTGTTGCTCGATGAATGTTCAAGGTATCTTCTAGAACATTTTCAATCAGGCTTTCGGTTTCTTCAGCCCTTATGTTTACTTTGTTTTTGTTGTAGGTTGGCCATTCGGCTAACGAGATAAAACCTTCTTTTTTCATTTTTTTCCATATCTCTTCGCATATGTGTGGAGCGAAAGGTGCTAGCAGTCGTATCCATGTTTCCAAGGCTTTGTTTAAAGCGTCTGAGTTGGTCTTTTTCTTTCGTCGCATGTACCAGCGAAAGTCGTTCCAGACTTCGAAGAAAGCATTTTCTATGGAGGTTCTGGTCTTCATCACCTCAATGTTTTCCGTTATATTGTTGATTCGATGCTGCATTCTGCTAAGTAGCCATTCTTCTAGATGCCCAAATTTTTCATTTTCTCTTCGTTCAATAATGTTGGACGCAAGATTGTAGAAAGCCCTCAATTTGTTTCTGACATCACCGACGTTTTCACTTCTCCAATCCGGGTCATCCATTCCTTCGGCGGCTAATAGCAGTGCACATCGTGTGGCGTCTGCTCCATATTCATTAATGGCACTTCTTAGGGTTACGAAATTGCCCTTAGACTTATGCATCGGCTTCCCTTGAATCATTAGCATGCCGTTTACTCCAATTGCTTCTGGCAAGTGTTCAGGCGGAAACAGTGCCACATGATGGAAGAGGAAAAAGGTTAGATGGTTTGGAACCAGTTCCTTTGCAGAGTTTCGCAGGTCAACTGGGTACCAGTATAGGAACTCTTGTCGCATTGAATCTAAGATTTCATGGTCAATACTGGACGCTTCGCCCACCTTTTGGATATCGCCTTTGCCAAAGAATATGTAGTCGAATACTTGGTTAGTTAGTTGTTCAGGCTTTATACCGTGCTTCTTGATGTGCGTGTTTATTGTGTAAAACGCCATGTAAATGGTTGAATCACTTAGCGTCTCAACTATCCAACCTGGACTCCAAGGCAATGGTGTTCCTAAACCAGTCTTTCTGGCGCAAGCCCACTCTTTGAACCAATCAATAACATTGATGAACCATTGAACTGCAGAGTTAGGATAAACAACTGCCTTCATCAGTGCATCCTTAGTTTTCTCTTTCCATTCCTCATCTGAGTACTTCAGGAACCACTGGCCCCTCAACACTTTAACTATGCATGGGGTTAGGCAACGACATACAACTGATTGGGGCAAATCATACATGGAGTCAGCTATGCCCTTTTCTTTGAAATCTAGGATTAGGCTGTCTTTGATTTCGTAAACAACTTCTTTGGCATAGTTTCCACAAATGTCTTTCAGAACACCACCATGAAACTCCTTCTTGTAAAGAATTTTTGTTGCCTCTTCAGCCTTTGGATCATATTGATCCTTGGCTCCGAGTTGCTCCACAATTTCGATAGCTGGGTATTCTCCGAATCCTTCCACTTCAATCATGGAGATTGGCTGTATTCCTTTGATCATGTCCGGGTTGATTCCGAACTCTCTTAACATTTCTGGCTTCTTTTGTAGGTCTCTTAAGGCCAACCAGTCGTAGGGTGCATGGGCTGGAACACTGTAGACAACTCCAGTTGCATGAGCGGGGTCTACGAACCAGCCTGGCAGAATAAGCAGTTTTCTGTCATCCACTGGGTTTACAAAGAATTTCCCGACGATCTTTCTGCCCTTAAACCGCTCAATGACTTCCACCTTTCGCTTTTGTTCCTTAAGTTTGTCAGCGGCAATTTCGCTGATGACCCACTGTTCATCATTTACGTTAGCTTTCACGTAGATGGCGTCTGGGTTTATCCACATGTTGGTTACGCCGTAGATTGTTTCAGGTCTGAAGGTGGCTGCTGGCAAGTAGGCGTCATCCATCTTGAACTTGATAAGAGTGTACTCTTCTGGCCTAACTCCTTCTCCTTCTTGCCTGTCAGCGTCTCCTGTAGGGCTCTCACAATGGGCACACCACACAACTGGATGGGTTCCTTTGACCACGTATCCTTTTTGTCGCAGCAGTTCATATTGCCACTCGATGAATTTGTTGAAAGCTGGGCTGGTGGTATGAAACTCTCTTCTCCAGTCTATGGAAAAACCGGCACGTTTTGCAACTTCATGGCTTTCTTTTGTATAGTAAGAAGCCATGTAAACTGGGACCACAAATTTTTCTAAATCCCTCTCTGAGACCCCGTCAATTTCCTTTAAAGCTTGAATGAAGTCTTTATCTCCACATTTTACGCGTTCGCTCGCTCCGGCAAGGGGTTGACCTGTCCAATGCCAAGCCCAAGGAAACAAGACGTTATAGCCTTGCATCCGCTTGAATCGAGCATAGGCATCGACCCGTGCTGCAGTGAAGGCATGTCCCACATGTAGTGGGCCGTTCATGTATGGGTATGGAAAGGTTACAAAACACTTTTTTCGATTTGGATCTGGGTCAGCCTCAAAGATTTTCGCTTTTTCCCATGCCTTCTGCCATTTTGCTTCGATGCCTTTCAGAATCTTCATGGAAGCCTCTGAGGTGCCCTGGGAGTTAAAAGTTTTACTAGTAGGGTTGGAGGAAACGATCCCTCATTTATAGCACCATCCACCTATAACCAAAAAGACTTATTTTAATCTTATTGTCTGCTTGGAGAGTTAACGTTGCAGTTGTTTCTTCACTATTTCTTCAGCCTTTTTCCGTGCTTCAGATAAATTGTCTACTAGCGTTCCGCCTCCCTGAGCAAAATCAGGTCTGCCGCTACCTCCACCACCTAACACGGATGCTACTACACCTGAAATTTCAGCTGAGTTAATCCCTACATCCAATGCATCCTTTCCAGCCATTACTACTATCCTCGCGGTTTTTCCATCCACACCAGAACAAACGGTGATTGTATCTGGACTCACACTAGTTATCTCTCTGGCTGTTTCGATCATGCGGTCAACATCTAATTTTTCAAACTCTAGCCACTCAAACTTTACTTCTCCGATTTGCTCGCCTTCCCTTTTCACACCTGCCTGGATGCCCTCATGACCAGCAGCGAGTTCTTTGATAAGACGCTTCCTTTCACGTCGAGCTTCTTTCCACTCCCGAACCAAGCGTTTTGTTGTGGCTTCTACCTTTTCAAGAGGTGCATTAATTAACTCAGAGACCTTCCAAAGCAATGCTTCCTCTTTTTGAACGGCCTTTAGTGCTGGGATTCCGGCACTGAAGACAATTCGTTCAACGCCATCTTGGATTCTTTCTGTGTGAAGGATTTTTATGAATCCTATTTCTCCTGTGTTTTTTAGGTGGGTTCCTCCACAGGCTTCGACTTCCCAGTCTCCAGTCTTCACTACTCTGATTTCTTTGCCAGGCACCACGCCTCCTTGGTATAATCTAAAGCCATACTGCTTCTCTGCGTCTATTCGAGGCACCCATGAAGTTTCAACTGGTATATGCTTGATCACCGCTTGATTGGCTAACTGCTCGATTTTATGTACCTCTTCAAGGGTTAGTCGCTGGAAGTGGGAGATGTCAAGTCTCGCCTTGTCAATATCTTTCTGGGCACCAGCCTGCCAAACATGTTGCCCCAGCACTCTTCGAGCTGCACCATTAACAACATGTGTTGCAGTGTGTTGCTTCATCAGACTACTTCGCTTTTCCCAATCAATACTCCCTTTCACTATGTTTCCACTTTTAAGAGCCGAGGCATTCTTCACAACATGAACAATAACATTCCCGATTTTTTGAACATCCATAATCTCTAATCGTTTTCCGTTAAACTCTAATCTGCCATGATCTGCTGGTTGACCTCCCCCCTCCGGATAAAAGGCCGTCTTATCTAATACAACATACTGACCCTTTAGGATTCGAAGAACTTGTGCCTCAAACTCAGAAATATACGAGTCCTCATAATAGAGCATTCGTGTTTCAGGAAGATCAGAAACCAAAGCCTCTAGTCCTTTTATTTTTTCTTCTTCCTGAACTTGGGGAGCTTGAACATGCCTCTCAGCAACCATCATATAGAAATTCTCGGGCATTCTAACAGGAAATCCCCTGTCTTCAGCAATTCCTTGAACAAACTCAGGGGGAAGCCCATGAGAATCATACAGTTCTACTAGCATTTCACTAGAAATCTCTTCCTGAACACTAACTGTCGGGTTCCACAACTCATCTAATCTTCTATTGATCAGAGATCGTCCTCTCTTTAGTGTCTCCTTGAACTTGTCTTGTTCCACCGAGAGGATTTCTAAGATTTCATCTTGCATTTCCTTTAGGTGTGGGAAATCTTTAGACCAGTGAGAGATTTGCATGTTAACTATGTCAAACATCTTATCTTCGATTGTGAGGTTTCTTAGAAGTCTATAAGTTCTACGAATCATAAGTCTAGTCAGGTACCCTTCACGCACGTTTGAGGGAACAACACCCTCAGCAAGCATAAACACCAAGCATTTGGTGTGATCTGCGATAGCAAAGGCATTCTCAGCAGGAACTAATACTTTGTCAAGTTCATCTAAGTTCATCTCAACGTATTTTGCAATCTTTTTTCGAGCTGTCAAAGGGCTAACAGTCTTTTTGAGGCTCATTAACCCAGAAACTTCCGAAACCTTTGCCAACAGTTTATCATCTGCTCTGCTCATGCCTGCCATTTTCATAATTTCGTCTAAAATAGTACCATAGATTGCGTGGAAACCGCTTAAGGCACCTTGCGATAGCCAAGTGTAACGTTCGATTCCGTATCCCGTGTCAACTGTTCTTATGGGTAACTCAACGAACTCATTGTTGATTACTTTGAACTTCATGAATACCAGTGTGGCGAGTTCCAAACCTCGAACGATTGTTTCTAGGTCGGGTCCAGCGTTGCCACCTCCAGACCACACATCTTCTTTGTAAATGACCTCCTCGGATTTGACCCCCAACTCCTTTACGACAAACTCATGATGATATCGTACGGTTTGATCCTTCCAATACACTGCCTTGTCTGGATAGTTAAATGCGTGATGCCCACCCATCTCAAAAACGGTTAGGTGACGACCGAAAGTGGGGCCTACATTGTCGACATCGACAAATCTGATACAAGGCTGGCTTATGACGAGAGGATTGGCTGGTGGAGGAACTATTCCATTTGTAACGTAGGGCTGAAAGTCAACGATGCTGGCGCTGGTGAAATAGAGGTCGTCTCTCCACCTTGCAACAACCGGGTACGGCTTGATCCTTTTATGATCATATTTCTCAAAGAAAGAGAGAAATGCCTCTCGCATTTCCCTAAAACGGTAACTCTTACGTGTAGGTGGGTTTCCTATAAAAGTCTGTGTCGCGCAGCCTTCTGAAGTTGCTTCTCCACAGGATTTCTGATCAGGATGTTGAGTCCAAAAATAGACGCCACAGGTCGGACACAATTTTCTTACGTATCCCACCTCATCAAAAAAGGGAACATGATACTCAGTTTTCGGGAAACGCTTCAACTTTCATTCTCCAGTAATGTGCGGAACTAAGTCAACTCTAGAAGTAAAAAGTTTGGGGAAGCATTTAACCATTGCAGTTCTCTGCTTATCAAGAAAATCAATGTGTTCTAAGTTTTAGAACAGATTGTTCTAAAGCATAGTATTAAACCTACGAATCTCAAAAGGTTATAGTTGGACTTATCGTACTTCCAGGATGAATTTGATTGAAAAAAATCATCCATAAACTTCATATCCCCTTCATTCAGATTCTGGCTCTACTAATTGGCGCACAACTTCTTTGCTGTTCGTTTCCAAACAACTATGGTCCAAATTTGCCTGTTTCGGACACTTACGATTCTGTATCCTTGAGTGGACTTCTTTCTCTTCCTCTTCTTAATCTGAAACCTACTCAGGCAAACATTGACAACTTGCAATCATCTGTAACACTTAGCCTCGAAGAAGTGGAATATCTTGAACAAGTTAAAACGGCTTTGAAGTTCAGTGAGGACGCCTTGGACATGCTATCTCAGAACGGCTTTGTTGTCATTTCTAACCTTCATATGGAGACGATGGAAGATGTTTATTGCACAGTATTTCGTAGAGACCTCCCAGTCTTAATAACCACAGACTCCATTCTTCACCTTTATCACTTGATCTTCGACAATCTTTTGAAAGATGTGGAAAAAGAACACTTGATTCCCATGACCAAGCAATTAACCCGTCAGCTCTCCCAAAAGAGTTTCGAATTCTATCTTTCGGTACCATCAAGCCACTTAAAAGAAGCCGCAAAAGAAGTACTCCTATATTTTTCAGTTGCTGCCTCTCTCATTGACCGCGGTTTCTACATACCTTCACCAGTTCACGATGAAGCTACAACAATTGTTCAGAAAATCCTTGATGCCGAAATAGTAGAGCAATATCCAGGCGAAGATTATACACAATATAAACCCAGAGGTCACTACGAAGAAGATCCAGAATTGCAGTCCTATTTTAGATGCATGATGTGGCTCGGTAGAAAAATATTCGCCATAGATAAGGATGAGTCCCTTCTTCCGGCAGTAGTGGCAACTCACATACTCTTCTCTAACGAAGAAACTCTAACCCTTTGGAAGAGAGTTTACCAAGTTACTTCTCTTTTTGCAGGAGTTGCTGATAGTATAACTCCAATCAGTTTACATAATGCAACTAATATGGTCTTTGGAGAACCCTTCCAACTAAACCGTCTTGAGGACGCCAACAACATCCAAAAATTAAGAACAGAACTAGAAAAGCCCCAATATACTACCTCCAAAATCTTTTCTTCCGTTATTTATCTCAAAATTCACGATGAGCCTATGGAATTTCCAAAGATTTTCCAATTTATGGGACAGAGATTTGTGCCAGATTCATACGTTCTTCAAAACGTTACTTATGATCGAGTTCCACCTTTCAAAGATACTGTTAGACTTCTGGGCTCTGGACTTGACGTAGCAGCTGTGCTAGGATCAGAAAGAGCCATTCAAAACCTCGAATCGGAAATCCAGAAATACAACTATAAACGCAACTTGGACAGTCTTACTAACGAATTCGCCAAGTTTCCAAAAGAATATTGGGAAAGCAGCCTCTACTTCTCCTGGTTGTATATCCTTCGTCCCTTACTTACTACAATACCTGATGAATGTTACCCATCTTTCATGCAGACATTTGCTTGGCAAGACGAAAAACTGAATACGGTTTTAGGTTCGTGGGCTCAGCTACGTCATGACACTATCCTGTATGCAAAGCAGCCTTACTCTATAGGAATAATATGTGAGATACCTACTGGATACGTGGAACCATATCCGGAATTTTACAATGGAATGCAAGCTCTCTGCTTAGAAACCATAAGTTTTCTCGAGGAAGTTCAAGTTCTCAATCCATCTTGGGAGAGCGTTCTAGAGGAGATGGCGAATATTACTCTGACCCTCTATGACATCAGCGAAAAAGAACTCAGTGGTGCAACACTTACAAAAGAAGAAATGGATTTCATCCGAAATGTCGCCGTTGTAAAAGACAGTGGAATATGCGGCGAACCACCCAAAAAACTCGGATGGTATCCAACACTAATAGAAAAAGCAAACATAGAAGACAGCAAGGTTCCGTGCATAGCAGATGTTATGACAGCTGCAGGAGACTTACGACCGAGAGGACAGCCTCCTCAAGTGCTTCACGCAGCAACAGGCTATGTCACCTTTATCATAGTGATTTACGAAACGCCTCAAGGAGAAACAATAGCTGCGGTCGGGCCTGTCTTCAGTTACTACGAGTTTCCTATGCTAGGTTTTCAAAGGCTCTCCGACAGCGAGTGGAATGAGATGCTTCAAAAAGGCACTGCGCCACATCAGCCTGATTGGACAGAAACTTATACTGCTCAAGGGAGGTGAAACCGTGAACGGGGATGTTGCAACCATAATTACTTCAATAACTTGGCTTCTAATCGGCGTAATGGTAGCTGCAGTACTCTGGAAAATCAGCCAGCTTGTAGACGCTTTAAAAGAAAACATAAAGGACACTAAAAAATCCTAGCGAACTGTTTTATATCATATTGACTCTTACGTCTGGATAAGCTTGCTGGGAGCCATTTTCATTGAAAGCTAAACCTTTTGAAAATGTGAAGAATCAAATCGGTTTTTGTGGAATCTGGTGTGGCAGTTGTGTAGCAGGCAACGGAACCTTAAGAGAACTAACGAAAAGATACAAGGAGATCATAAGAAGGTATGGTCTCGAAGAATGGGCTCCCAAAGACTTCGATTTCACGGAATTCATGAAGGGAGTCACATCAATACAAGCCATGCCTTTATGTCGGGGATGTTTGAAAGGCGATGGAAGGTCAAACTGTGAAATGAGAACCTGTGCCTCGAACAAGAATATACCCGAGTGTGGTGATTGCGACCAACCTGCAGCCTGCAACAACATTGAACTGTTACGGAAAATGCGGACGGGAGCCCGTCGCGCAGGTCTATTTGTTAAAACTGAGAACAGTGATCGACAGAAACTCATCGAGAAGTGGACTGCTGACCTGAAAACTAAATGGCCTTATTGTGTCCTCTTCTGCTTGAACAGTGAGTGAGCATTATTCTGTTCAAAACCAAGCGAGTGTATGCTACTGTCACTTTTTGTGTTTTGCATTCTTTCGATAAATTATAGTCCCGCAGTCGGTACAACAGTAAAAGTTACCTTCCACCTTCTTCTGCTTGGAGGTGTTGACGTCATTATTGCAGTCTTGGTTGGGACACTTCATGTTTTTCACTTCATATAGTCTAACTTCTTCTATATAGCTTGTATTCCAAGGGTTCAGTATCAAAATGCGGACAAGATACCACACCATTCGTATGTTCTCTTAATTTGCCACAGTAGATTCCATCGGACGAACATATGGCATGCTTACATACGTCGCAATCACTAATTTCAACTGCGACGTGCTCCCCATAAATTTCTCCAAGTAGTTCTTTGGGTCTATGAACTCTATTTCGTAATTTAATAGATGATGCTACCATTTAGAAAGCACCAGCAGTCTTGCTTAAACGATAAACTCTTCTTGGAAAAATAGGTTATGAATTTAGAATCTGAATCATGAATCATCAAGCACGCGCAGCTAGCAGAATTTCAGGGTTTTCCAAGAATTTCCTTATTTTTCGGAGAAACTGGGCTGCCGGGGCACCGTCGACGACTCGATGGTCAAAGGATAAACTTAGGTTCATTATGGGTTTGATTACGATTTTCTTGTTTTCCACAACTGGTTTCTCAGTTAATCTTCCGACACCCAATATGGCCGTTTCAGGTGGATTTATAATGGGCGTGAATGTGTCAACTCCATACATACCGAGGTTGGTGATGGTGAAGGTTCCACCAGTCAGTTCATCCTTTGTAAGTTTGCCTTGCCTCGCCTTATCTGCCAGTTCTTTCAGTTTTGAGGCGATTTCCTCAAGTGTCTTACTGTCAGTATTCTGTATTACTGGAACAATCAATCCCTTTTCGGTGGCTACGGCAACACCTAAGTTAATGTCATGGAAAACTTTGATTTGTGCACCATCTAATGTTGAGTTGATGATAGGGTGCTCCACAAGAGCCTTTGCAGTAGCCTTCGTCACCATATCGGTGTAAGACACTGCAATTTCTTCACGAAGTTTTGCAGCCTTTGACATGTCCACTTCCATGTTTAGTGTAGTGTGAGGAGCTGTTCGAGCACTCAGGGAAACTCTCTCTGCTGCTGTTTTGCGAATTCCAGTTAACGGAATCACTTCCCGAATTTTCGGTGCGACCTCTTTCGCTTCAACATATCTTCTGAGGTCTTCTTCGACAATCCTTCCTTCTGGACCAGTGCCCTTAACTTGAATTAAATCGACACCATACTCCTTAGCCAATCTCTTAGCCGCAGGAGAAGCGATGATTCGCTCCTCAACTCTTTCCAAAGATGGCTCAGCAGCAACTTCGAGTACTGGGAGTTCCTCGTCTGGAGCGGCTATGACAGCGAGGATCCCAGCAACTGGAACTTCGGCGCCCACTTCCACTAAGATTTTGCGAAGAACCCCAGAAGAGGGAGCTTCTATGTCGTACGTCACTTTTTCGGTGAGTACTTCTACAAGGGGCTCACCTTTCTCTACGGTGTCACCTTCTTTCTTGAACCATTCGATCACGGTTCCCTTTTTCATAGCTAGGCTGAGCCTTGGCATCAGAATCTTTGTGACCAACTTGGTTCCATCCGTGTTTAATTTCTAACTTGCCCTAATAGACAATCTCTTTCACTGCTTTGATTATACTCTTTTCATTGGGTATGACAAACTGCTCTAGAGGCGGACTGAAGGGTATGGGTGTATCTGGTTCCGCAACTCTTTTTATTGGAGCATCTAAATAATCCAAGGCTTCCTCGGCAACTACTGCTGCGATTTCAGCACTTACGCCAGCAGTCTTACAGTCCTCTGTGACTATGACAATGCGCCCAGTCTTCTTAACCGAATTTACAACTGCTTGCTTGTCTAAAGGAACCAGAGTTCGCGGGTCAATGACCTCTGCCTCAATTCCTTGCTTATCAAGTTCTTCAGCTGCTGCAAGCGCTTGATGAACCATATACAAAGTGGCCACTATTGTAACGTCTTCGCCATCCCTCTTTACATCGGCCATCCCGAAGGGTATAGTGTACTCCTCTTCTGGGACAACTCCTCCTATAGCGTAGAGGAGTTTGTGCTCAAAGAACATCACTGGATTGTCATCCTGTATGGCAGTTTTCAGCAACCCCTTCGCATCGTATGGTGTTGATGGCATCGCAATCTTCAGTCCGGGCACATGCATAAACCAGGCTTCTAAGCTTTGTGAATGATGGGCAGCAATGTTGACTCCGGCTCCAAAGGGCATTCGAATCACCAAAGGTACTTTTGCCTGACCACCAAACATGTAACTCAATTTTGCTGCTTGATTTGCGATTTGGTCCATGGCCAGCGCTGAGAGATCTCCAAACATAATTTCTGCTACTGGTCTCATGCCTGTGATAGCAGCACCAGTTGCAACGCCTATGATTGCGGATTCAGAGATGGGTGTGTCTCTTACGCGCTCATCTCCAAACTCTTCTGCAAGTCCCTTCGTGACTTTGAAGGCGCCGTGCCAGTAGCGCCCAATATCCTCACCAAGCAGAAAGACAGTCTCATCTCGAAGCATCTCTTCCCGCAAGGCTTCATGAAGGGCATCCCGATAAGTGATCTCTCTCATTTCTCTATCTCCTTTTGAGCGTATACATCTTCTAACGCCTCTTCAGGTGCAGGATAAGGGCTGTCCACCGCAAATTTTACAGCGTCCTCCACTACTTTAGCCACTTCTTCTTCAATCCGCAGGACTTCCTTTTCAGTTAAGAAGCCTTCTTCTAGAATCCTTTTCTTAAATCGTGGAATGGGGTCCTTCTTTAACCACTTTTCAACCTCTTCTTTTGGGCGATACGTGGCAGGATCAAATCTGGAATGCCCTTTATGCCTATAGGTCTTACATTCTATTAGTGTTGGGCCCTTTCCTTGCCTTGCTCTCTTAACGGCTTTGTGTGCGGTTTCATACACAGCGAGAACATCGTTTCCGTCTACAACCACGCCGGGAATACCATAAGTAGCAGCTCGATCAGCCACATTTTCTATCGCCATCACTGTTGACTGGCGAGTTCCCATGGCATACAAATTATTCTCACAAACAAACAATATAGGAAGATCCCAAACAGCCGCCATGTTGATTGCTTCATGAAAGGTTCCTTGATTTGAGGCTCCATCACCGAAAAAGCAAGCCACAGCCTGATCAGTTCCCCTCAATCTAATGGATAATCCAGCACCAGCTGCTATAGGAAGCCCCGCTCCCACCACTGCAGTGGCTCCTAACATGCCAATTGTGAAGTCTGCGATATGCATGGAACCTCCCTTACCTTTACAGTATCCGGTTTTTTTCCCCAAAATCTCCGCCATAACTTTCTCCAGTCTTGCACCCTTTGCGATACAGTGCCCATGCCCACGATGGGTACTTGTTATATAATCATCTTTTCTGAGGTTGGCGCACACGCCAACGGCTGTAGCCTCTTGTCCAGTATATAGATGAATAGTTCCGGGAACGAGATTTTGACCATACAGATCGTACACTTTCTCTTCAAAATGCCTGAT
>JAOUKN010000230.1 GCA_029882515.1 Candidatus Bathyarchaeota archaeon
ATTGCATCTTCAAAATCTGAGAAATAACAAGAACAATAATGTAGAAGGCTATTGCTATGGGGAAGATTATCCAAATCTCAAGGAGATTGATTAATATGCCTAGTATTATCGGCATCACTATCCCTATAATGCTCATAGGAACAAACTGTAGGCTGTAGGCAGTTCCTCTTGATTTCTGTGGTATGATTTTTGCGACCAACGAGGTTGTGATTGGCATAGTCATAATATTGAAGAAGCCATAAACAAGATAAAATAATACAGTTTGGATTGTTGAAGTTGAGACAAACATGCAGAACAAGGCGATAGTCACCGTTGAAATAATCAATGTAAAGGATCTTTTCCATCCGAGCTTATCCCCGGCGTAACCTCCTACAATGACACTTGCTAAACCGATTAAGGGACTCAAACCGAAAATGATGCTTGCCAGACTGGCATCTAGCCCTTTACTTTCAGTGAGGAAAGTTGTTAGATATGTTGAAATGGTTCCGCCCGCAGCATTTCTGAAGAGCATTAGTAAAAGAAAAGCCAAGAAAGTGACAGACAGAACATCCTTTAACGGGGTAGTAAGACTCTTCCCTTTCCTCTCGTCATGGCCTCCATTTAGAGGTTCATCTATATTCACGAAAAAGGCTGTAACTGCAATGACAAATATCGGTGCAATCCAAATTAGATAGACATATCTCCATTCAAGCCAATTTAAAACAAGCCCTAGCGTGATAGGTCCCAGAGAAATCCCAAAAGTACCACTTGCGCCGTGAAAACCCAACCCCCTACTCAGGAAATCTGACGGGGAAATGTTGCTGGTTGCACTCAAAGCTGGTGGATGATAAAAGGTTGACGCCAGAGCAGTTAAGGAAAAACATAGGACAATAGTCTCCACACTAGGAAACAACAAGATCAAAGAAGCAGCAAACACTTCCAAAAACAGACTGAAAGAGATAAGCTTGGTATGACCCAAGCGATCAGCAAGTAGACCGCTCGGAACTGAAAAGACTAATGAGAAAGCACGAGGGATAGACACGATAATACTCGCAATGAGAATAGACAATTCATATTCATTTATTAGAATGGGTAAAAGGGCAAGGGGAAGGTTTGTGTAGACATGTAGCAGAGTGTGAGAAGCACACAAGAATAGCAGGTTAAGTTGAAAATCCCCTTTTACCATGGACCCACCAAGTGCGCGATATGAGGTCTGATACGCTTCACGATATAAAATCTTTAACACACAATTTTCAGCGTACGCTTAGGAAAACAAAAATGAGAAGTTTGCGGGAGATATCACTATTTGTCCGGGGGTCAAATCCCCGTGACCCATCACAAAATCCCCCCCGCCCATTCTTCATAGACCTAAACCCTCAAATTGGGTGAGCAGTGTTTTACTCAATGAGTAACCGCATGCTTAGCCCAGATTCTACACGTCCCCTCTATGGAAACCATGCATGCGCCTTTTGGGGCAGAGGGTTTGCAAGCCTTCATGAAAAGTGGACACTCAGGAGGGTTTATCTTTCCAATCAT
>JAOUKN010000112.1 GCA_029882515.1 Candidatus Bathyarchaeota archaeon
TGGCCATGAAGAAGTTTGGATATGGGAAAGGTAGTCTTTCTAAGGCCTTGGAAGAAGCCCTGCGCCACTGGATTAAGATTCTTGAAAGTTGACAGTTACGTCTGATTGATCTTGTGGATTTTTTTGACCCTTTATCAAACTCTTATCAAGCTAAGCTTCTCGTCTAATGAAATTTTCATACTTTATAAGCGAACCACCTGAATGAACCATCGAAAAGAAAAATTTGGGAGGTGTAAGAATGACAAAGCGCATCACTAAGCTCAGAAGAAATGTCAAGGCTCTTTCACCGATCTTCGCTGTACTAATACTCATTGCTATCGCAGTAATTGCTGGCATCATAGTCTACATGTTTACGTCTGGATACCTTGGCACAATGATGGGTGGAGGAACAGCTGGGCAGGAGAAAGTTGCAATAGAATCAGTTCAAGTAATTAGTAATTCCAGTATCACCTTGTGGGCTAAAAGCACTGGTGGCGGCGACGTTGATGTCACGGAAGTCATCTTAAGGGACTTACATGGCGACCAGATAGGAGCACCTGATACCGTGACAACCACTCTTCCGGCCGATGGAACACTAACAGCTGTTAACGCAAACGTCACATTAACTGCTGGTACAGTGTACACAGCGGCTCTCGTTACCAAAGTAGGCAACCAATTCGTATCTCCATCCTTCAAAGGGACATCTTAGCTTTCTGTTTCACTTCGAAGGAAGCGATCTATGCGTGCACATTTGAGTAGGTGACTAAATTGAAGGTAAGCGGTAACCGAAGAGCCATCTCCCCTATTTTTGCTAGTCTCATAATTCTAGCAGTTGTAACTGTGCTTTTCATTCCAGTCTTCATCTGGTCAACTGGCCTCACAGCAGAGACCAAATCTTTCTGGGAAATCTTAGGGCTTGCAGCCACTGAACGTATTGTTATTGAGGAAGTAAACCTGAGGGGCAACGTAGGAAACTGCACAATCTATGTTAGAAACATAGGCAAAACAGCAATCATCATGGATGACGTTTTCATCTCTTTACCCGACGGATCCTTGCACATATATGAAGAACCTCAGTTCTCTACAGATTTCGACTCTGTAGTCCAAGGAGACCTAATGACCGTTGACATCCCAGAACTTGGTTTCACTCCCACTGGCAACAAGACCTACACGGTCAAAGTCTTTACAACCAGAGGCGTCAGTGACACATATCAAGTCGTTGCATGACCGAGGAAAAGAGCTTGAAACGTAAAATTCTGCGCGACCGGAGAGGAATCTCAAAGGTATATACTTCCTTGGCATTCCTTCTTCTAGTTTTCTCTATTCTTATCCTGCTTCTTTTAACCTTCTTCAACTACAATTTTGCCGTACAAGAACAGATAAGAATTGAACACGAACGCTCACAAGAAAAAATCATCATATCAGGACTAGAACTCAACTATACGGGCCAAACCTATGTATCCTCCATAATCGTCAACAACACAGGAACAATCGGAGTTAGAATCAGGGGCATATACGTCACCAACAGCACAAAGACAACCCTCATATGCGATCCTTCCACCTACATGGACACCCAAATAGAACCCCAAGAACACCTTCCCATCTATTTTCCAAACGAAGTCCCCTTTGAACCGAACGCAAAAATAACTGTGGCAACGGAAAGAGGTGTAAAAACAAAAGAATACGAAGGGCCTCTCGTTTTCGGCCCTCCGAAGCCTCAGTCGAAATATGACCCAACACGACTCTACATAGGTCCGCTGATGCTACAGTTCGACGCCTTCTGGTACAGAAAGACCCTCCAAAATGGAACCCTAGATTTGACAGACCCTTGGCATCCTGGATGGAGTATACCAAAGGCCTTTGGATATTGCGCCTGGAACATAACCGTCATGAACATTGACGACAGAAACATAACAATAAATCGTTTCTCAAGCTTCACCGCAGTGCCGAACGACTCCCCTTCCAGTCAACTAACCTGGTACCTCGAACCAACAAACCAACAAAGCCTCACCCAGTTCTTGGCCGTAAACCAGACTCGGAACATTATCTACATCTGGTCAACTCCCAAGAGTATACCTGAAGAAGGAGGAACAGACTCTGCGACAAAGATGACGTTGCCAGAGTGCACGTGCATGGTTTTCCTAACATTCTTCGGAGTTTTCCACGAACACGACGGAAATCTAACGACCTATGCCCAAACAATACCCTTCGAGGCCGCAATAACTGTTACATGATCGGGAGGAAATAGAATTGAAGAGACGAGGAAACAAGGGAACATCAACAATATTTGGTTCAATACTCCTTATTATACTGGTCTTGACTCTCGCTGCGGTTCTTTTCCTAACGCTTTATAGGTACAATCACTCCGTCCAAGCGGCGATCAAATTTGAAGAAGAGCGAACGCAAGAAAGAATAGTTCTGTATAGATTGGAAACCCAAAACTTAAGCGAAACCGAATACGTTTACGCAATTTTCGTTAACAACACTGGTTCCATAACATCCCGAATAAGGGCAGTTTACGTAGACAACGAATTCCTATGTGACCCGTCAAACAACACCATAAACCCCGATGACACCTACATAAATCCAAAAGCGCGCGTGCACATTCTCCTACCCCCTGGAGTCATATACGAACCGACAGCCAAGATGACTGTCGCCACCGAAAGGGGAATGAAATCGACAGAATACGAGTGGAAACTCAAACTCGGCGGTGAACCATCTCCTCCCTATGAAGTGAAAGGATTCTACTTCGGACCCTTGATGCTGGATTTCAACAAATTCTATTACACCGAGTGCGACCCAAGTAACGGTTCCTATGACCCATCGACATGGAAGGCAGGTTGGGCAATAGAAATCGGTACGGGTTCCATAGCTTGGAACATAACAGTGAAGAACGTCGACGATAGAAACATAACGATAAACCAGTTTTCATGCTTCACACTGTTTCCTAACAAATCACCTTCAAACAGAAGAGCTTGGTACATAGAGCCACTCCAAGGATCATTCACCCAGTTCATAGCAGTGAACAAAACCGTCAACATAATATACATATGGCAAACGCCGAAAATGAAGCAAATGAAACCGCAGAGCATCTACACCACAGTCTGCCGCAACAAAGTTTTCTTAACATTCTTCGGAATCTTCCACGAAAAGGACGGAACAACAAAACCGTACGGTCAAACCATACCTTTTGAGGCTGTTCTGTGCGTACGGACTGGTGGAACCATCGATATCTCGGCATGGCCCAGCATTATTCTTGCGAATTCTACGATGAACTCCACAATAACAGCCAAAGTATACAACGTATACGGAAATCCTGTCGCCAACGCAAACGTAACCTTTTCCACCGATCTGGGAACGCTTTCATCGCTTTGGGCAATAACTGACGCAAATGGAACTGCAACGTTAATGCTGTACCCGTCGTCATTACCTGGATTAGCCGACGTAACAGCCACGTGGGAGGGACTCAGCCGATCTGTAACAGTTATTATGAACGGGAGACCTGTCGCATCGTTTACAGAGTCAGCGGAAACCGTCTATACTGGGGAAGAAATCAGTTTTAACGCCAGCGACAGCTACGACCCTGACGGTCTCATCACAAGTTACTTCTGGGATTTTGGAGATGACACGAACGCAACAGGAGTCGCTACAAATCACTCATATGTAGACGACGGCAGCTACACTGTCACCTTGACGGTCACTGACGATAGAGGCGCAACCGCATCAACAAGCGCAACCAAAACAATTCTAAATAGATCTCTGATAGCATCTTTCACAGAATCTGCTGAAACCGTCTACACCAATGAACCAATATCGTTCAACGCGTCTGCAAGCTTTGATCCTGACGGAACAATCGTGAGCTACTTCTGGGATTTTGGTGACGGAACCAATACTACGGGCGCCACAGCCACCCACTCATACGCGGACAATGGAATATACACGGTGACTCTCACAGTCACAGATGATGATGGTGCAATGGGCTCAAACAACGCTACTAAGACGGTGTTGAATAGACCTCCTATTGCCTCGTTTGCGGAGAACGCCACCGTCATGCTCACTGGTGAAAGTATTCACTTTAACGCTTCAGCTAGTTATGATCAAGACGGCTCGATTGTCAGTTATTTTTGGGATTTCGGAGATGGTACCAACGAAACAGGCGTGGCCGTAGATCACTCGTATGCTGACAATGGAACCTACACCGTTACTCTTACAATTATAGATGACAATGGTGGAACCGACTCAATCAACGCCGCTAAGTATGTTCTAAACAGGTTGCCAATTGCCAATTTTACCGAGTCAGCGGAAACCGTCAACACTGGCGAATCTATTAGCTTCGACGCAAGCGCCAGCTACGATCAAGATGGAACAATCGTCAGCTACTTCTGGGACTTCGGGGACGGCACAAACAGTACCGGCGTTACGACTAGCCACGCGTACATCAGCGACGGAACGTATACGGTGACTCTCACAGTTACTGACAATGATGACGCAACTGCGTCGACAACCGCCACCAAAACAATTCTTCCAAGCGGCGGGGGTGGGTGAAAAAGGATGAAACTGAAAAAGATCGTCAAAGGAAGGAAGGGGCTTTCCCCCATGTTCGTCTCGCTTTACATGGCCATCTTGGCGATTCTCCTCATTTCGATGCTTTTCATCGCTCTGGACATCTCTAACTCAGCTTTGGCCAAACGCATGAGAATAGAACAAGAACGAATGCAAGAAAGAATCGCCCTAACCGGACCTGAAGCTCTGAACCTAACGCAGGGTGACATCGTTGAAAGCTTACGAGTAGATAACACGGGCTCCATAACCGTCAGAATAAGATCTCTATACATAGACCATAAATTCATATGCGACCCGTCAGAATTCGAAGGGGACGCCTACATAGAACCTAGAGAATCTCTATGGATTCTGTTGTATCCCAATGTTAACATCAAATTGAACGAAACCACGATAAATGCCTATTGGACCGTGACTACAGAAAGGGGCACAAAGGCATCCGAATTGGGAGGAAAACTGAAATGGGGAGAACCTGGAATTCCCTCCAGTCCAAAAAAATTCTACTTTGGTCCACTGATGCTAATATTTGACTGGTTCCACTGGAGAAGTGGATCAGGCCCTTGGAGAAACGGATGGACAATCCCTAAGGGAACCAAAGACGTGACTTGGCGCATACTTCTTGTAAACATTGACGACCGAGACATAATCATTACTGAAACCTCATGCTTTACTCTGATCAGTAACGACAACTCTCCGAAGGATCCCTTGCCTTGGTACATCGATCCTACGCTCAGTGAAATGGTTTTCGAGCCAGGCATCTTTAACTATGTTTATTACGCGTGGAACAAGCCATCCAGCAAGCCTGGTGCTTCAAGGCAAGCCGTAACAGGTATGCAGGAATCAACCACATGCATAAATTTCCTGACGTTTTTCGGATCCTTCGTAGAAGCAAATGACACTTACACACCCTTCGGTCAAACAGTACCGTTCGAAGCTGTGTTGATAACCACAGAATCCATGGCGGCCTCAGTGGAACTTACGTCTGACCCACAAAACATCAAAAATGATGGTAATTCCTTTTCGACCATAACAGTTACAGTGAAGGACTACACCGGAAAACCGATGCAAGACGAGTGGGTAGACATCTACACAACAGCGGGTGTGCTATCAACAACTCGAACCAAGACAGACGCAAATGGAGTTGCCACAATTACATTAACATCGTCGACTTCTCAAACAACAGCTTATGTTGCTGCTCTATGCCAAGGCTTGGAAGGAACGTGCAAAGTAGTTTTCACACCTGCCTCTGGAATCGAAGTAGGGGCAGCCCCAACCGAGATACCCAAGAACGGGGGGACCTCACAAATCACGGCTCAACTTAAAGACGCAAATAATCAAAACGTTGCCCAGTCAGGGATAACGATAACCGTTGAAATATCTTCATGGACCGGTCCCAAAAG
>JAOUKN010000113.1 GCA_029882515.1 Candidatus Bathyarchaeota archaeon
AGGTGAAATGGCTTGGCAGAAGATATAACTATGAAGGCCCATAACCTCGTAAAACATTTCCCCTTACATATAGGCTTCTTCAAAACACTCGTCTCAAAGGATATTCCATACGTTCACGCCGTTGACGGCGTAAGCTTCGAAATATTCAAGGGAGAGGTTTTCGGCCTCGTGGGTGAAAGCGGCTGCGGAAAAACGACAACAGGAAGATTGTTGCTGAGGCTTGTTGAGCCTACTGCTGGTGAAGTCTTCTTCAAAGATGTAGAAGTAACCGCCATCAATCTCGAACGCGAAATGAGAAAGTTACGGCGCAAGATGCAAATCATATTTCAAGATCCATATGAATCCCTGAATCCAAGAATGAGCGTTTATGACATCGTAGCCGAACCTCTACGAATCCAGAATATGGCAGAGAGCGAGAACGAGCTGAAAGACAGGGTAACCGAAACTCTTGAGGACCTGGATTTAAACCCGCCTGAGGAGTTCATGTACAGATTCCCCCACGAGCTCAGTGGAGGGCAAAGACAGAGGGTGGCCATTGGCAGGGCTTTTATACTCAGACCGGAATTTCTAGTGGCCGATGAGCCTGTATCAATGCTTGATGTCTCTATCCGAAGTGAAGTCCTGAGGTTGCTATTAAGCCTAATAGAAAGGTATCACTCTTCGTTTCTCTACATAACTCATGATGTAGCACTGGCAAGACACATGTGTCACCGCCTAGGGGTAATGTATTTAGGCAAAATCGTAGAGAAAGGTCTGACCGATAAATTAATCACGGAACCATTGCATCCTTACACCGAAGCGCTAATCGCAGCGGTCCCAGTACCCGATCCAACAGCAAGACGAACCAAAGTTGTCATCAAAGGGGAAGTGCCGAGCGCAGTTAACCCACCTCCGGGATGCAGATTTCACACTAGATGCCCCTATACAATGTCAGTCTGCAGCAAGAAAGAACCAGAACTAATAGAGATCGAAGAGGGCAGATATTTAGCGTGTCACAAGTATAACACTTAGAGTAGCTGCCCTATCGAAGCAGAAGAACACGACTATGTTGATTTTAGATTTTGGGAGCACCAGATGAAAAAATGAAAGGGAGAACTAAACGGCAGCTTAAGTTTTATCTATCCCTAGCTGGACTGGCTACCTTGACGATAGTCACTGGCATCGTTTTCATATACATCGCTTGGCTAGCATGGGCAGTCGAACGTAGACTGGCACTCATCAGATTCGAACTCTTTGCCACCATGGCGGCCATACTATTCATTATGTGCATAGCGGACATCTTTCTCTTCTTCCGCCTCATAATAAAACGAAGGTATTGAGAGATTGCGCAAACCCTTGCTCTTTGGCAAAGGGATTCTAAGCTAACAGACGAAGTTATGATGCTTACCACGCCATGAACCTTAGACCGCCTAGAAAGAAATATAAAAAACGACCATAATTCACGATAATGTAGGCCGATTGACCATGAAAAACCGACACATACTACAAGTCAAGAATCTGAAGGCATACCTACTGAGTAAGCAAGGTCCGATAAAAATAGTAGATGGAGTAAATCTGAAGATATTCGAAGGCGAAACACTTGGCCTAGTGGGAGAGACGGGAGCAGGAAAGACTGTAACATCTCTCGCAATCTTGGGAATACTTCAACCTTTAGGAGAAGGAAAGCCGCTCTGGGAGGTGGAAGGTGAGGCTTTTTTCAAAAGCAAAAATCTCATGAAATTATCCAAGGAAGAACTGAGAAAGATCAGGGGAACTGAAATGGCTTGGATTCCCCAAAACCCGATAGCATCACTTCATCCTATAGATATGGTCGGACACCAGACAGGTGAAGCAGTCGAATTCCATCGAGACATTGAGGCATCAAGAATAATGAAGCTAGTTGTAGAGCACCTTGGACAAGTGGAAATAGCAGACGCCAAAAAACGCTACTACGATTTTCGAGATCAATTCAGCGGCGGCGAGGGTCAGCGCATCCTGATCGCTATGTCACTAATCCGCAACCCATCGTTGCTTATAGCGGATGAACCAACATACTCATTGGACGTGACTGTGCAAAGGCAAGTTTTGGAACTACTGAAAGCGATGAAAAGAGAATTCAGCCTTTCTATGCTTCTAATCACACACAATCTTGGAATTGTCGCTGAGATGTCAGATCACGTCGCAGTCATGTACGCTGGAAAAATCATGGAATACGGCGATGTCGTAACGATCTTCAAGGACCCTAAACATCCATACACAAGAGGATTATTGGCGGCGGTTCCCAGCATACATACGAAAAAAGGGCTTTTCAAATTCCAAGGAATCCCAGGCACTCACCCAGACCCACGCTACCCTATACCCGGATGTAAATTTCACCCAAGATGTAGATATGCAACACCTTTCTGTGGCGAAAAAGAACCCGAAATGATTGAAATAAAACCAGGACATTTAGTAAACTGTCTACGCGTTAAGGAAATATAGAATTCTCCACAGTCATACCGCGATAGGCAAACATGCAGAATTCTAATGAATTAATTTCAGGCTTATGGAGATTAACCAAGTTTAACCAACTCACCTAAAATATGCCTAACTATTCATACAGAGCCTAGCAAAAAACAAGGTCGCTGCAATAACAAAAATACGCCAAGGTGATCACCCAGCTATTTACCACAATCAGTAAATTCTATACGACACTATCGTTACAAAATGGAAAACGGATGAAAATGAAGGTCAAGACAGGTTCAAGAATAATACTGATGCTATTTCTCACAAGCATATTTACCTTTGCTTTTAATGTCGCCTATACAACAAATGAAACACGAGTCCACAACGGAGACACAAATCTGCATTATGAAACGATACAAGAGGCAATAGATGCCGCAGAAACTCTGGACGGGCATACAATTCGAGTTGATGCGGGAATATACTCTGAGCGCGTGTCTGTGGACAAATCGTTGAAACTTGTGGGAGAAGATAGAACCACTACTATCATCGATGCTGGTGGAATCGGAACTGTCATTAGCATAACAGCTAGCAATGTTGACATCAGTGGATTCACATTACGAAACAGTGGCCCCCACTTTGATGACAAGGGAATCAGCTTGGATCATTCCAACTGCACCACAATCGGTCGAAATATCATAACAAACAACACGTGGGGCATTTGGCTAGAGTACGCTGTAGACACCGTCATCATTGAAAACACCATACAAAATGGCACGCTCGGCGGCATCTATTTAGGAAACTCCACGAACAACAATATCCGCCGCAACACCATCAGAAACAACGAATACGGCATATGGCTAGAGCGATCCTCTGAAAATAATCACATCAGCTCTAACGTTATAACAGATAGTTGGAAAGGCATTTCCCTAGCAAAAACTGCCGACAATAACGAAGTCAGAAACAACACCATAACAAACAATGACGACGGAATACATCTATTCTCCTCCGCCAACAGCATCTGCGAAAACACCATAACAAAAAACTCGTTCGGAATCTATTCGCTGCACTCGGGGAGCAACATTATTTATCGCAACAACTTTGTTGAAAATATAATAAAACAGGCGTCTCTTAACGAGTCATACGTTGATGTCTGGGATAACGGCTGTGAAGGCAATCACTGGAGTGACTATAAAGGTCAAGACTTGAATGGCGATGGAATAGGAGACACCGATCTTCCTCATCAGGACTTAGACGGGTACCCGCTTGCGGACCCTTGGAGTCGATCTAGAGTGTTTGACATTGTCTGGGGAGAGGAGACCTATCACGTTGCCACATTCAGCAACTCAACCATAGCAAGCTTCAACTTCAACCCCGCACCTAAGCAAATAAACTTCAATGTCACGGGTCCATCCGGTGCAGTGGGCTTCTGCAATGCCACCGTTCCAAAGAGTCTTCTAAGAGATTCTTGGCTGATTCTTGTGGATGAGATAAACTCAACTGCCAACACAATAATAACTGAAACCGAAACTCACACATTCTTCTACCTCAATTATGGCTTCAGCACACACCGGATCAAAATCATAGGCTCTGAAGTATCAGACGAAAGTCCTCCTGTGGCAGACGCGGGACCTGACCAGACCGTTGACGAAGAAATAGCGGTAACTTTTGATGGTTCAGGCTCATACGATAACATCGGCATCATAAGCTATACTTGGATGTTCACAGATGAAACCCAGCAGGTATTAACAGGTGTAAGCCCGACTTACACCTTCACCAACCCGAGCATCTACACCATTCTCTTAAACGTCTCAGATGGCGCGGGACATCACACCACGGACACAATCACGATCACCGTTCTCGACGTGACAAACCCGATAGCCAATGCAGGTCTAGACAGAACAGTTTCGGTCAGCACCGAGGTAGGCTTTGACGCTAGCGGTTCCAGTGACAATGTAGGCATCGTCAGCTATGAATGGACCTTCGGAGACGGGTTCAATGGAACAGATACTATTGCGGCCCACACATATGCAGCAACAGGAACTTACATTGTCAAACTAACAGTAAGAGACGCGGCAGGAAACAGCGCCATCGATTCAATCATAGTTACAGTTGAAAAGACTGAAAACCTTGCCAACATCTTATGGATAATAGGCATTTCAATAGGAATAGTCATAATAGCACTGTATATTGCAAAAAGGAGAAAAACTTCAACCTCTCACAGCAAGCATAGATGAAGGTATCATAACTAGATAGAAGGGAACTCTACACGCTTGTCAGGTTCACTCCTTTGGTTTCGATAGCACAAATAGGCCAACTACGTTGGCAACTATGCCTGAAATTGCCAGTGGTATTCCTGCAAAAAACAAATATACATACGGCCGAATCTCTCCTATTTGATATTTATATGGATATAGCTCAACACGAGATTCGTTGCCAGCAACAACGTTGAAGTCTAGGATGTAAAAGCCTGATGTACCAATTGGGAAATCTATGATACCGGAAGGTGGCGTGTTCGTATCAAATCCAGGACCTGAAAAAACTGGATAATCCTCATAATCTCTGATGAGAAAGATCGGTTCTCCATCATGGCCCTCAAAAGATCCGGAAAACTCTAAACCATATTTTCCAGCATACTCGTCCTCAGGACCGTGCAGCGAATACAGCAGATCCATGATTTCGCTTCCCTCAAGTCGTAACTCGGAAGGTGCTCTGTATTCAACAAGCCCTCTTCTTGAGACGTTGGACACTCCTATCAAGCTGATGCCAATGAGGAATACCATGAGACCTGAAATAATAATAATCGTCTGTTTTTTCAAACTATCTTCCCTCACCGACCTTAACTGTGTACCTACAATCTTTGAATTTATATTTAATTGCTTATTCCGCCGTATCCCTGTTTTGGGCATAAGGGAAAATGGACCTTACTGAAGTGAGATCTAATAAAAGAGCATTCATTCCTCCCTGAGCTTCCGATAATAATAGAATTGGGCATAGAAGTGCACACCCCAAGCCACAAAGAAGCCCAGCCACAAATACAAGATTGCGCGTTGAAGCATAGTCAAGCCGAAACCAATTGCGAATATCACGACGGGAACCACAAACACGTAAAAAAACCTTTTACTCTTGACCCTCACCAGCGTCACCCCAAACCCGCTCAGTGCCTAAGTGTTGCTCTTCATACCTTTCCGCCTTCACGCCAATTAGCTTTTTTGGTTTCACCATAACCTTTCCGCACACAATTCATTCGCCCGCATAGTATCCTCTCCAGAATACTGCAAATGTTTCATATCAGAGAAATGCGTCCCATCAGAGTCCATAAATTTTTGACTAACTATGAACACTCAACCAATAAAGTCGGAATTCAACAAACATAAGCGGACATCAGTGGACTGTCTGATCAATAGTCCCTGGTAAGCCTTGTTACAAATCAACTTCTCGTTACCATGAAGATCACAGCGCATGCATGAATGTAACGGGACATTATCTCAG
>JAOUKN010000114.1 GCA_029882515.1 Candidatus Bathyarchaeota archaeon
GCTACTGGCTCCGATGTGGTTAAGTTGGAGAAGTCTCATGGGTGGATTGAGCTCAGCATCATAACAGGCGAGAAGAAATATCAGTGGAAGGACTTGGAGATTCCCAAGAAAAAACCCCTAGAATTTGAAGATTGTCAGAATATACTGCGACCGATTTTTGGAGATAAGCTGTCTGTCAGATTGGCGAGGGAGCGAGAGGAACCATTCTGGTAGAGACAAGTCGTCCTGCGCACGCGCAATACATTAGCCTCAAGGATGTGTGAATCCAACATTTAGAAATGGTGAGATTTTGGATATTTTTTCTGAATCGACTGGTGAAGCTTGGGAAAAGCTGAGTATGGCCCTACTGAATTCTGGGGAAAGAACTTTAGTGAATAACACACCCGTAGTTGAAATCCGATGGCTCAGTATCCACGTGAATCGACCGTTAAAGGAGCCTAGAATAAGTGACAAATTTAATGATTTTTGCAGGAAGATAAAGCTTGAAGAAAATGCAAAGCCAAGAGCTTACTTTCTGCAAATCACTGGAAATATGAGAGAAGGTTATTGGTGGAATGTTTATGGTAAGCCTATATGGGAACAAATATCAAAGTTAGAAGAGATACTGAAGCAGAACCCTTCCTACAATAAACCGTCCATAGTCCTTCGCAATTCCATGAAGCATCTTGGAGCACGCGACACACCATGCTTGGTATATTTTACCTTTTTAATAAGAAATAGAAAACTGGAGTTAGGAGTTCATTTTGACACCAACGCTGTTGAGTATATACAAGGGAACATGTACGGCCTGTCAGAACTACAAAAGATGGTTTCAAGAAAATTGAAGTTAGAAGTCGGCACTTATCGCCATCACTGCGATTCACTTTTTGTGAACGAAAAGCATCTTCACAGTCTTGTTCAAATAATGAGGCAAATCGAAACAAAATCGGGAACTTAAACTTGGACTAAGAGTTTGACGCCGGGGGTGGGATTTGAACCCACGCAAGGCTGGTGAAATCTCCCGCAGAACCCTATTTATTTGCGCGCAGACAGAAGTGTTATGTTGTCCCTATGCACTGAGAAGATTGATGGGATAATGGAAGCATGTGTCTGAATGATTGAAGAGGTATATCATATCAACTTTCCGGTTTCGGATTTGAAGAGAGCTATCGCATTCTACGAAGACGTTCTCGGTCTCAAGAAGACTGGTGAATGGCCCAACTACGCAACCTTCGACGTTGGCGGCGTGCAGTTTGGTCTCCAACCGCATGGCAAGCTAGAAATCTTTCTCACCGTCGACAACATCGACAAGGCTTACAAAGAACTCAAGGAGAAAGGCGTCACATTCCTTTCAGAGCCAAAAGACGAGCACTGGGGTGCTAGAGCAGCAACATTTGTCGACCCTGAAGGAAACAAGTTCACAATAGAGACTTTCACGAAGTAGGTGGTTCGAGCAGGGATATGTCTAGCAGAGAGAAAATAGTGGCGATAATGAAGAAGAATTGTCTCCATGCGTACTTCGCTTCTTGTGATGGTGATCAACCGATCGTTCGTCCGGTATCTCCAATCGTAGAAGATGATATGTCGACGTGGGTGACGACTTTCTGCTCTTCCAGAAAGGTGAAGCAGATCAAGAGTAATCCTAAGATTTGTCTGGCTTTTGTTGAACAACCTCATGGAGACAAAGCAGCTGTCATCTTCGGAGAAGCCGAATTAATTCCAAACTTGCAAGCGAAAAAGAGAGTGTGGCATTTGGCCACCTTCGATCTATCACAACATTTTCCTCAAGGTCCTGAGTCTGAAGAGTTTTGTGTGCTGAAAATCGCTATCAAAAAGGTTGAATGGAGAGACAGCTGGGAGACCGGAACAAAAATCTACAACTCAGTCTAACCTGCTATGCGCGCGCATAACTTATCGACGAATTGTTATGCTTCCCGTTTCTGTCTCTGCAATCAGTCTTCCCGTTCCAGCACCAAAGCGACCGGTACACCGACCCCCAATAAACTGATCATAGTGGGCATCAGCCAATTCTGGACTACACGTAACTTTTCCGACTTTGGCAGAAGCTTCTACAGTTAGATCTGGTTCTCCTCGCAACATGATATCAATTCTTCCGACACTCGTTTTAAACCGGTTTTCACCCTTGGACAGGGCACCACTGAATTCAATAGAGCCTGCAGAGCTACGCGCAGAAACTGTACCGTTGACATTCTCTAAGCTGATCCGTCCGGCCTTGGTCGCGATCGCAACCATTCCCGCACAATCATGCATCTTCACTGTGCCCGCGTCTGACTCCGCCCGAAGATCACCTTTAATCCCCGTAATTGTGACATGCCCAACACGATTTTCGAGATTGAGATCGGCTTCCCCAGGTACAGCAATGAAAACGTCAGCTTTCGGACCCCGTGAGAAGACATACTTCGACCAGTGCAGAGGATGAACCTTGGAATGACATGTGACAGTCACTGTGTTGTTATCCTGAGAAATGTTGAGGTCCAAATCCTCTGGTTCCCGAAGGTCTAAGTCTATGGTTACTTCTCCTTCGGACCCTTTCTTCACTTCGACAGACCCTGGAGCAGTGTTGGTGACAATGATTTTGGGCTTGCCAGACACCTTCAGAGTTTTGTGTGCCTCGACAGGTTTGGCGGGTGCAGTAACCGGAGTTCCACAGGCAGAACAGAATCGTGCATCTTCAGCCAACTCAGCTCCACATTTTCTACAATAAGGCATGTTCCTATCTCACCTTCTTATTCCTAAGTTGCTAAATTTATCTTTATAAAATAACTGACATTTCGCGCGCAAACGATGTTGTTGGTCCCGAGGGCCGGACTTGAACCGGCGACTTGTGGTGATATCTCCCGCAACCTACCCTTTTTCTGCTTCTGACGTCTCACGCATAAGAAAAGGAAACAGATGCCAAAGTCTAATTACGCGCATGAAATAATTGGGGATATGAGGAGATAACTGGTTCAATAATCGATATGGAGCATTGAAGAACATGAAAAAAGTAGCGCAATTGCTGAAGGAGTATTTTGGAATTGAGGATGCAACTTTAGAAAAGTTGGAAGGCTACGGGAGGAGCATCAATTACCAAGTAGATACTGTTCAAGGAGAGAAGTTTGTTTATAAGCACTACCGAACTGAATCAGGATTATATGAGCTGCTGGATGCAGAGAACCAAGTCCTTCAGAAACTTTCGCACCAATCGCCCAATTCTTACCCTGCTCCTGTAAGAAACAGGACGGGCAACTTTCTTTCCTCCATTGAAGCTGGTAAGCAATTAGGCAGACTGCTCACTTTTGTTGAAGGAGAATTCTTGGCTGAAGTTGAGCACTCCACAGGACTTTTTCAATCCATTGGAAGGTTTCTTGCCCAGATGAACAAGACATTGCTCGATTTTCGTCATCCAGCAATTGGAGCCCGACAACTAGATTGGGACTTGCGGAATTGCCTTAATAATCAAAAATATATCAAGTACATTGAAACACCGCAACAGCGAAAACTGGTCGATTATTTCTTCCTTCAGTTTAGTGAAATTGTTCTTCCTGAGATACCGAATTTGAGGAGATGTGTCATCCATTCAGATGCAAACGACTGGAACCTACTGGTCCAGGATGCTCAGATCTCGGGAATTATTGATTTCGGTGATGTGGTTTATTCATCCTTGATTAATGAATTAGCAATCGCCATTACCTATGCTATTTTGGGAAAATCTAGACCCACTGAATGGGCTTGCCATATAATAAAAGGATATAACGAAATACTGCCATTAGAACAGAAAGAAATTGAACTGCTCTATTACCTAATTGCCGCCCGCTTATGCACGAGTGTCTGCAACTCAGCCTACAACAAGACCAAAAACCCTGATAGCGAATACATCATCATTAGTGAAATGCCTGCATGGGAAATGTTGGAGCGATGGATTTCCGTCAGTCCTATTCAGGCGACAAACGAATTCAAAAGGTCAGGAGGTCTGGCGGTAAAGGTCTCCCCAGATACTGAAACGGACCTAGAAAGAAGATGGAGGTATATCAGCAAGTCGCTTTCGGTCAGCTATCCACGGCCCATTAAGATGGTGAAGGCTGCATTCCAATACATGTACGATGCCAGTGGCAAAACCTATCTGGATGCCCGAAACAACATACCTCATGTAGGCCACTGCCACCCCAAGGTGGTTCAAGCCGGTCGACAGCAGATGGCTCTGCTGAACACAAACACCCGTTACCTATACGATCAATTGAATGATTACGCGGAACAACTGCTCGCGAAATTTCCAGAGCCACTAAACAAGGTGTTCTTCGTAAACTCCGGCAGTGCAGCAAGCGACCTTGCCATCCGTTTGGCCCTCACACATACTGGTCACCAAAATGTCATGGTCGTTGAGCATGGCTATCATGGTAATACCAAAATAGGTATTGACATTAGCCCCTACAAATTCGAAGGTAAAGGAGGCGAAGGCCCAGCTTCTTACATCCTCAAGGCGCCTATTCCAGACACCTATAGAGGACCATACAGAAACAATGGCGGAGAAGCAGGAAAACTCTACGCGCATGAGGCGATCAAACTTCTTAATAAGGATGGCAAAAAAGTTGCAGCTTTCATCTGTGAGCCGGTGATTGGTTGTGGCGGTCAAGTGCCACTACCCAAAGGCTATCTGCAGGAAGTTTACCGCGCCATCAGGGCACAGGGCGGTGTATGCATATCCGATGAGGTACAAACAGGATTTGGACGCTTGGGAGAACACTTCTGGGGGTTCCAAATGCAAGGTGTTGTGCCCGACATTGTGATTCTTGGCAAACCCATGGGCAATGGTCATCCGCTTGCTGCTGTGGTTACCACCGATGAGGTAGTGCGATCTTTTGAAAATGGCATGGAATTCTTCAGTTCGTACGGTGGAAATCCAGTTTCCTGTGCCATTGGCCTTGCTGTTCTGGAAGTAATCGAGGAGGAAGAATTGCAGAGAAATGCCGTAGAAACGGGTGATTACTTGAAGCAGAGATTAAGTACACTTGCAAAAAACTATCCTGAAATAGGTGACGTCAGAGGCTTCGGACTCTTCTTGGGCATTGAGTTTGTAAAAGACCAGGATACACTGGAACCACACACCAGATTGGCAGAACATGTGAAGAATCAGCTAAGAGAGAATGGAATTTTGGTGGGAACTGATGGTCCGTATGAAAATGTGATCAAGATAAAGCCGCCTATGTGCTTTAATAAAAGCAATGCGCAGCAATTGGTTGACGAATTAGAAATAATAATCAATACGCGCCCCAACAATAGCTGGAAGCATTAAAACAACTTCTCATAGCGCATGGGTGAGATTTGAACCCACGCCATGCTGGAGATATCTCCCGATGTCCGTCTTTATAAGACCGTTTTCTCCCAGTAGAACTAGTGCTCTGCAAATATAGAGACCCATGAAACTTTCTTCTAGAGGCTATTTCGTCCTGTTTGTTTCACTCTTCCTTTTTCCCTATCTGAAAACTCAAAACAGTTATTTAAAAAGAATATAGACCCTAAGAGAAACCTCTACACTAGAAAAAGGGGACGATAAGGAAGTCTTTGACATATATATGCAGTTTTCGTTTAACTTTTACTTTGATAGTTATTCATATACTTTGGATGTAACTTGGGATTAAGAGCACTAAGCCCTTCGAAGAAGTTACAGTTTGTTAAAGTCAAATGTCAATGTGGATTTTTCTGTTCTTCGTTTGTCTGTTCTTCCCTTTTCTTCTTTCCCTGAAAGGGAAGAATTGAATGCCTAAGTAGTCTAATCAGATGTCTACAAAGTCTAGCTAATGACATCTTTCTCTATCCTTTTGATAGAAGTTTCGTTCCTAAATCTTTGGTAGAAGTTGTATGTATGTAATATAGTTTGTAACTTTTTATACAACTTTCACTAATTCTTCAGCAAACGCATGT
>JAOUKN010000115.1 GCA_029882515.1 Candidatus Bathyarchaeota archaeon
GAGCAGGCTACGAGAATATTACGCCGACCGCCACAGTGCAATGATAGTTGCAGAAGGACCTCGAAAACTCTCAGAAGGCTTGGCAAAAATAGTTCACTCAACCAAGAACATGAAGAGACGCAGACGAAACGTGAGCGGTCTCAATTCCTTCAAATCTCTCTTCATAACAGACCCAGACCTAGCGGAATCAGATGCCATCTCCCTATCTAGAGCCAGAACATTTTCAACAGATCAAAAACTCGTTGACAAAGTGCTCAGAAGCGAAGTAACCACCTTTGACAAGATAACGGAACTCTTCTCCAGCCATCCAAACATAGTAAAACGACTAAAGACCCTTGAGAAACTATCATAAAAACACACATCTGTTCAAATCAGTAGTGAGAAGTATGGCGAGATAGAGTTACGCGCCCGAGAGGACCTACGCCGTCGATGGCACTCCTGTTCTGGACGCAGATCATACCTTGTGTTCATTCATTAGTATGGAAGATTTTTTAGTCTGCTTTACTCAGAGTGTCGTTAACAGAGCAAAAGTGAAGAAAGTTGCCCGCAACTCCTTTCCATTATCCTCTGGCTTATTTGATCTATAGACTTGACAAGAGGCTCAGCCTTCCAGGAGTGGTGGTTGGTTCAATGTTTCCTGATCTTGAGATACCTACCATAATCTTATTGTTTGGAGACAAAATTCCTAATCATCTAGTCCTTCATAGTTTACTAGGTGCCGCCACAATCGGAACAGTCCTCTCGATTCTAGTCACAGTTCTAGTTTATCCTCCTTTGGTTAGCAGCTTGTTTAGAATCGAAAAGAGCAAAATTGAGAGGAGATGCAGATTGTCAGCAATTCTCGTCTTTTCAGCTTTTCTCGGGAACATATCTCATGTTGGATTAGATGTTGTTGTTCATATAGAAAATGCAATTTTTTGGCCTTTCCTTACTAATATACAGAGTCCCGTGGTTTCAGCTTTAGGCGTGCAGAATGCATCTTTGATGATACACGCTCTTATGGGAGCTATCTTTCTAATGTTGCTCATAAAAAAACGTACGAATCTCTTCGAAGGTCTGCTGGTAGAATAGAAGAAAATGACATTTGTAATTTCTGAAATTAACGCACACATAGGTGTGAGTAGCCTAAAGGTTATGTACAAAAAGGTTTCGAAGAGACAACAACAATTTTGGAAAGTGTGTAGTGCCCACATTGCTACGCTGGGTCATTTGGTATGTATTCTCTCCTTCCTTTATGTCTTCCTGCATATTGTTTGCTTCTGATTCATTTTGAATGGTTTCTCAACATGCTTCTTGTTTTCCATTCACTTCTTCCCTTTTGCTCCATCATTTACGCGCGCTATTTCAAGGGACTCAATCGAGTGCAACAAACATATATCGGATAGTGACAGTGAAAAAACGCATGCAGCTGTGGTGGGTTTGTGGTTAAGAAGGATTTCAAACTAAGATTACTTTTTCTATGCACTTCTCACACATTGCTTCATGTCTATTCAGATCTTCCTCTTGTTCTTTTACCGATCTTGATTAATGACTATGGATTGTCTGTTCTCCTTGGCGGTGTTGTCGTGTCTGTTCCGCGAGCTTTTTCACTGGTTTTTTCAGTTCCCAGTGGTTTACTTGCTGATCGCTTGGGACATACCAAGCTCATCTCGTTCAGTTTATTTTTGGAAGTACTCGCAGCTTCTCTGATCATGTTATTTTCCACGGTTGAGGCTATTGTCCTAAGTTTTTCCTTGACGGCTCTGGCATCAACCTTTTATCATCCACCCGCCTTGAGCGCAACCACCGATATTTCGCCAACAGACTTCCGGAGTAGAGGGTTAGGTTTTCACGGCGCAAGCGGTACTTTGGGGTTTGCTCTCGGACCTATCACGTTAGGACTTGTTTTGAATTGGCTTGAATGGAGATACGCTTACCTTATTTGGATTGCACCAATATTTGCCATTGCAGTTACAGCCCTTTTTGTGAATATAAGCGAACATTCTCATGATGAGCGTGATGAGAGTAAAGGCAAAAGTTTGACCACCCCACTAAGGGAAGTTTTATCTCTCACCTTCTTGTCTTTGCTTCTGTTTATGCTTTTCAGAAGTGCTGCAGGTAGTACTATCTCAACATATTTAACAACCTACCTTACTAAAAGTAAAGGACTTGAAGCCAGTTTGGCGAGTATCGTTTTCGGTTTAAGTCCCCTGATTGGGCTAGCAAGCGCTATTACAGGGGGTTACGTGGGAGATAAATTAGGATGGAAAAAGTCTCTTACATCAGTTATTTCAACTGCAACAATCGCCCTCTTCTGCGTGTTTGTTTCAACTTCAACAATCCAGATTGTACTATTCTATCTTGCTTATGGGTTCTTCAATAACATGACGATGCCCGTCACTACCTCGTTAGTGGCAAGAATTGTACCATCAAAGTCAAGAGGAACCGCCTACAGCTTGCAATTTATCCCTATGAGCATTGTAGGAATAGTAGTGCCGATAGTATTATCTATACTAATCAATCTGTTTGAGATCTCGATAATATTCCCTACTGCCATAATCCTCTACATCATTGTTCTCATCATTACTCAAATTTTAACGCTGTAAGTCACGCCCGCCTGATGCCGCGGGTAAACGATCTCACAATTTCTCAGAACTTATTGAAGCCAACTATTTTTTCAATAGGTTTCCTTCTTTTTGGATGGGGCTTCTCAGCAGGATATCCAAACGAGACAAGAGCCACAACCTTCCACTTGTCGGGAATCTCCAGCAGTTGCTTAACTTTACTTTCTTTGAAGCCTCCTATCCAACATGAGCCTACTCCCATAGCCCAAGCAGCGATAGCCATGTTCTGCAAGGCAATTGAAGTGCCAATAGTTGACCATTTTCTATCTATGAACCCCGTGTTGGCACATCCTACTATTGTGACTGCAGAATTCTTCACGTGCTTGGTAAACATCCATTTAGACAGCTGCTTCTTAATCTCATGATCAGTCAGGACAATGAAGTGCCATGGTTGCCTGTTTGCTGCTGAGGGAGCTTGTCTTCCTGCCTCTAGGATCTTATCCAACACATCTTTAGGGATCTCTTCCGGCTCATAACGTCTGATGCTTCTACGACCAAGAATTACATCAACCAGAGACATAAACGTCACCAAATATTTGCTTGCACAATTCTGACAATTAATTCTCTAGAGTTTACATTTTATAGTTTTTGAGCAAATGAAAAAAATGAAGCTTTCAAAATTTTGTTTGCTTTTCGATCATATGACAAGAATCTACATGTATGCACGCGCTAGAGAAGGACCTATTCTTTAGATAATTTCGCATCTTCTAAAGCTATACAATCGCAGAGAAGATCATGAACAGCTTTTGACTGTTTCATAACCTCAGCCTCGCGGTTTTTCAGAATCAGTTTCTTCTTCCTTATTTTGTTCAATTTAGAACGCGAACGAAAACTTATCCAGATTCCCCAAACGGTAAGAAAAGCGAAGAATGTGAAATTGAGCGAATCCAAGAAAAGGACCCGCTCCACCTGCAGAAAAGAGAAAATGTACGCGATAACAGTACTCGCTGCCGGAGCAAGCACAGTAAGCCCTAGACCCGTTCTAAATTCAGCAAGAGCTGTCCTTTCTTCTGCTAGATAGTTTCTCTCCAAAGCTAGCAAGGTACGTATTTTGGCTAGAATCTCCTGTTCACCTGGTCCCTCCATATTCTAGCCTCTGACACACCTGTACCCGCGTACTCTTATCTCATGATTTCGCCATATTCTTCATAGGGCATGATTGATAGGTATTTCATCAAGCCCATGAACCCTTCAAGGATATCTGGTTCTCTGTGGAATTCTTCGTGTGCCTTTTTGCTTGTCCAGTAAGTCAACATCACGTATTTGGTTGGTTTGACGTCGATGTCCTCATATGTGCCTTGAAGCCCACTTCCGCCATAGGAAATTGTTGAGACCTTAAATATTTTCGAGCCAAGAAAACCTTTCTTCTCATAAGTCACACGGCATAACTCTTTGACTTTCGCCTCAAACTCTTTTTCCAAACTTGGTTTCACCGAAAGATAGTTTATGGCGCACAGTATCGACTTCCCTTCCTTCTCGTACCTGTTGAGTTCTCCTTGGGGAATTACAGCAGCTTTAATTCCTCTTTTAGCTAAGTATTCTGCAGCTATCTTTGCCCTTCTGCCAGTATCGCAGTAAAGAAGAAGACCCTTATCTTTCAGAAAGTCAATGTAGTATTCCAAGTCGAAGATAGGAATATTCAAAGATCCCTTTATGTGGTCTTTATAGTATTCTTCTCTGCTTCTTACATCCACTATCATGTTAATCAACCTCACGTTTCGTCTGAATACTTACTGGCGATATCGTATTGGTTGTATTTCAAGTTTACCGGCAGATGATGATAAACAATGTAATAGCTGTAATATGAAAAACTTCAATAACGGAGTGCGCGCAATAGTAAAAGGTGAAAACGTAACCGTTCTCATTGATATGCAAACCGAATGGGGGTAGATGTCAGTAACGGTAGGGAAACTCGGACCATCGCTGAAAGCCACAATCCTCCCAAGCTAAGGTCTTTGTCTCCAAATCCTCAACCCTTCGTACCATAGAATCCCTGTAGCAAGGATTCCAAAGATCAGCCCAAACACACTATAGAAGTTGACAGCCCGGAACTGCGAAACATAAAAGACTAGAAGAGTTGTAAACATAGTTGCATAAAGAGCATATCGAGGAAGAAGAAACGTTCCAATTTTAGCGAACTGTTTAAGAACTCCAATATTGATTGTCTTCGCTAATCGATACTCATTCCGAACTTTCTGAACCAAGCCCAGTTCTGATAACTTGTCCAAATGATACAAAGCTAACGCAGGACTTGAAAAACCCAAAGACCTCTGCGTCTCTCTAACTCCGACCACACCAGTAGAAGATCTCAACAAATGCCAATACACACGAAGTGTGTTACCTGTCAATTTACTAGCAATAATCGTTTCATCTGTTGTGGAAATTCCCATGTCTAAACACCCCACTGTGGACAAAATCTTTCTTTTCCAAGAAAAGGACTGCGGATTGAGAATATGAATTTTAAATTCGTTCGCGCCCCCTTGCGGTGTACATGAAGGAGTAAAATACTTGCCAGAGATAGAAAAAAAGCAGATGCATTGGGGGGAAGAAGATAAAAATTTTATTCCTTCCTTCACACAAAAAAGAAGGGAGAAGGGGTCTTAACGAATCTTGGAATTATTTTCCGCAACAGTCTTCGTATTTGGTTCCGCTTCCGCATGGACAAGGATCGCTTGGTTTTGGTTTCTTGGCTTTTGTTTCACATGGAGTCATTCTTCTCACCTCATTAAAATGAGTGCATCATAAGTATATTAATGCTTTGGTTACTAAAAAGAAAACTTTATATTGGAATACTAACCAATAATTGAGGTGATAATTTGAGTGTCCTTTCCGGGCGCCAAAGCTGGTATGAAGATGAGTGTTGATCCAAAAATATCCGCTCCGTGTGGCATGTGTTGCGTTGAATGCCCAAGCTAGGAAAAATGTGAAGGCTGCGGAAATACAAAGGGAAAGCCACATTGGGGCGAATGCAAATTACACACATGTATACGAGAGAAGAATGTTGAGCATTGTGGTTTATGTCAAGAACTTCCATGTGACCTTTACCTGTCACATTATGATCCCAGCCAAGGAGTATGGCGAGTTTTTTACAGAGCAGGCCAGCTTCTTTACAGAAAAAAAATAGGTACCGAGGCATGGTTAGAAAAAAAATT
>JAOUKN010000022.1 GCA_029882515.1 Candidatus Bathyarchaeota archaeon
TCGGCTTTGAGATCGCCGATACTGAGGCGGCCGAGCGGATGTTACCGCCGAACTACAGCTTGTTCCCTTCGGCGATGTTCAGCGATACCCCAAAGCGACCGTGCGCGATCATTAGCGCCTTCAACGTCCACACGAGCGTGTTTTGGGGGAGCCGCGTGGAGTTCTACCTGATCGCTGAGAACTGCAAGACCGGACTTCTCTCTTGGATCATCGCTGAGTATGAGAGCAACACGCACAGCTACGACCCGAGCAAGGGCTTCATCGGCCCGAGCACGTTGCATTCGGTAGTCACGACGTCTTATCTCGGAGAGATCATCGTTGATGTCGCGAGCGCGCAGTCCGACAACAGCCTCACCCTCGTCGCCGACCTGAAGAACGGTGTGCTCACGGAACTCGATGAGCGCCTGTGGGTCGAGGGCAACCTCTCAGTCGACTACGGCGGTGAGCTGCAGCAATGCACCAAGCCGTTCAGTCTGGTGTTCGATCCGAAGGAGATGGCGCAGGCGCTGAAGCTCCCGCTCGACGATATCTCGCTGTGCACCAACACGTTCGGCGCTGGCGCACTGAACCCGAAGCCGTTCGAGGCGGCGTGCTTCCCGTACGCGCAGCACTTCGTCACGACGAGCGTCCCGACAGCCACCTCGATGCGGACGGCCGAGGATCTCGAGCAGGCCGTGACCGAGTTCAACGACAAGATGAATGCCCCTCAGGAGACGGACTGCCAAGAGTGAACGATGACGGAGTGGCGCGCGTGCGTGCGCATGCACGCCATAAAGAAGTGGTTGGTACTTCCATCCCTCTTTTTCCTCACTTGTATCGAGGGGTAAATTTCTGAGTGATTTTTACCCCTCACTCATTAAGAGTGTATAGTCGATTTCGAACACACATATCTATAGTATATTCTTATGGTACCTTCCTATTCCATTATTTCCTTCCTGTACCTTGTATGTATGTGCTAAACCGACTATACACCTGTTGAAAGGCCAGTAAATAATGGTCCTTTCCACGTTGTCCGTCGTCCATTAGCCGCCTATAATGATAATCATTCCAGTAATCTTCTACTCATATACTATTTTTGCCGAAGAAAACCTCATCATAGATGTTCTCAGCTTCATTTTTGCTGTAATAATTGGACAACTCGTCAGTTATAAGCTATTGACTTTCAAAAAACTATCTAAGAATCTGAAACTGATTTCTCTTGTTGCTCTCGTAATCTTAGCTCTCGCGTTTGTAGTTTTCACGTTTTATCCACCTCAGATCCAATTATTCCAAGACCCCAATACAGGAGAGTATGGAATATTCAATCACTTACATTGACTTCTTTGAATTGATGTCTCTAAATCAAAAAGTGGTTCCCAAACAAGTGTGCTATCTATTCAAGGAGTTTGCTGGCATTGTAACTTCTAAAACCCAGATCAAAAGCTGCTGCCCACATTATTGCACTTGTCAAGAAGGAGGCAACTGAACCAGCGCGCGCAAACGCCTTTGTTCATTGTCGTCTTAGCTTAGTGAGGAGGATTGTAGCAGCTACAGCTATCAAGACGATAACTGCACTTGCTTGTGCCAAGGTGACAATATTTTGGTTTCCACTTTGCCCTGCTGCAATGCCTGTTAAAGCCCAGACAATTACCAGTCCATACGCGATATCTTTCCTTGTGGCTAAGACAAGTATGGTAATCAACAGAGCAACTAATATAATCAGAGTTGCCCATGTTTCTGGGTTTATTCCAAAACCACCCCAGTTCAATGAAACCAGCGTGACAGCTACATTGGCAATCGAGGCTATAGTTATCCAACCTAAATAAGTGCTGAAAGGCACATGAACCGCTAGTTTCTGACGAAATCCAACTTTCGATTTCCCGATATCGAGGCGCAGATAAATCGCTATCAAACTTGCTAAAAGCATGAACATAAGCACAACCGATAGACCAAGAAACTCGAATTGCCAAAGAAAAAGCCAAGCAATGTTAAATATGCTGTTAAGGACAAACAGCCAGCCAATGCTCCTCTTATAGTCTTTACCTTTTTCGCTTGGTAATGCTTGAAAGACTACGAAAATCCCCAACAAAATGTAGATAACGCCCCAAATAGAGAATACGTAACCTGCAGGTGTGATGAGCGTTGGGTTCGCATCAGAAATCTCATTTGTGAACTTGCCTCCGAGAATCGTAGTGCTACCCGCTAAGCCATTTACCAGAACCATTAAAATGAAGGCTAAGATATTTGCCCATTTTAGAAGGGCAGAAGGTTCCGCTGTCATAAATCTCTCCTTATTCTTATTCCGTATTCTGTGAATATAAAAATGTTGATACGTCTTTGTTGGTGCCGATGTGTTTTTTTAGAGTTAGTAGGAGAGAGATGCTAGCATTTAGCCTCCGCGCGCGCAGATGCTCTGCCCTACCCACAAACATATTTAAGAGTTGTCCTTGGAAAGATAAAGAAGAGTTTAGGAAGAATGTGAGGTTTTATGTCTCTCCTTGATTTGATTCTCAGCCGAAGGAGCATTAGACGCTATGAAAACAAAGATATACCTGAAGAGGTTTTGCAACAAATTCTTGAAACTGGCAGACAGGCTCCTTCAGCTGCCAATAGACAGCCCATTCATTTCGTCATTGTGACTGATCGGGATATACTGCAGAACCTGTGCGATAATTTGATTAACCGTTTTGTCAAATATGCTCCCGTCGCTATTGTTGGGTGTGCAGACATAAAATCGCTTTTGACTGGAAAATGGGCCGTTGTCGACGCTACAATTGCAATGGAGAACATGGTGATTGCCGCGTGGACTCTAGGGATCGGGTCATGTTGGATAGGAGCTTGCAACGAAGAAAAAGTCAAGGAATTGCTAAAAATCCCTGATAAATGGAAGTTTGTTGCGTTATTAACTTTCGGGTATCCTGCCGAACAGCCAAAACAAAGAAAGAAGAAACCTTTTGAGAAAATGTTTAGCTTTAACAGTTTCTAACTACTTGGATAGGAACGGTATTTTGATTTTCTGAACCTACTTATCTAATTATCTTCAAACGCGCGCTTGCATGCATGCGAATATATATTTCACAATCTAGCTAATTATATGATAGAATCTAAAGAGGTGTAACGTAATGGCTGAGAAAAAACCTATCATCAGACTGATGTTCGCCAAAATCAAGGAAGCATTTTATAAACTATCTGAAGAGGAAAAGCAAGAGTTCATGCTTAAGGATCGCAAGAATTGGGAAGAACTCGGGTGCAAAGTCTTGATGATGATTGACTGCCGTTGGTCAAATGAAGAGTGGGATTATATTGGGGTCGAGGAATGGCCAACCATAGAAGCTCTTGAGAAGAGAGCCAAATTCGAGTTTGAAGAACTACAAAAATTCAGGTATGCTGAATCGAAGACTTATTTGGGCACTCGTGAATCCTTTGCTGAATATGGTAAAGAATGAAACCTAAGGCAATAGAGACCTAGACCAATTCTCAGATAGATGTACTTGGTGTAGATTTTCTCTTCTCCACTCTAGTGCGCGCGGCTACTTACTGCACAACGCAACGGGATTGTAATTTCTGGAGAAAATAAAAAAAGAATAAAAACGACTTCGCTGTGCATATCCCATTTCTGACATGCACAACACCGATTATTTTCCCCTCTTCTCGTTCAAGACGACCCAGAGGACCGCGAAAAAATAGACCAAGATACACCAACTAGCGGTTTAGTCTCGTTTTTTTGACCTCATTCTTATCAGATAAGTCAGATTTAGAACCAAAGAAACCCCTATTAGCACTCCTTCTACAAAATCTGAAACTGAGAAGCCTGAATATTCAAAATGTAAAAAGCGACCGACAAGAATTCCCAAAGATATTGAAATCATTCCAACAGCTAGAAGAACATTCTCATCTTTTATCAGCATCCCATACACCCTATCCGATCATTTTTTCAGACGCTCTTGTCAAGAAAATGGCGCTTATTAGCTTTATCTGCGCGCGCGCGATATTGATTTCATTGTTGAGGAGTAACTTTTTGTTTATTTTTTACCCCTCGTACTATCAGTGTTAGTTTGTTATGAGGGGTAATTTTCCTCTGATTTTTTACCCCTCACTCATTTATAGTGTATAGTCAATTTCGAATACACATATCTATCATCGTCTCTTATGGTACCTTCCTTCCTATTCCATTAATGTCCGTAGATGTATACCAAACCGAGTATACGGTGTGTAACCGTCCATTAGAAGCTAATAATTGGTCGTTCCTTTCCCGTTGGTCCATTAACTGTGCTTGTTGGTTGGTTGGTTGGATTAAATTTTAATCCAACCAACCAAGGCACGGCCAACGGCTAACGGTTGAGCCAGCTAACGGTCAATGGATTATAACCTGTTTGCGCGCGCCCCAGAAGTCATAAAACCTGAGCATACATAACTAGTTCTTTGAAGGCTTCAGTTTGGTCTTCGATGTCTGGAATACCTATTTCGGCCCGATTGGGGTCAACCTGAGCATCGTCCTACTAAGTGTGCTCGTTTTCATCTTGGGGATCATTAAGAGGAAGCAATTCAAGAGAGAAACCAAACTCCTTGAGGTTTCGTTTCTCCTTTTCCTTGCTGGGGTTCTCTATTTCACGTTGCATGGCAGATTGTTGCAGCTGCCTTTCCCGGTTTCGATTCCGGAGAGGCCCCTTGTGGACAACAATCTGACTTTCAACTATTTCCTCACGAGTCTACTAACATTCATAGTATTCCCAGTTCTATTGTTGGTCGCGATGAGAAGCGATATTTCTTTGAAGAGTCTTGGCTTGGAAGTAGTGGATTCCAGGCAAACGCTGGTCTATGCCTCTTTAGGACTTGTCACCAACGTATCTGCTTTCCCATGCGCTCTTCGGTTTCAGATGGATCCCTGAACACACGTCTCAAGGCCTTGTCCTTTGGGTCGCGTTCGTCTCGATACTGTCAGTCTTTTCCCAGGTCTTCTTTTTTGTAGGCCTCCTGTTCAACAGGTACCTGGATCACGAGAACGGTTTTCTCTTAGCTCTGCTATCGATTCTGGCTCTGCAAATGTTCATCTCCTCTTCTCCGTTATGGACCATTTCGACTGTTATCGGCTCGATTGTTAAAATCGCGGTTACGTGGAAGACTCGCAACATCTATGGGGCTGCTCTCATGGGCATTGCCACAAATCTAGTCGACATCTTCATCCAAGTCATATAGCGCGCCTGCGGAAGGGAATATAATCCCCGGAAGCCCATATTGAAGCATGAGCCGGTTTCAATCAGCAATCGACGCGGAATTCAGCAAACTCACCGCATCTGAAAGTAAGATTATCAATGAAGTTTGGGAGCACCGGGCCGACTACTTCAAGTGGCCGACCAAGGCGCTACTCCTCTGGCCCGGCTGCGTCCGGGAAAGATATCATCGAACAATGCCTGACAGAATAAAGGAGGAGGCGAAATCGAAGGGAATACAGGTCAATACGCTGTCAAACGGGCCTGCAATAATGTCGTTTTTGCTTGCTGGTGGCGAGAGACCTACGAGGTCTAACGGTCAAGGCTGGCACATCGATCACATATATGACAAGAATTTCCCTTGGATAACAAAGCAGAGGTCACTCCATGCAGTAAAGAACGGTAGGCACTTCACGCAGGCCGCCGGGCTGGTTGCTATCCATCCCATTGCCGAGGCCTTGAAGGATGAATATTTCTATTTTGCTTGGTTGTTAAGACGTGAAGCCTTCCTGAGATTCAACTATGATCCTGACCGTGTCTTTTCCGAAAAGGTAGACGAGTACGGCTTCAAAGAATGAAGAATGCGCTCCAGTCCCGGGGTCAACCTACTGGATTCGCGCGCGATGACAATGTTTTCTCATCATCTAGGGATAATTACATAGGTTAAGCCCCAAGACGAAGTCGCGGTGTTCTGGTTGGATCTATTGCTAGGAAGAAAAAAATTATGGCTGCAAAGATACCGATCGCTCCAAGGATACTTCCTAACACCTCGTAACCATACAAATCAAGTGCCAATCCTCCTATTGCTGCTCCAAGAGTAGAACCTAGGCTTTGCGCTGCTGAGTTTATCGACATCATTGAACCCCGAAAATTTGGGACCTGTTCAAGAGTCAAACTAATAGAGGCTGAAGCTGCTGTGCCAAAAAAACAGGCACCTAAGTAATTCAGTGTCAAAGAAAGCCAGAAGTTGGGTAGATAAGTGAAGGAGATCGTGAATAGGCCAGCGGGAAGAGCAGTCAAGACTACTACGAGTTTGCTTCCAAACGCATTTGCCAATCGACCGCTAATCAAACTACCTAAGGTATAGAACAAAGCTGATCCCAACAATACAATCGATGCAGAACCCGTTGATATAAGGAATCTTTCTCTGAAGAACGATGTTCCGTAAAGCAGAATTGCCATGAATGAGGCCATACGAAGAACATTGCCAGCTAAACAAGCAGTGGCAGATTTGCTTGATAAGATTCGTTTAAAACCCTCAAAATAAGTGGCATTGCTCGGACTAGTCTGGTACTTGGGTGAAGTGAATTGTAGAGCGATAAAAGCTAACAGGAGACTTGCTATTGCAATAGGCATCGCGAATCCTAAGAAGGCGAAGCGCCAACCACCAGAATCTGCGATCAGACCGATGACTGGTGCCCCAATAGCGTATGACAGAGATGCTCCTGCTGTGGTCCATCCCACCGCATTCGCTCTCTTCTCTAAAGGTAAGTGTTCCCCGATAAGTGCAAAAGCCATTGGCATGACCATAGCCGTTGCCAAGCCAGTCAGAGAGTAAGATATTAACACAAAACTAAAGCTCGAAGCCAACGAACAACCCAAAGCTGAGATACTAACGAACAATAAGCCCATGATCAATAACGATTTATGTTTAAACCTGACACTCAACACGCCCATGAATAGTGCAAAAATGACTGCGACAATAGAAGAAAAAGTATTGATCTGTCCTGCAATGCCGACAGATACATTAAACGTGAGTGCAATGTCGATTAGAAGAAGTCCAATCAGAATTCCTGGTGGCATCACAGCGAATGAAGAGATGATTAGCGAGGGCAGAAATAATCTTCCAGGTGAACACTTTTTGATATTAGGTGAACTTTCACTTATATTTACCAACTCCTCCAAACTACACTTTTCAGAGTAGATTCCAATAGAGGTCGCTAGTATGTTCCAATGCGCACGCTTAAAACGCTAATGTATGTTGATATGTGCGCGTGCCATACCACCACCTCGGGTTCTTTCTTAGCGGGCATTAAATAGAGGGTCCCCTACGGGATTGTGTGGATGCGCGCGCGCTCTTCTATATTCTACACACACCCGAAAGTCATATGAGCTGAAAGAAACAAACAAAACTTTGCGTTTTTGGCGAAATGGAGGTGATAAGATGGTTGAGAAACCATTTAAAGACCGGGAAGAAGTAAAGAAAGAGATTAGAGTCTGGTTCAATATTAGTCTCTTTTGTGAGTGTCTCGGCTTACTATTGGCTCTGATAGGAATCATTGGGGATGCATTAGACAGAACTCTTGGCTTGGAAACAATGTCTTGGTTCTTGCTGGCAATTTTTCTCAGCGTGTCCGCTGCAGCTCCTCTTGTAAAATCAGCGGCTGCTAAGTCTTTGTATGGTATAGAGTCTGAAAGTAAAAATAAATAGCGAGTCAAAGTCCCTTTTCCTTTTTTTAATTCGCACAAAAAGCATTGAGCATTTGTCCCTGTATGCTCTTCTTTTTCTTAATTTCTTTTGGGTTTGGGGTCAAATTCTAATCCCAATCCCAAACCCAAACACACGATACGGTTTGAACGATAAAACAGAACGATGGAACATTGTGAGCGCGCGCACCTAATCAAGAATAATTCAATTTCTATGTTACGAAAAAAAGAAAAAAAGGGTTTAGCATCTTGCTGTTTGTACAGTCAGATGATCTATGGCATAGGTGTGATGGGGTGCGTATGAGACGGCATCTCGTTTGTAGTGATAGTCACAGTTTCCACGCCACCTTTCTCACCCATTACCCGATATGTCAGCCCAGGACCTGAGCCTTTATGGAGTGGAGATCGTCCCCTCAAATCTGGAAGAGCAAACGTGGTATAACCATCGCCTCCATATGTCGTGCCCAGAAGTGAAAACAGGGCAGGATTTGCGGAGATAGCCAGTAGTTGGCCATCACAGGATGCCCATCCTATTGGGGCAAAGTGGAAGGCTACCCAGCAAATCTCTCCGATGAATGGCTCACCACCTGGACTACTCGGCGGCTCTCCACCCATGCTCGGGTAGATCCCCTGAAGTGCGATGATGGCATTGAGTCCCAGGTAAGGATGCATGTTCCCGTGGGCCTGTCCTCCTCCAGTAGCCCCTGTTTCATTTATTGGAGATCCATCGGTGCCAAAGCGTAGAGCCACATTAAGAATATCGTCTACCCGTATTTTACCATCAAAATTACTGTCACACCATGGGTCATATGGCAAGCTTGCCATAATCGTTGGATAAAGTGTAACAGCTAATATGAATCCAATTAGAGCTATAATTATCAAATCTTTCCTATCGACCATTGTATCACCTCCTTTCCTTTCCTCTTTAATGATATCACAGAAATAGAATTGAAGTGATACAAAACATTTAGGAAAGAATCTTCTATGATATGATGTTAGCAGACAGTATTACAATTGACCGAAATAGAATAATGTTTCCGAAATTTTAAATGATTGATTTGGATATTTGTAAAAAACAGCAGTTCGCGCGCGCCTAATGGAATAGGAAGGAAGGAATTAAATTTTAATCCTCCCACACATTACTAACAGCCAAAATTTTTGAACCTTTATTTTAGGCTCCTATCGTTTGCTTCTGACATGTGCTGTTGACATATCTTCCAGCTCCCACCGCGTTTCTCCAGAACTCCCGTCCATCGTACGTCTTTCAGGCCCCAAGGCTTTCCATCAAATTCTCCTTCATCGTCCACGATCGCTGAAAACCAAGCTACCTCGCCCGTCTTTGAAATCACAATTCTTAGGTTTCTGATAGCAAATCCTTTAGCTTTGTTTCGTGGATCCATCCAGCTATCTAAGAATTTTTCGAACTGGGCCCATCCTACGACGGTGCTCTTAGAGTCTGGATAATAAGTGAAGAAGTCATCATCTTTTGCAAAGATGCTTTCAAAGAGTGCTCGATCTTTGGTTAGAGCCCATCCGAAGGAATCGTGGAGTATTTTGGTGATTTCATGTTCATCGTTCGTCTTATCTGAACAGGGCATATCCGGTCAACATGATAGCATCTTTTCCAACAAATAATATTTTCGCGGGAAATTAGTGTAAGCACGCAGGGTTTTTGGTTTGGTTGGGTTAAATTTCAATCCTTGATTGGCTTAGCCGTTAGCCGTGCCTTGGTTGGTTGGTTGGATTAAAATTTAATCCCCCACCCAACCCAACTGTGGATTTGTTGAAGGTAGTATCAGATTGGAAGCAACTTGAAAGCATGTATTCGTGCATTGCAGACCCAGTGCACATCTATCGTTTTCCTAATCCTGAATAGACAAACCCATATTCCTCAGCGCGCGCGGGAGTGCGCACTCAGTTGCTTAAACATGCAATTAATGAATTAAAGAAGAGAAGGTTTAAAGCCGTTGAAACATTTGCGAGAAGTGGTTCATCAAACAATCCTTCAGGACCTACAGAATTGTATTTGAAGGAAGGATTTTATGTTAGAGAAGAGACGAGTCCCGGGTATGCTCTTGTGCGGTTAGATTTGCGATCTGGAACCTAAAGATGCGCGCGTGTGTATGCATGCTTATACCAAAGTATTAGATAGTTGACAGGAGTATCTATAAGAAGGAAATCTTGTCACTCATACCAGAATTTGAGTTAGGCTTATGGAACGCTTGGATTTTCATGGTTCCCTCTCTATTACTTATGCTTCTCTGTCTTCTTGTGATGACAAAAAAAGGTGCACCTGGTGGTGCAGAAAGTTCACGTGTGTCTAAACCTACATTGCTATTGGGCATTATTACCAAGTTCTATTATTTTGCAGCCGTGATCTACTCTGTGTTCCTGCCGCTAAAATTATGGACGATATGGTTCTACGTGGGGCTTCCAATTACGCTAATCGGACTAGTTGGAAGCTTAGTAGTCCTGGTGAGTTGGGCTATTACTCCAGCGGGTGAACCAGTTACCAGAGGACTCTATCGTTATTCGAGACACCCTATGTACGTAACTATGTTTTTGTTGCTTTTAGGTGTAAGCATAGCTTCAGCTTCATGGGTTTTCCTGTTGTTTTCCATCATAGGTGGAGTTGGAGCCGTGTATTTCATAAAGATGGAAGAAGCCTTCACCCTTGGGCACTACGGTACTGCTTATCGGGAATATATGAATAGAACTCCAAGATGGCTAGGAATACCAAAATCAGAGAAAAAAGAGTAATATCCAACAACGCTTTGCCACTTACTCGATAGCATGCATGCGCGCGCGGGCGTTGGTTGGTTGGATAAGAATTTTGTTCCTTCCTTTATCCGCTATACAAGCCTCCTAGTATCGCTACAATCTCAATAGATGCTATCTAGGATATTCCTTTCTTGGGAGTTTATGTCTGAAAAGCCAATTGAAACTTTCATGGGACCAGTACCAAATCCTTCTCATGTATCCAAACTTCTCAAGACTTCTCACAGAAGAGCAAGAGACTGCCTTCCGTTCAAAGAACGCTTTGCCAATCTTTCCAAGTCTCATAGAAAGATCACTATCCTCAACATGGGCAAGCCTTTCATCAAAACCTCCTAGTTTACGAAACACATTTGTCTTAACAATGACAGCCATACCTCCCCCGCCTATTCCAGCAATCCCAATTCTTCTGAAAAGGAAGGTGTCTAACAATTCAAGTCCGCAATAGGTTAATGTTTGCTTAAATCCTTGTTCAATGGGCAAGCTCCGGCCATAAACAGCCACAACATCATCGCTTACTAAGTGTGGAAGTGTAAGGTCTACCCAATCAGGTGATAGAACTGTATCAGCACATATGAACAAAAGAAAATCTCCATTAGCATGTGCTGCCCCAAGATTTCTCCCTTCAGGAATATTGCATTGAACTTCGAAAATCTTATCAGTATAGTTTGAGCAGACATCAACGGTTCTGTCTTCAGAGTTTGAGTTCACCACAATCATCTCGTTAACCTGATCTTTGATAGACTGAAGACAAAATCCCGCAAGTTTCTCTTCATTCTTGGTAGTGATGACACAAGAGACTTTCATTGATTCTTGCATAATCACTCGGTCTAGTCTAGCGATCTCTAGGCTTTAAAGATGGCTCCTTCAGAAACGCAGCTAGAACCACCAATCCTCAGCTAATACTTCTTGCCTCCTTCGCCCACTTGCTCTCAAAGGACACTATTCGTATTGTGCGCGCGTATAAGATGTCATGAATTATATCATCTGATGCACAACAAAATGCGATCTTTGAATGCCTGGGTAGCTTCGGAACGAATTGTGTTCAGAGCTACGAGAAATATTGTTTTGATTGATACATTTCTGTCGCTCTATGTCAATAGAACAATGTTTCTGAAGCCTTAAAAGTCTGAATCATCAATCTACTCAAGGAAAGGAGGAAGAAGATTGAGACGGAAAATAGGATTTATCCTGGGAATTATGCTTTCAGTATTCTTGATCAGCACAATGTTTAAGACTGGTCCAACTCAGGCCTCACCAGAAGACATCAAGATAGGAATTATTGGTCCTGTAGGTTTGCCACAGTGGTCTCCTGCAGGGATGAAGGAAGGCGCTGAACTAGCTGCGGCGGAGATTAATGACGCGGGCGGTGTGAATGTCGGTGGTACCTATCGCAATATTACATTGGTCGAGGGAGATGAGAACTCATATCCCAGCATAGATATTGCTGAGGCTCAAGCTGAGGTTGTGAGGCTCTACGACGAAGGATGCAGGATTATGATAGGCGGGTTCAGAACGGAGGTCACCGGCCCAATGATTGAAATGGCAATGGGGCTAGAGGAACCCGTGATCTTCCTCATCAACGGCGCGTCTCCCGACGAACTAATCTCTGATAGAGTACCAGTCAATTATTCCGTGTACAAATATCTATTCAGGATAATGCCCACAAACCTAACTACACATCTGTACACATTAGCTGGATTCAACCAGTACGTGCTTGCATCATTAGCCCCGATTTATGGAGAGTACCTGTGGCCAGATGCACCCAACCCTCAGATTAGAGTTGCAGTCCTCACGGAAGAACTAGACTGGACATTGCCGATGCATCAATATCTTACGAATCCTTCAATTTATCCTAGTCTATTAGGTCCCTATGCGAATGTCACCTATGCAGATCGAGTGCCTGAGGGAGCTATGGACTTATCTAGCTACATTGGGAACATTATATCAAGTGAAGCTAGAATCGTAATCCACGTGTTTTATGGTGTCGCAGGAATACAGTTCAGTGCTCAGTGGGGAGCTACAAATGTTAACGCTAGCCTTGTTGGTATAAACACGATGGCGCAGCTGCAGAGCCACTGGGAATACACTGGCGGTCTGTGTGAGTTGGAAACAATAATTTGCCATTTTGGAACAAGAACTCCTATAGTCCCTGGCTTGACCGAGGTGTTCTGGGATAACTTTCTAGACTATACGGAACAAAAATATGGTACTCCAAAGTGGCCAACATCCACGGCTTTTGGCGCATATAATGGAATATACACAGTAAAAGAAGCCATAGAAGCTGCTGGAACAACAGACTCCGACGCTGTGGTGTCTGCGCTGGAAACACAAGAAAGAATGTCACTAAATGGCATCGCTAGGTTCACAGCATCATCTATTCCACACGACGTCTTCTGCAATTCCATTGGTCCAACATGGCCAAGTCCCCAATACACGAGAGCCTTTATGGTTCAATGGGTGGCTGGGAAATTAGAGGTTGTGTGGCCTATCGATCAGCCATACTCAAAAGAGTTCTTGTCATTTCCTGGTGAATTGTGTACTCCTCATGATGTAGCGGTTACTGATTTGAACACATGTTGTGGAGCTTCCGCCGTTCATGGCGGGAGCATTTGCAATGTCAACGTTACTGTGGAAAATCAGGGAGGTTCAACAGAGACTTTTGATATCTTCGTCTATGATGACGATCCGGTCTTTCCAACATTTGGTCAAAAGGAAATTTTCTGGAGTATGGGAGATGTAAACCATGATGGTTACATCAACGAAACAGACGCAGAACTCATAGCAGATCACTTTGGCTCAGATGATCCACAATACGACATAAACGCTGATGGTGATGTAGACATGGAAGATATAGTGATTTGTGCCTCTAATGCGGGGTTAGATATATGGGGATACTTCGGATTACCACCACCGGTTGGGATATATATAATTACCTTAGCTGGTGGAAACAGTTCCAATATGGTCTTTAGCTGGAATACCACCGACCTCACCGAGTATGAATCCTATAATCTAACAGCATGCGCTCAAATGCATGGAGCTTGTATCCTTGGTGATGTAAATATGGCGGATAACACGCTCATCTATGGGGATGTTCTGGTCGTACATGAAGGTGACTGGAAAGGTGATCCGACTGACGGCCCTGATGGAAAAGTGCGTGTGGACGACATTCTTGCTATAGCTTTGATTTTTGGAACTAACTGTGGGGACTTAGAATTTGACCCAAATGCTGACATAAATTGTGACACAAAAATTAGAGTTGATGATATCCTCGCAACGGCTTTACAATTCGGATGGGGCTAATACGCGTGCATTCTGCAATATGCACTCATGAATGTGCTTGCAGAAGGTCTCAGACGAACGTTATTATATTCTGGAAGCAAAAGATTTTAACTTAGCGCGCGCGGCTACGCTGGCTCTTTTGGTTTGTATTTGCCCCTTCCTTTGTATTTGCCAGTATATCGTCTGGTTTTGACTCTTTTCTGAACGGCCTTTTTTACGCGGTTTTCGTTCTCGTTTTCCATTGGCTTCTTCGCCTGTGCTCGACTATTCACTTTTACAGGTAAATATAAACATTAGGCGCGCGTGCCCACAACTTCTTCGAGTAGTCTTCTGCGATACGCATCCTCATGAATGTGCTTCGCAAGGGCGCTATTCTAAACTCTGGTATTATATAGCTGGTTTTGTTAGCTCTTGTGGGGTAGCAAATGTGGGAAAGTTGGGTTTTGTTCTTTCAGTGATCATGGTAAGCGTAGCAGTCACATCTCTAATAGCAAACGTTCATTTGTACATAGTTAACAAACAACTCAATGATGAGATACAACAGACAGTAGCAGATATTGAGTTTGGAATGTATGGATATATCTATGCTCTTTCTCCAGGGCTCGAAAACGAAACACAGAAGCGTGCGTCGACTGTGTGGAAGGAAGTTAAAGACTCTGATGAAGCGAAACTTGTGATTTCGGAAGACAATTTCTCAGTGATCGTCTATCTTCATCAGTATAGCGTTGGGGGGTTTGATCCTTCGACTGCAGAATGGGTTCTCATAATCTCCTCTACTCCTGAGAATTCGAATGAAACAAAAATAGCAACCTTTAGACTTGATTATCAAACGCTTTCTCTTAAGAAGACCTACACATCGAGTTATTCGGTGGGCGATAAACTCTCTTTAGAAGAGAGTGCCGCTATTATGGAAGAGGAGATGACCAGGGATCCTTATGGGGGCCGATCTGTGAATAGCGAAAAGGTCAAGCTGTTCGGTGGAAACTACGTTTATTCCTATCCTGCAATGGACTTCGGGGGAACCATAATAGTGAATAAGTATGCAGGGGTGGCGATATTTTATGCGACTACGGTTTGGGATGGCATGGGGAGATTAATAATACCTGAAGAGTAGGATTTTAGTCAAAGTTTTTATGATTATTGCGCGCGCTGGAAGCGGTTCTGTCAAGTCTTCGGGACTTTTCTAATTTATGGAATCGCTGTTAAGTATCGGGTCTTAGCACGATAAAACTCTAGGATATTGTTGACTTCATCATGATGCCAAAATGTAGATTCACTTTTCATAATTCTTTTATTATTGTGATAACTCGAAGGAAAATGGGGATTCAGCTCGAAAAGTTCATGGAGTTACAGTTCAGTGAAGAGAGAAATTCCTTGGGCATTGGTAGGTTACCTGTTGCTTTGTTTGGTTGTTTTTTGCGTTTGTTGGATAGGTTACGCAGACCAAATGCTCGCACCCAAATTCACTTTCCCTATTCAGAGGGCTACTCTCAAAAATCCTATATGGAACTTTTGGAATGGAAGTGCAAATTTCTTATTATGTAATACAGGAACTATTCCAACAACAGTAGTGAGCATTACGGTTAATGGGCATGAAGTGGAATTTTATCCTTCAAACGTTACTCTACTTGAGGACGAAGAAATCACAATCACAATTCACTATTCTTTCAAGCCGAATCATACGTATACATTCGTTTTGCTGGACGAAATGGGAAGTATATACCGCCCACCTGACTTTATTGCTAAATAGAAAACCGTTTTCTGCGCGCGCGATTTTTCCGTTTGTTTCTTCCAAGACGCAGTTTCAATTTTGCTTGTTCGCGCGCGCGTAGCACGCAGGGAAGACATTACTTGTAGGCGGAGAAGCCTTTTCCCAATATTGTGTAACCCGTTATTAACTTCATCATCTCAGTGGTACCGTCTGGGATGGTCATCATTCGTGCATCTCTGTAATATCTCTCTAACGGCAGTTCATCGGAAAGACCCAGTCCACCATGAATCTGCATCGCATCATACGTCACCTTAACGGCTGCCTCGCCTCCATATACTTTGGCCATAGAAGAAAGCCGTCTAGCCTCTCGGCTACCCTTAGTGATAGCGTCGATAGCTTTGTATCCTAGGAGTCTTCCCGTCTCTATTAGAACATTCATGTTGTAGAGCATTTCTTGAATCAGCTGGAATTTGCCAATGGGCTTTCCAAATTGGACTCTTTCTCTAGCAAACTTCACTGAAGCTTCGAAAGCTGCCTGAGCGATTCCAATCGACGCCAATCCCATACTACACCGGGGTAATGTCATAAGCGCTGTGAATGGTGAGAATTGGCTGAGTAAGCGCATCATTCCCTCTGAAATTGGCAAAAGCTCCATCATTTTGGGGTCCGAGAAGGCTTTGCTCATCATGCTGCTCATTTCGTTCTCTTTTGGGACTTTACAGTTTTCAAAAAACATCTCTCCGGTGGGAGCCGCGTTCCACCCTATCTTATGCAACTCGTTTGTGTCAAACGGCGATATATCGTTCTCTACCAAGAAGAAACTCTCTGTTCCGGTGCTCAGGTCTTTTGCCCCGACGAATGCTACATCTGCAATTGTTGCATTGCTTATCCAAGTTTTAGTGCCGTTGATTACGTAGTGGTCCCCTTCTAGTCGAGCTGTGGTTTTGAGATCGGACGTATCACATCCAGCTTCTGGTTCGGTTTCGGCGAAACACCCTATTAATTCTGCTCTTTCCAACTTGGGTATCAATCTGTCTTGAGTCTCATCAGAAGCTAGAGGGATGAACATTGCTGGAAGGCCGGTCATACCGAATATCGGTAAGAGACTTGCCCATACTCTACCGACTTCTTCTGACACTATCCCATATATTGATGGATCCTCAACAAACAGCGCTTTTGCACTTTCGGGGTCAAAGGCGACGCCAATCTTCTTAAACTTCTTCATTATGTCTATTGCTTCTTCTCTTGTGAAGGGCCCTTTTTTGTCTCTTTCATTGGCTATTGGAGCGAATTCTTTCTCCAAGAACTTTCGGATATCATCCCTGAGCATCTTCTCTTCTTCTGTGAAATCAAAATCCATTCTTATGATCTCCTTGCGTGGACGGACAAGATATGTTTGAAAATCTGAATTTTATAAGTTTATGTGCGATAGAAATCAAAATAGATCATTTCTCTCTTTCCACAATTGTTGCAATGCCCACCCCGCCTCCGCCGCATAGAGTTTCCAATCCGTATCGTAGATTTCTTCTGTGCAGCTCATAGATCATTTCAGTGAAGTATATCACACCGGTTGCTCCTATAGGATGGCCTAGAGCAATTGCACCTCCAGTTGGATTAACCCTGGGGTCGTCGAACGCATATTTGAACTCCTTGGCAAAGGCGAGAGGCGGACTCGCAAAAGCCTCGTTTGGCTCGACTATATCCATGTCATCTACTGTTAGGTTACCGGCCCTAGCCAATGCTTTCCTCATGGCAGGAATCGGACCCAAAAGCATCAGAGTAGGGTCATCCCCAGCCACCGCCATGGACTTTATCGTAGCCATAGGCTTCAATCCCAGTTCATCAGCTTTTTTTTCGGACATCAACATCACCGCGGCTGCACCGTCGACAATCTGGGAGGAATTCCCAGGCGTGTGAACCCCATCTGGCGTAAATCGCGGTTCAAGTTGAGTCAACTTCGAATATGCGATGTCCGGTTCGTCTAGAGATTGAATCCTCACCGTCTCATCCTTGTCAATCATTTTCGTGGTTCCGTTGGATTGTGGAACCTTTACTGGTGCAATTCTTTTGCTATACCATTCTTTTGCTCTTAGGGCTCTCGTGGCTTTTTGATGACTCCACAGCGCAAATTTGTCACAGTCTTCTCGAGTTATGTTATATTTCTTCGCCACCATGTCAGCCGAAACACCCATTGGAATGAAAACGTTTCTTTCGTATATTTTGTCACTAATCATTACTGGAAATCCTGCAGCCTCTGCGGCACTGATGCTTGACATCATAGGGTAGTGCGACATGTGTTCTACCCCTGCTGCAATCATTATATCGCCGCATGCTGACATTATTGCCTGAGCCATAGAGTTTATTGCTTGTAGGCCGGCGTTACAGTATCTGTCAATTGTCATTCCCGCGATCTCGTCAGGAAGATCGCCTAAGAAAACTGCGAGTCTCCCAATGTTTCCTCCTTGTTCTCCAATCTGGCTTAAACATCCAACTGTAATATCTTCGATATCTCTTGGGTCAAAGGCGCTAGATCTATCTTTGACTTTTCTCACTACCTCCGAAACCGCAGTCCCCAGAAGAACTTGGGCAGAGACTTGGGCGAATTGCCCTCCCTTCTTCATACCATTCCATCCTGATTTCCCTATAGGAGTTCTCACAGCTTCAACAACCACGCATTTTTTCAATCGTTTTCACCCTGACTACTTGGATAATCAATGCATATCGTGACCTTAAACATATTTTGCTTGTTGAAACTGCGGAAAGTATTGGCATTGCGCATAAGTCTTAATAACCATCCAGTGGTGATACCAGCCAGAAAGGGAGACGATCACGATGAAGATTAAGAAGATCGCCGTTATTGGCGCCGGCGCTATGGGACATGGAATAACCCAAGTTGCCGCTATGGCAGGTTTCGAAGTGCGCATGAGGGACATAAATGAAGAGGTTCTCGCCAAGGCTATGGAAAGAATAAAATGGAGTCTGGGGAAGCTTGCTGAGAAGGGTCGAATCAGAGAGGACGAGGTTGGGAAGATTGAAGAACGAATCTATCCTGTCGTTCCCCTCAGAAAGGCAGTACAAGGTGTTGATTACGTGATAGAAGCGGTTCCTGAGATTCTCAAACTCAAACTAGAAACATTCGATGAAATCGATGAAGGTGCACCAGAGCACGCAATTCTTGCAACAAACACGAGTGCTCTACCAGTAAGTGAGATAGCGCAGTCAACAAGACGCATGGACAAGGTTATTGGTATGCATTTCTTCAATCCAGCTCAGTTAATGCGCTTGGTCGAGGTCGTTATGGGTGAAAAGACTAGCCACGAAACATGTCAAGCCACAATTGAACTAACAAAAAAATTCGGCAAGGAACCCGTTATCTGCCGGAAGGATATACCAGGTTTCATAGCCAACAGAATCACGATTGCAGCAACCAACCTTGTTTGCTGGATGGTGTATAATGGAGAACACACAATTGAAGAAGTAGATGCAGCAATGATTCAGAAGGCTGGGATGCCCATGGGCGTATTTGCATTAATGGATTACACTGGAATAGATATTGCAGGTCACGTGTTGAAGTTCATGGCCGAGAGAGAAGCGCATTTCGAAGCATGCCCTCTCATGTTAGAAAAACTTGAGCAGGGCGACCTTGGGTACAAGACGGGAAAGGGCTTTTACACATATCCTGAAAAAGGGCAATGGGTGATGCCACAAATCGATTTGCAGAAAGCAGAGAAATTCGACCCGATGACTCAGACCTATGTGGTGACTAACATGGCCGCTGAGTTGATAAGAAACGAAGTGGCCACAATCGAAGACATCGATAAGACCATGAAACTTGGGTTCAACATACCTATGGGTGTTTTGGAGCTGGCTGACATCATAGGAATAGACACTGTAGTGTCCAAATTGAGGGAATTCGAGAAGAAATATGGACCCTACTACAAGCCCAGCTCACTGTTGGAGAAGATGGTAGAAAAGAAAGAACTGGGAACAAAGTCACAGAAGGGCTTCTACAAATATTAGCGTATGCAATAGCTTTTTACTTGGGCGCGCAAGATAGGAAGAGATAAAACCATCAAACTGAGTTTGAGCCTTTGGTTTCCTGATTATATCCTTTGTAGGAATGAAGATGCCTTTACTCATCACCGTTCGCGCGTGTTTTATGGATAGCCATCGCAAAGGCGCAAGTTTAAATCACATTTTCTCTACTGTCGGGTTATGCTAATCGACACACATTGTCACTTAGACCGATATCTGCACAAAAGATTCGGAAAGGTAATTCATCCGATTCTGCAGCAGATAGAGGAACAGCAGATTCTCACAATCTCGAATTCATTAGATCTAACATCTTACGACACAAATTGCAGGATAGCCAGAAAGAGCAGGTATGTCATTCCCACCTTTGGGATACATCCCTGGAACGCTCACAAATACATCAATAGGATTGAGCTTATCAAGAAGTTGATCAACAAAGCAAAAATCGTGGGCGAGATAGGTCTTGATCATTACTACGCACAAGACAGAACACGGTATCCGGCTCAGACAAAAATTTTCAGGTTATTCCTATCGGAAACGAGAGACAAGATTATATCAGTTCATACGAAGGGAGCAGAACGAGCTGTTGTGAATTTATTGAGGACATATGGAAACAAAAAAGTGGTTATTCACTGGTTCTCGGGTGACCTTGAGGTTCTCGATGAGATGATCAAGGAAGGATACTATTTCTCCATAGTTCCTGAGGTAAGATTTTCTGATCATATAAAGGAGATCGTGAAGAGGGTTCCATTGAATCAGATACTAACAGAGACAGACAATCCAGGCGGTCCTGTGAGCTATATGGGCGAGAAGGGGTTGCCAGTTCTCATTCAAATTGTGGTTGAAGAAATTGCTAGGGTAAAAGGTGTGAGTCTCAAACAAATAGAAAAGACAGTTGAGTACAATCTAATTCGTTTGGCAGGTCAGTTCGCTGATAGTATCTTTCCTGCCGTTGTTTAACCTTGGTATGCGCGCGCAAGAAAGGAGGGGATAAAATTCTTATTTCCTTCCTTCCTCCTCCTTCCTTCAAACTTTTTATATTCTCTTTAGTCTCTAGACTGATACATACGTGCTGACGAAGATAGCGCGCGCGGAGATCGTGGAAACATCTGTTCGCGCGCCTGTTACTCCTTTTCTGGTGAGGTTGGGGGCGCGTTATAGTTGAAGCAATCGCGGGCAATCTTCCAACTACCATCAGCCTGCCTTTCCAAGATGGTCAAGTATTTACCAGTAACCCTAGTTGCCTCGCCTCCTGCCTTGGGAGTTGTAGATAATGTGTAAGTGCCACGAGAAAATGCCAAGTCGCCAGCTACCCTAATTTCCTTGCTAGTGATTGGGATCTTGATGATGAACTGATCGAATAAGGGCTTCATTTTTTCCCGTATCTCCTCTTTTCCGATTCTAGCAGGGGTGTCTGGTGGCATCTGTATCCCGTTATCAGTCCACAAGGAAATCCAACGATCCAAATCTCCAGTTCCACAAGCGGAAGTATACTGATTCCAGATCTCTTTGATCGCAGTGATGTCAGCTTCGATATCTCTCACCTCCTCCTAGGTTTATTTGGCTCCATGAAAGAATAGCCTAACACACAACACCAATTCTTTGCCTATGTGTCTGTTGAGAACTTAAGACTTGTTACACGCCTTTTTCTATAGAGTATAGAGATTACAGAGATTTAGTTCAGAAGAAGAATAAAATTTCTATTCCTTCCTTCCTCGGTACCGACACTAGGTCGTTCAACGTTGTTGGATTGCGGGCGAAAAAACAACTAAATATGAAAAAGTGGAATCTATGGTATGAGATTTGGCGTATCAATCAGCAACTTAGGGATCTACAGCGATTTTGATGGAGTGATTGCTCTTGCCCAAGATGCTGAAGAATCTGGATGGAATGGGGTATTCCCGTGGGATCATATCTTGCATAAACCTAAAGCAGGGTTGGAAGTCGTTGATCCGTGGATTATGCTGGCGGCTATTGCGGCAAATACGAGAAGAATAGTGCTGGGTCCTATGGTTACTCCTCTTGCGCGTCGTCGCCCTTGGAAAGTGGCAAGAGAAAGTGTATCATTAGATCATCTGTCGAGAGGAAGATTGATTCTTGGAGTAGGACTAGGCTCAGTGGTACAACAGGATTTCAGAAGATTCGGGGAAAATATCGACAACAAGACAAGAGGAGAAAAGCTGGACGAATCTCTGGAGATCTTACGGGGGCTATGGAAAGGAGAACCATTCAGCTTCTCCGGAAAGCATTATACGATAGAAGAAGGAACGACCTTTCTGCCCAAACCTTACGGAGACAAAGAAAGAATCCCCATTTGGGTAGGTGGAGGCAAATGGTCGTGGCGGAAAAAACCATTTCGTAGGGCAGCAAGGTTTGAAGGAGCATTTCCTGAATTTACTGATGGAAGCGGAGCAAAAGTAGCGAAATACTTTGAGAATGTGGCGGAATATATTAACCGGTATAGAGGAAATCTAGAAGGTTTCGATTTCATAACACTAGGAAAAGCGCCTCGAAGTAAGAGAAAGATAAAGGAATACTTTGAACCAATTCTTAAATCAGGAAAG
>JAOUKN010000116.1 GCA_029882515.1 Candidatus Bathyarchaeota archaeon
GAAGGCTGGTGAAAACAGTTCCATTGGACCTACCTCATCAATGACAATTACATCCGTCTCATCAATAGCGTTGAGAATAGAGCTGGCTCCTATCCTCTTTAAGTCATCTAAATTGACTCGATATTTACCGACCCGAGGTCCATTTGACTGGGCTACACGAGCCAACCAACCTCGTTGTGCAGTGGAAATGTCAATGATTTCAAAACCAATTCGAATTCCCATTTCACGTTTCTCTTGACTGATCATGCCACCAACCAAGTATCCCCTCTTCTTTAGAACTTCAATGATCTTTAGTAGAACGCTTGTTTTTCCAATGCCAGGTTGCCCAGTTATGAATATGATATGAGTCAAGACTCTGTCACCGAATCTCGGGCGTACTCAAATAATAGTTAGCAGTAGTTTTGTTTGTATAAGTCCTATACGCTCATCTGAAACGAATTAAGATGAGATCAGTAGAATGCCTTTGCTAATTTCTTTTTATGTTTTCTATGTACGTGAAGGAAAAAGGTTTCAGAATTCTGCCTTTTGTTGAGATCAGGAAGGTGTCGGTCTCCATAAGAAATGTGGCCCATCTTGATCTGAAATCTGATATGAATTCTGAGTACTCAGTGAAGTCTTTGTGCGCGGATATCATTAGACTATTTTTTCCATTTAATCCGTGGCCAACTGCTAGAAATATGACATTTGGTGTTGTCTCCAGCCATTTCTGCAAGTTATCATAGTCTTTTGCGGTGGATGGGTTTTTCTCTGCCTTCAAAGGTGGTTTAACTAGGTTTAGGAAGGTGAATGCTACAATTTCCAGTCCAAGCCTTATCACGTCAGGTATTACTGTGTACTCTTTTATGTATCCCGTTTTCTCTAGTTTTTTTCTTGTTCTGGTGATGGTTGGTTGTGATACTCCAATGACTTTTGCTATGTCTCTATCGCTTCTTTTTGAGTTTTTCAGTAGTTCGTACAGAAGTTTGATCAAAGTCTGTTTTGCCATGTCTGGGAATTGACGATTCAAGAAGATATAAATCTTATGTCTAGAGTCTACTGGATATCAAAAGATACGAAATCCTCCATTTATTTGGGATAATTCACAAAGGAATAGTTAAAAAGTTGTTTTATCTAAACTTTGGCTTTTGAGGTTGTAGTTGAGCGAATTGTTTTAATCTTACAAGCGATTTCAATTTGTCTTTGTTGCCTATCTTTGCGTTTTCGATGGCATTTTTTAGAATCTGGATTGACTTATCCATTGCTTCTCGATTGACTGGGTAAGGTACACCGTCTTTTCCTCCATAGGCAAAGGAGTATCTAACTGGGTCTTTCCAACTTGGGGGGTCGCCATATATGAGTTCCGAAATTAGGGCCAGACCACGGACAGTGGAGGGTCCGATTCCACGAATGCCGAGAAGTTGCTCGTAATTTTTGGGTTGAAAATCATAGGTCCTTTTCATCGCTTTCCAATTAAGGCGACGAGGTAATGAGAGCACATCGATTACGTATCCTTTCTTCTTGATTGTGGGCATCCATTCTTGCAGAGACTTCTGAGAAGTGGGACGAATGGATTGAAGCATTCTCACAACTTTTTTGGGTTTCTCTTTAGCGATGTCGGTAGAAGTTTTCTGGCATTCCATACTTTCCTTTGCAGTCATGTCCAGTGCAACTTCTCTCTTCACGTCTCCGACAACTGCGTCATGGGGTACAACTACAAAGTTTTCTACGTTGTCTGAAAGCCAGTGGTATCTCCTTGCTGTTCTGTCTCTTTCATCCATTCCTTGTTGAATTACTGCCCATTTTCCGTTTTTGGTCATGAAGAAAGCGTGATGATAGAGGGAGTACCCTGCTTGAATCGCGGTATTATCAACTTTGGCGCTCATTCGACTGGCATATTTTAAACGATTAATGTCTTCTATTGAGAACCCGAAACTTTCTCCAGCTTGACTGATCTCTTGAGGTGTTTGCCTTGAAGCTTTGCCTTTTCCTCCGCATACGGCTAATTCATACTCTTCAGTCTTTATTGCTCTTTTTAAAACGCCTGTGAGAACAGTTGTAACGCCAGATGAGTGCCAGTCGTACCCCAACACGCATCCTAGTGCTTGGAACCAGAAAGGGTCAGAAATTTTCTGCAAGAACTCTTCATGACCATACTCATCAACAATGACGGTGACGATGTGTCCTGCCAGTTTTACCATGCGAGAAACTAGCCAGTGAGGAGCTCTTCCATAATGGAGTGGAAGCTTTGCTACACCAGTTCTCTTCAATGCATTATCTCACTTATCATATTTTTCTCCAATACCGATTGCACTTTTCGTTGAAATCAAAGTTTCAAGAGATGCCCTTCGTGGTTTATTTCGCCACGCCGAATTCTGGTCGTTGAAATGGGAACTTTGTCTTCTGCTGGCACCATTTTAATAACAATGACGTTTAAAGGTGGTAATCCTTTCACTTTTCGTTTCTCATTTATTTCATAGGCACGTATTTCAGTTTCGTGGCTCACCACAATTGCTTCCACACAACCCCTCGCCAGTGTTACACCGTAGGGATCATTCAACGGGATGATCTCAGTCCGATCTAAAACATTCATTTTCAGTAAGAACTGTTCCAGATTTCCCAGGCGTTCATCATATCCCGCAATTCGATGAGATTTTCTTAGATTCCTTGCAAAATCATCAGAACATAAACCTATCAAAACATGTTCTCCAACTCCAAAGGCCTTTTGAAGTAAAGCACGATGTCCTTTATGAAACTCGTCGAAGGTTCCGCCAACAGCTACGGTCGCAAATCGCACAGTTTCATCCTCTGGACATGATTCTTTCATTGATTAAATCAAAAAGGCGTTTTGCCACTTCACGCTTTGTAGTAAGTGGGACATGAGTGACTGCCTTGCTTTTGTCAACAATGTAGACTTCGTTTGTGTCAACTCCAAAACCCACGCCATTCCTGCCAACATCATTCACTGCCACTAAATCAGCACCCACTTCTTTCATCAACTTAACGGCCTTCTCAACCAATTTCTTATCTGACAAATTGTGTTCCGCCTTAAATGGAATCAAAAGAGTGTTCGGACTGATTTTTTTCACCGTTTTAATTACTTTTTGAGTAGGCTCCAGTTTTAGGATGAGTTTTGGTGCGGTACGTGTGGGAACCTTACGTTGAAACGGTTTTTCTAGTTTCCAGTCAGCTGGAGCTGCAGTAGCGATAACTATATCATACTTCTTTGATTTCAGTTCAGAAACAAATGCCTTGTGCATTTCCTTTGTTGTTTCGACTGAGATTAATTTAGCATTTTTCGGAAGAATAGCTGTTCCCTGACCATAAATTAGGGTTACCTGAGCCCCTCTTGCTAAAGCTTCTTCTGCGATTGCTACACCCATTTTTCCAGAACTCTTGTTTGTAATCACCCGAATTGGGTCAATGTACTCCAAAGTTGGACCAGCGGTGACAAGAACATCGATTCCGGCAAGTTCCTTTTGTTCTTCTAATCTGTGAAAAACTGCGCCCAAAATCTCCTCAGTTTCAGCTATCTTCGCCTTGCCCTCCTCAATGCGAGGACCAATAAAATCAACACCCAGAGACTCAAGCTTCTTTATGTTCTCAATGAGAACTGGATGACGGTACATTGACTCGTGCATAGCTGGAACCACCGTTATCGGGGTCTCTGACCCGAAAGCCGTAGAGACAGCCGAAGTGACGGGCGTATCATCGATTCCACATGCGATCTTGCTTATGGTGTTGGCGGTAGCTGGAGCGACTAGAACCAGATCTGCCTTCTCCTTACATTTACCAGTTAGCGCGACATGCTCAATTTTTCCAGTTAGCTCAGTTACTACTGGGTTTCCAGTCGCCCATTCCATGAGATAGGGATGAATGATTTTTTGTGCCATCTGCGACATGACAGCGAAAACTTCTGCGCCGTGTCTCATTAGTTCTCGTGCAATTTCAGAAGATCGGACGGCGGCAACACTTCCAGTTATGCATAGGACTATCTTCTTTCCCTTTAACTCGCTTCCTTTTGATCCAACAATGTCTTTAGAAGGATGATGAGTCAAGTGACAACCTCCTTCCTTTATCTAATTTGTCCATAACCATTTCTAAATCATTAAGGAAAGTTTCAATGTGCAAAAGTTTGACATGCGGCATGACCACGATTCTAATGTGATTGAGAAAAAGGGAAATAGCCCAACCCTTATTCCTTAGTTCTTGTGCAATCAATTCAATCTTAACCATGTCCGATTTTATTCCGACAATATTCATTGTTGGTGGTATTACAAGGTTTACGCCACTAATCCTTTGAACTCCTTCAGCTAGCTTCCGAGTCAGTCTCATACAGTTTTTCACAACCGTCGTATATCCCTCTTTTCCAAGATGTTTCAGCAGAGTCCAAACAGCCACTGTAGAAGCGCCTGATCGAGTGCCCAATAGCGTAGTGTGCTCAGTCGCTCCTCCAGCCAAATAAGGAACTCGCTTACCGATAAGGTTCATTGTCGCTTCCTCCCGGAACAATATGCCTCCGGCTGGAATCGGCGCCAACCCCATCTTGTGAGGATCCATAGTTATTGAACGGACTCCAGGCAAACCAAAATCGAATTCAGGAACGCTCGGACCAATTATTTTTAGAAATGGAAGTACAAAACCTCCAAAGGCTGCATCTACGTGTAAGTAAAGGTCATGATCCACGGCGATTTCTGAGAGTTCTGCTATGGGGTCAACAACTCCCAACTCAGTTGTACCAGCTATTCCCACAATCGCAACAGTTTTGGAGGTTATAGCTTCTTTGGTAGTGGTTACATCAATTTGAAACATGGAATTCAATTTTACCCTAATCAATTTGAGATTTAACAAGTCGGCTGCTTTATCAAAGGAAATATGCGCTGAAACTGGGACAATGACCTCATTGCGTTTTTTATTTGAGTTTCTCGCTACCCACATGGCAAGAATGTTTGCTTCCGTTCCACCAGAGACGATGTGACCACCAGCCGTTGGATTTGAAAGCAAAGAACCCAACATGTGTATTGCTTCTCGCTCGAGTCTTGCAGTGGCAGGGAAAAGGCCTGGGTCGCCTAGGTTTTTCTCAAGGCATTTGATGTAAACTTGCTTGGCGAAAGTGTGGGGGGCATTGCACATGGAGCCAAGAATCTTTCCTGAATTGTGGGTGTGGTCCTCTTGAAGCTTTGATTGGAGTTCCGTGAGAACTGCTTTTTGAGGTAAGCCTTTTTCCTGCAATTGACATTATCCTTCCATCGTTTTTAGTGATAGGTGTGTTCTTTGTCGGGATATTTGCTCTCCAACACTTCTTCTTTGAACCTTGTAACTGCCTGTCTTATCACATGGCTCAGATTGGCATAGCGTTTCAGATATTTGGGAGTGAAACTGGCATCAAGCCCAAGCATATCATTTATCACCAAGACTTGCCCATTGCAGTATTTTCCAGCGCCAATTCCAATTGTTGGAGTCTCAACGGTTTCTGTGATTTTCTTTGCGAGACTTTCAGGGATGCACTCTAACACTATCGTGAAAACACCAAGCTTGTCTAATTCTAACGCAGCCGAAAAGATCTTTTCAGCGTCCTTTTCTTCTTTTCCTCTTACACGGTAACTTTCTGCTGTTTGAGGCAACAACCCTAAATGACCCATAACAGGAATGCCCTCATTCAGTAATGCCGTAATTATTCCCGGTTTGTTTCCTTCGATTTTTACTCCATGTGCCCCAGCATTCAAGAATCTTTTAGCATTT
>JAOUKN010000117.1 GCA_029882515.1 Candidatus Bathyarchaeota archaeon
GGGACCATTGAAACCCCGCCTAGACATTGCAGTCAGAGGAATAGAACTGCAAATCCAAAGATTAGACAAAGCTAGTTCCCGCTTTTCGGAACGTGACAAGTCAATCTTCGCAAGAATAGTGAATGCGTACTCAAAACATGATATGCCGAGAGCCAATGTCTTTGCCAACGAACTAGCCGAAATCCGAAAAATGGAAAAAATGATAATGCACGCACGGCTGGCTTTAGAGCAGATAGTTCTTAGGTTGAAGACAGTTTCTGAACTTGGTGACGTTGTTACCACACTTGCTCCTGCAGTAAGCGTATTACGTAGCGTTCGAAATGGCATGTCCACAGTCTTTCCAGAGGCTGAAAGAGAACTTGGACAAATTGGCAACCTACTCAGCGGAATAGTTTTTGACGCTGGACAAAGCAGTGGATTATCAATTGATTTCGAAAGTGCAAATGAAGATGCACAGAAAATCATGAATGAAGCGGCAACTGTTGCAGAACAGAAGATCAAAGACAAATTCCCAGAGTTACCTGCAGGCTTACCTAGTATAGGCGAAGCGACAGCAACTGAGACATAACTTCTACCAATATGTCAGAGACTCCGAAGGAGAGATAGCTTTATGTCAAAACCTTCTTCCAATCCCCTTCTATTTATCGGGAAGCCACTGAAAGACGAGTATGGACGCAAAATCGGTGAGATAGCTTCTTTTTTGGTAAGCCCTAACGGTCGAATAGACGGGGTTTTGGTTAGACACGGAGATGGGGAATTTTTACGTTATGCAAGTGACCACTTCAAATTGTACAATGACAATATCGTTCTTTTATTGCCAATCAAGCTGAAAGTCAAATCGCTATGCGATGAGATACCATTAATCTGGCGAAAAGATCAAGCCTTAAACGAACTTAGCGGAAAGAAAAAAGTCCCTTCCGACATGGTTGATATTCTTCACAAGAATTTTGAAGGCGCATTAAATCAGTTAAAAGCCGATGCTCAGACAACTTTAGAGGAGATAGATACACAAATCGAAAATTGCGATACACAAATCAAAGACCTTAATTCAGCCCTGATAAATCTGGAGATTGAACATGAAATCGGCAGGATTGATGTTGAGTCCTACCGAAAATCCATGGCCATAATACTCGAGGGTCTGAAACAAACGAATACTCAAAAGAATGATATTCAAGCCCTAAGAAATAATTTGTCTAATATGCTTTTGGGCGAGAAATCAACAATCGCCGAAAAGCAGGTTGAACCACAAAAAGAAACTCCCTCAAGTCCACCACCACTTCCTGAACCACCCGTAGTAGTCCATGTAAAAGGCCCTGAAAAAACAAGTTCCTAAAAGCCCATGGCGAGCGGATCTTGATCAAAAAACTCTTTCGCTCACCTCCACCAGTTGGAGATGTAATCTTTCAAGCAATACACAAATTGAAAATCCAACGATTTAAACTGGAACGAGTAGTCGTTAGATTAAGAGAGCGAGACAAAATCCTATTCGAATCCTGTGTTACTTCAGTGAAAAACCAAAACAAAGAACGAGCCACTATTTTTGCCACTGAGCTAGCTGAAGTTAGGAGACTAGTTGACACCGTTTCCAAAACGGAGATCACAATAGAACGCATAATACTAAGACTCGAAACGATCAAAGAACTAAACAATATCGTCACTGAATTAAGACCTGCTCTAAAAGCCCTCCAAGGCGTAGCAAGATGTATAAACCGTGTCATGCCAGAAATGGCATATGAACTAGAAGCAGTCAATGATAGCATAACTGAAACATTAGCCGTAACTAAAATGGGCTCTCCGCAACCAGTAATTCCACTTGATGTTAAGACGCCAGCTGCTAAAGAAATATTGAAGGAGGCTTCTGGAGTACTTGGGGACCAAATAATGGAAAAACTGCCGGAACCGCCAGTTTCTGTTCCGCAGAAAATTCAAACCAAAAAGAACATAAAACAGATGGTTGCCCTTGCGGCCAGTTGTTCTACAGAAAAAAATGGAAATGAAGAACCACAAACGTACTTAGAATTACAGCGCGTCTCTTTCACATTGGAGAAATCCCCTTCTGTAGAAGCCACGATCCTAGACTACATTAAGAAATGTAATGGCCATTTCGACGTCGCTCAATGCGCATTTGATCTGAATGTCCCACATGAAAAAATCGAGGAAATATTGGAAAAATTGTGTGCCAAAGGTAAAATACAACTCAGAAGGTGATCCACTGTGAGCGCATCTCAAGAACTTGAAAGAGCTGCAACAAATCACGCATTGGAAGCTGTGCGACTAGACAAACAAGGAGCCAGAGGAATGGCCATAGCGATGTATCAAAAAGCAATAGAGACCCTCCTAACACTGGTTCAACTCTATCCTGACTACGGACTGAACCAAGTTTACATTCAGCGAGCAAGGGCATATCAACAAAGAGTAAGAGTCCTACAAGGTGCTGGTCCGATTCACTCACAGATGGAAGCTCCCCCGCCAACAGCTAAAGGAGATTCGTCTTCAGTTGAAAAAGCAAGTTTCGATGAACTTGTGCTAAAAGAAAAACCTGAAGTAAAATGGGGTGAAGTTGTAGGTCTGGAGCAAGGTAAAAAAGCGGTTAAAGAAGCCATAGTTTACCCAGTTCAAAGACCGGATCTTTTCCCTCTAGGATGGCCTAGAGGAATTCTTCTATTTGGGCCGCCCGGATGTGGAAAGACGCTCTTAGCTGCTGCTGTTGCTACGGAGATAGATGCGACATTCGTTTCAGTGGATGCAGCATCCATAATGTCCAAGTGGCTGGGGGAAGCCGAGCAGAACGTTGCAAGGCTTTTTAACTCAGCGAGAAAATCAGCAAACAATGGACGGCCTTCTATTGTTTTCATTGATGAATTGGACTCTCTAATTGGGAGGCATTCGAGTGAGGTTGGTGGCGAAGCTAGGGTTCGCAATCAGTTTCTCAAAGAGATGGATGGCATAATAGACAAAGGGAAAAACGTTCACGCTTATGTGATTGGAGCTACTAACAAACCTTGGGATTTAGATTGGCCATTCATAAGAAGATTCCAGAAACGGATTCTTGTTCCTCTCCCTGATCACCACTCCCGTCTGGGAATGTTCAAATTGTATACCACTAACTTGAACCTGACGCCCGATGTAGATCATCACGAGTTGGCTCGACTGTCGGAAGGTTGTTGTGGAAGTGATATACGAGATATCTGTCAGTCAGCATACCTAAAGGTTATTGGGGAATTCTTCGAATCGGGCCAAGCGAATAATAAATCGGCGAAACCAAGACCACTTTCAAAGGAACACTTCAAACAAATACTTGAAGACAGAAAACCTAGCGTTTCACCGCAGATGCTAGAAATGTATAATCGATGGTTTGACGCCTTCAAAGCCCTTTAGAAGAATTGTGTGGCCCTATTGGAAAGGTCTGAAGAGATTGTTTTTCCGCAAATTGAAATTCGGAAAATCTCTCCTTTCTCTCTCAGTGAGCTCTTCAAACCCCAAAAAAAAAGGGTCCCGCCTAATTTTATTTGTATCTCGGAATCTGTTGGCAATAGCTAAGCTTCTTTATGTCGGTAAGTCCACCAAAACCAAGCGAAGGGAAGTTATTTCATCCCGTCCCTAAAGATCTCTTTCTTAACGGCGAGTTTTTCTGAAAACCCCTTTAACCATTCCACATACGATCCAAGAACGCTCTGAACTATCTCAGTCTTTAAAGTTTTATTAACGATGTGCAAAGAACCACATAACAAGTGAATCATATACAGTGTGTGAAAATTGTGTGGTCTAAAATGTCCACACGTGATGTGGCATATGTTGCTGTTTTCGCCGCGTTATCTGTGATTGTAATAAAGCTGGTCCCTGGTTTTCCTATTATCGGTCTTTCAGACTCAGACATTAAATTTAACGCTGCCTTGGCTCCAATCTACGGAATGGTTCTTGGCCCATATCTAGGCTTCTTATCAGCCTTCATTGGAGGCATAGTCGTGGTTGATAATGTGTTCAGTGTTTTCATATCTTTTAGTCGAGGAATTTCTGCGTTTGTTGCAGGGCTACTTACCCAAAAGAGCTACAGACTTAGCGGTCGTACTTTTCCAGGGTGGTCGGTTGCTGCAGCAGTACTGAGTCTTTTAATTTTGGGATGGTATTCAACTTGGGTGGGCCAACAAGTTCCGTTCTTCCCTATTCTTCACATCTCTGGTCTATTGGTGATCCTAGTTACTCGTGGATGGGTCGCCACTGTTTTCAAGAAATGCGAACAGAAAGGACAAAGATGGACAGCGAATCTATTCTACTTGCTTTCAGGTATTTCGACAATAGTTTTAGCCTACATTCTTCCAAAGCTTTCTTTTAGTTCAATAGAGTTTTTTTCTTACCTTTTTCTTTTCTTATATTTATGGGGCGGCATCATGGTCTTGTATGGACTGTTCGGTATAGGTATTAGAGAAGGAAATTTTACGGCTGCAATCTGCCTGGCAAGCTACTGCAGTATAATCACTGATCACATGATTGGAAACCTAGCTTACATTGTCTTGTTGTCGCCGACTCCAGAAAGCTTCATAGCCGCTCTCCCAGTTTCGGCTGTTGAGAGATCCATATTTACTGCAATTGCAACTGTGGTTGGAGTCGGTGTGATCCTTGCTTTACGTAGATCAGGACTTTTCAGTCGAGAGTTGTAGCAGAGTTGATTGCGATGAGAATGACATGAGCGGAATCTGAGCGTCTGATGATCCGTTTATCTGAAGGTTATTGGAGAATTCTTCTAGTCAGGTCAATTGAGTGACAAAATGGTTAAACCAAGACCACTCAAAAGATAGAATTGAGATAGTTATTTCATCGCATCCTGAAAGATTTCTTCTATAATCTCTCTTTTGACAGCAAGTTTTTCCAAAAGTTCCTTTAACCATTTTAAATACGATCTAAGAACGCTCTGAATTATCTCAACCTTTTCCTCTCGGGACAAGGCGTCTTCTTGAGCGAGTAGGAGGGCAAACCATTTGCCTAAGTCTGTCAAGACGTAATGTTTGACCCAAACTTTTCGACCATCGCTTTCTACCTTTTCCATTCCCTCTGTCAAGATCCCAAGATTAGTCAGATCCTTGAGACGCTCTATCACAGTTTTATTGGAGTAACTGAAGGTGTCGATAAGATTTTTCTGGTAGATTTTTTGAGAAATTCCTTTACTTATGAAGTATTGAAGAATGTCAATAGGAACTTTAGATCGAAAAATGGCTCTCAAAATGTTCTGTTTTTTCTCGGCTGGCAAGAATATTACGTATGGATACAACTTTTCACTCATTGAATCGAGCTCTAAACCTTATATGGAGATGTTGAGTTTTAACAATTATTGTTTGGTGAGCCCTGTCCGTTCCAGTACTAAAGCCATAGCTATGCTCATTAATGAAACACAGAGCAGAATAAAGAAGGATGGATTCTCTGTAAAGGTAGTCATGGTGTTGTTGTAGGTATTTAAGCAAAAAGCATAAACCGTCCAGAGTATTCCAACCCAGCCCAAATAGAAAAGCAGGAAGTAAAGTATGCGGGAGGCTTTATAATCCATGCTTATCTCAACTCCATTATGCCGCTTTTCCTTAAAGCAATCATAAGCCCATATGCTAGATAGACCGTGAGAACTGTGAAAAGCAATCTTTCAACAACTGTTATTGGTAAGAACGTGACGAAAATCGCTGCAAA